>DATBHH010000127.1:0-9044 GCA_036557525.1 Solirubrobacterales bacterium | reverse complement strand
GCCGGTGTCGCCGGTCGCGCCGGTGTCGCCGGTCGGCCCCTGAGGACCGGTGTCGCCGGTCGGTCCCTGGGGACCCATGGGGCCCTGGTCCCCGGTCGCTCCGGTCGGTCCGGTGTCGCCGGTCGGTCCGGTGTCGCCGGTCGGCCCCTGAGGGCCGGTGTCGCCGGTCGGCCCGCCCGCCGGGCCCGTCGGGCCGGTTGCGCCAGTTGCGCCGGTTGCGCCGGTTGGGCCGGTGGCGCCGGTGGCACCCGTGGCACCGGCCGCCCCCGTGGCACCCGTGGCACCGGCCGCCCCCGTGGCCCCCGTGGCACCGGCCGCCCCGGGCGGGCCCTGGGCGCCGGTAGCGCCGGCGGGGCCGGCGGGGCCGGTCGGGCCGGCTTTGCCAGTCGGGCCTTCAGGCCCCTGCGGCCCGGTGTCGCCGGCGTCGCCCTTGGGCCCCGGAGGCCCGATCGGCCCCTGGGGCCCGATCGGGCCCTGGGCGCCTCTCTGTCCCCTCTGTCCTCTCTGTCCTCTCTTTCCTCTCGGGCCGCGAGGTCCCCTTCTCTTCGAGGCCTTGGCGGAGCCTTGGCTCGAGCTGGCCCTGGCGAGCCCGGGTCCGGCTCCAAGGATCAGGATCGCGACGGCAGCCAGCAGCCCGATCAGGGCAAATGGAATTCCCCGCCTGTCGATCGTGAAGTTCATGCCGTCCTCCCTCCGTTTCGGATCGTCTCCGATGGACACATCGGCCAATGCAGGCCTACCAGTCGGGACACGCCGCACCAAGCTATTTGGACGTCTGACCGACCCTCGTACCCACGATCCAGCGCGGCTAACATCGGCGCCGGTGACCTCGACGGCCTTCGTAACGGGTGGATCCGGCTTCATCGGGGGGCGCCTGATCGAGCGCCTGGTCGGAGAAGGGACCCGGGTGCGGGCGCTGGCCCGCTCCGACGCTTCGGCCAAGACGGTGGCCGACCGCGGCGCCGAGCCGGTCCGGGGTGATCTCTCCGACCGCGCCTCGCTCGAGGCGGGCGCCGGGGGCGCCGAGCTCGCCTTCCACCTCGCCGCCCATCTCGGCGATTGGGGCGACTGGAAGGAGTTCGAACGGGGAAACGTCGGCGGCACCGAGAACGCGCTGGCGGCCTCCGCCGCGGCAGGCGTTCGTCGCTTCGTCCACTGCGGCACCGAGGCGGCCCTGATGGCGGGCGAGCCCCTCGTCCACGTTGACGAGGACGCGCCCCTGCGGCCCGACTCCCCGGCCCCGTACCCGGCGACGAAGGCGCGCGCCGAGCTCGCCGTGCGCCGCGCGAACCGCCCCGGCTTCGAGACCCTCACCGTCAGGCCCCGGTTCGTCTGGGGCAAGGGCGACACCACCCTCCTGCCGGAGATGGTGAGGACGGTCGAGGCCGGCAAATGGGCCTGGGTCGGCGGCGGCCGCAATGTGACCGACACCGCCCACGTCGACAACGTCGCCGAGGGGATGCTCCTCGCCGCCGGGAAGGGGCGGCCGGGGGAGGCGTACTTCATCACCGACGGGGAGCCGGTGGTCTTTCGCGAGTTCGTTACCGCCCTGATCGAGACCCAGGGGATCGAGCCGCCGGATCGCAGCCTCCCGGCCTGGACCGCGGCGCCTCTGGCGCGGATATCGGAGGCCGCGTGGAAGCTCCTGCCTCTCTCGGGCCAACCGCCGATGACCACCTTCCGGTCCTGGATCCTGACCCAGGAGTGCACGATCGACATCGCCAAGGCTCGCCGCGAGCTCGGATACGAGCCGATCACGACCCGCGAGCAGGGCCTGGCCGAGCTGAGGGAGAGCTAGGACCGACCGGCGCGGTGCCGCTCGAGCTCGGCGACCATCGCCTTGGTGTGGAGGGCGGCGATCAGGTCGTGGAGCGGCTGCGAACCGGCCTCGAGCATCGCCACGACCTTCTCCGGGGGAACCTCGCCGGCGAGCCGCTCCATGACCATCGCGATCTCTTCCCGAACCAGCTCTTCGATCGCCCGCTTGTAGCGGAGGGTGTCGTAGACCGTGAACCCGATCTCCTCGTCGTAGCCCCCGGTGCGGAAGCGGCTGATCGCCTCGATGATCCGGATGTCGGAGGGTGAGTAGCCGCGGCTGTTCGGGCTCAGGACCTCGAGCTCCTCGAGCCGGTCGAGCACCTCCTTCGGAACCCCGTAGCGCTCGCGCGCCTCGGCAGCGCTCGTCCGGGCCCGCTCATCGGCGAGGGCGCGGTCGAGGATCCGGTCCTCGAGCTCGACCAGCGCCCGCGCCCTCTCAGGCCCCTCTTCGAGGACCGACCTGATCGCCTTCAGCGGCATGAACCGCTCCTCCTGGAGCTGCTTGATCAGCCGGATCCGCTCGACGAACTCGGGCGGGTAGTAGGCCATGTTGCGGCTCGTCTTGACCGGCTCCGGGAGCAGGCCCTCGCGCAGGTAGTGCTTGATCGTCGGCACCGGGACGCCGGAGGCCTCGGCCAGCTCCCCGATCCGAAGCGAGCCCGAGCCCGGCCCCGAGGAGTCAGAGATGGACGCGGCCGGGTTCGGGGTCGAACTAGCGCCCATGGCTCCGGCCTCCGGCCTCCGCCATATGCGATCCGGGGCCGGCCGCCGCACCGGACTCGAGCATCGCCGCGACCTCCTCCTCCGAGTACCCGGCCTCGCCGAGGACCTCCCGCGTGTGCTCCCCGAAGGCCGGCGCCGGGCGGGTCGGATCGGCGGGGGTGCGGCTCATCTTCACCGGGACCCCGAGCTGGCGGATCGTCCCCAGCCCGGGCTGCTCGATCTCGACGACCATCGCGCGGGCGCGGACCAGCTCCGAGTCGAGCGCCTCGTCGACGTCGAGGACCGGCTCGACGCAGCAGTCGTGCTCGTCGTTGAAGGCCCGCCACTCCTCGCGTGTGCGCGAGCGGAAGACCTCTGCGATCTCGCGCCAGGCGTCAGAGCCGGGCGGATCGAACTGCGACTCGATCAGGTCCGGCCGCCCGACCCCGTTGCAGAGGGCAGCCCAGAACTTCGGCTCGAGCGCGCCGCAGGTCACCCAGCCGTCCTTCGCCTCGTAGGGCAGGTAGCAGATCAGCCCGCCGGCGAGCTGCTGCTCGCCGCGCCGCGGGACCTCGCCGTCGCAGAAGTAGCGGCCGGCGACCATCGCCAGCCAGGAGAGCGCGCCATCGGCCATCGAGACGTCGACCATCTGGCCCTCGCCGGACCGGCGGCTCTCGTGCAGGGCCGCCATCACCCCGAAGGCGGCCATCAGCGCGCCGCCGCCGATGTCGGCGATCTGGCCGCCCGACTGGACCGGCGGCCCGCCCTTCGCCCCGGTCAGGCCGAGCAGGCCGACCAGGCCGAGGTAGTTCATGTCGTGGCCGGCGCGCTCGGTGTAGGGACCGTCCTGGCCGTAGCCGGTGATCGCGCAGAAGACGATCGCCGGGTTCGCCTCCCGCATCCGCTCGTACCCGACCCCGAGCCGGTCGAGGACGCCCGGGCGGAAGCCGTCGAGGACGACGTCGTATTGCCCGACCAACCGCAGCAGGGCATCTCGGCCCGGCTGCGTCTTCAGGTCGAGGCGGATCGAGCGCTTGCCGCGATTCAGAGACAGGTACAGAGCCGAGCGGGTGCCGAGCTCCTGCTGCTCCTCGCCGCCGTAGTAGGGCGGCGCCCAACGGACGTAGTCGCCGACCCCGGTGTCCTCGACCTTCAGCACCTCGGCGCCGAGGTCGGCCAGCAGCAGCGAGCAGAATCCGCCCGGCAGCAGCCGGGTCAGGTCGAGGACCCTGACGTCGCTAAGCGGAAGCCCGCTCACGTCCCGGCACCCCGAGCAGCTCGCGCGCCTCGGCGACGGTGGCGGCGCGGCGTCCGACGTCCTCCGCCATCTGCCGGGCCTTCGCGATCAGATCGCCGTTCGACTTCGCCATCTCGCCGTCCGGCAGGTAGAGATTGTCCTCGAGCCCGGCGCGGACGTTGCCGCCGAGGACCAGCGAGGCCCCGAGCAGTTTCCACTGGTCGCGCGAGATCCCGATCACCTGCCACTGGTTCCCGCCGTCGGCGCCGCCGGGGATCTGCTCCGACATGAAGGCGACGTTCCTTGCCGTCGGCCGGATGCCGCCGTTGACCCCCATCACGAGCGAGATCTGGAGCGGGGGCTCGAGCAGGCCCATGTCGATCAGCGGGTCGAGGTTGGCGACGTGGCCGGCGTCGAAGCACTCGTGCTCGGGCTTGATCCCTAGGTCGCGCATCGCGCTCAGAAACTCGATGATCGTGTCGAAACTGTTCTCGAAGACTGCCTTGAAGACGAAGTCCTTGCGCCGGCGCGAGTACTTCGCGTAGTTCATCGAGCTCATGTTGAGCGCGGCGACGTCGGGTCGGAGCTCGCGCAGGTACTCGATCCGCTTCTCGATCGGGATCCCGATCGCACCGGTCGAGTAGTTGACGATCACGTCGCCCACCTCGGCCACGATCGCGTCGGTGATGGCCCGGAAATCCTCGACCTCATAGGAGGGTGTCCCGTCGGGCCTGCGGGCGTGGATGTGGATCTGCGACGCGCCCTCGTCGACCGCGCGCCGGGCCTCGGCCGCGTACTCCTCGGGGGTGTAGGGGATCGCCGGGCACTGCTCGCGGTTGGCGATCACGCCGCTGATCGAGCAGCTGATCACCACCGGGTCGTCGAACGAGCTCATGCTTCCCCCCTCTCCGCGATCGCCCTCTGGATCTCCTCGACGAGCTGGGCGACCGCGGCCTGCTCGGAGGGATCGGGGTCGAACGGGAGCTGGAGGTCGCCGAGCTGGAGGTCCTCGCGGCCGGTGATCACCAGCTTCGGCGTCTTCAGCATCCCCGAGTCGAACGAGGCCTCGGCGCTTTCCATCATCGCCACCGGGATCCGGGCGAAGCTTCCGAACGAGCCGCCGATCTCGAACCCGAACGCCTCGAACACGGCCCCGTCGAAGACGAGGAGACCGGTGAACTGCTCCTTCTCGTTGCGCAGCAGCACCTCGGTCATACCGGCATCACCCCGTGCCGTTTGGCGGGCTTGGAGACGTGCTTGGTCCGCGCCATCCGCAGCGCCTTGACGATCGTCGGCCGCGTCTCGCGCGGGTCGATGATGTCGTCGATCACCGCGTTGCCGGCGGCGATGTACGGGTCGATCTGCTTGCGGACCGCGTCGAGCATCGCCTCCCGGGTCGCCTCCGGGTCCTCGGAGGCCTCGATCGCGGAGCGGCCGATGATTTCGACCGCCCCCTCCGGCCCCATCACCGAGATCTCGGCCCCGGGCCAGGCGACGATCAGGTCGGGCTCATAGGCCTTGCCGCACATCACGTAATAGCCGGCGCCGTAGGCCTTGCGGACGATCACCGTCACCTTCGGCACCGTCGCCCGGCTGACCGCATAGAGCATCTTCGCCCCGTGGCGGATGATCCCGGCGTGCTCGACCTTCGAGCCGACCATGAAGCCCGGCACGTCCTGGAGGAAGACGAGCGGGATGTTGAAGGCGTCGCAGAGGTTGATGAACCGCGCCGCCTTGTCGGATGAGTCGTTGTCGAGGATGCCGGCCAGGTGCTTCGGCTGGTTGGCGACGATCCCGACCGGCTGGCCGCCGAAGCGGGCGAAGCAGGTGATCAGGCTTTTCGCGAATTTCGGCTTGATGTCGAACCACTCCCCGTCGTCGACGATCTCGGCGATCACCCCGTACATGTCGTAGGGCTGGCGCGAGGACTCGGGGACGATCTCGAGCAGCTTCTCGGAGCGGCGGTCGTCGGGGTCGGAGGTCTCCCTCAGCGGTGGCTTCTGTTCGCAGTTCGGCGGGAAGTGGGAGAGATACGCCTTGACCTTGGCGATGCATTCCTCGTCGTCGCGCACCTCGAGGTCCCCGACTCCCGATTTGCGGCAGTGGACCTTGGCGCCGCCGAGCTCCTCCATCGAGATCTCCTCGCCGGTGACGGCCTTGGTCAGGTGGGGGCCGGCGAGGGCCATCGCGCCCTGGCCGGAGACCATCGGGACGAAGTCCGAAAGCGCCGGGATGTAGGCGGTGCCGGCCGCGCAGGGGCCCATCATCGCCGCCACCATCGGGATCACCCCCGACATTTCGACCTCCTCGCGGAAGAGGTGGCCGGAGCCGGCGAAGAGCGACCCGGCGGCCTCCTGGATCCTGGCCCCCGCCGAGTCGAGCAGCCAGATGAAGGGCATCCGCTTCTGCAGCGCCATCTCGCGCAGCCGGGTGACCTTGAGCTCGCCGGTCATCCCCATCGAGCCGGCCATCACGGTGAAGTCGTAGGCGGCGATGCAGCAGGAGCGGCCTTCGACGTCGCCCCAGCCGGTGATGACGCCGTCGGCCGGCGCCTCGACCCCGTCCATCGCCCGCTGGGCGAAGTGCGGTCGGCCGTGGATCCCCATCTCGACGAAGGTGCCCTCGTCGACGAGGAGGTCGACCCGCTCGCGCGCCGTCAACTTGCCGCGCTCGTGCTGCCTGGCGATCTTCTCCTCGCCGCCGCCGAGGCGCGCCCGCTCGCGGGCCTCGTGCAGCTGATCGGTCAGCTCGCCCAGGGACGCCGTCCCCGGCAGCTTGTGGTCGTTCTCGCTCAAGTTCTCTCCCCGTCGCTACGGTTTTGACAATGGCTTTGCTCGCGACAGCCCTGGCCTGCCTGGCGATGCACCCGGGATGCGGCGGCCCAGCGGTGGCAACGTCGCCTCCCCCGCCCTCGGTTGCCCAATTTGCGGTCGCCTACCAGCGCAGCGGCGGACTCAAGGCCGAACCACGATCGCTGCGGATCACACGTGGTCGTCACGCGACGGCGAAGGGAGGCGGGAACGCCGTCCGCTTCAGGGTGGGCGTCAGAAAGATCAGGCGAGTCCGCAGGGGGCTCGAAAGCGCGAACATCGAAAGCGTTCCCGCTCCCGTGCCCCAGTCCTCCGTCACCTGCGCCGACTGCTTCCACTACCGGATCACATATCGCGGTCACGTGGCCGAATTCAGCCAGGAAGACCAGCCGCGACAACTCGTGCCGGTGGTCAACGAGCTCGAAGCGCTGATCGATTCTCATCTCCCCTTCCACTGAGGCTCCCGTTTCTCGAAGAAGGCGGTGACGCCCTCGACGATGTCCTCGGTCGAGAAGGTAAGCGACAGCTGGCTGCGCAGGTACTCGAGGGCGTCGTCGACCGCCATGTCCTGCTGGCGGTACATCGCGTCGTGGCCGAGCCGCATCAGGACCGGGCTCTTCGACGCCAGCTTGGCCGCCCACTCGGCGACCGCGGCGTCGAACTCGTCGGCCGGAACCACCTTGTTCGCGAGGCCGAACTCGACCGCCTGCTCGGCGCTCAGCCGCTCGCCCAGGAGCATCATCTCGTTGACCTTCTTGCGCGGGACGTTGCGGTAGATGATCGCCATGATCATGTAGGGGAAGGCGCCGACGTTGATCTCGGGCGTGCCGAACGTCGCCCCCTCCCTGGCGATCACCAGGTCGCACGAGAGCGCCAGCCCCATCCCGCCGGCGAGCACATGGCCGTTGACGGCGCAGAGCGAGGGCTTGCCGAGCCGCGGCATCAGCCGGAAGAACTCGAGGAAGAGATCGGAGGCGAAGTGTTTGGCGACGAGCGGCGCGTCGGCGGCGAACCCGCCGAGGTCGGCTCCGGCGCAGAAGGCCTTGTCGCCGGCTCCGGTGAGGACCACCGCCTTCACCTCCTCGGCGTCGCGCGCGGTCCTCATCGCGTCGACCAGCTCGACCAGCATCTGGCCGGAGAGCATGTTGCGCTTCTCCGGGTTGTTGAGCGTCACGGTGGCGACACCACCCGCGACCTCGTATCCGACCAGCTCGTAATCGAGTTCCACGCCCGGGCACGATAGCCGACTCTGTAGGAAGTAGGAAGTGCTACTGTCCACGGCGACTTCGAGGGCGGCGGGCGCCGCCCGGATCGACCGCGAACGAGGGGAGACACCCAGTGACGACCGCGACCACCAACGGCTCCAAGGTCATCAGGCCCGACCACGCCGCCGAGCGCAAGCACATGATCTTCACCCAGGAGCACGAAGACCTGCGCGAGTCGATGCAGTCGTGGGTCGAAAAGGAGCTCTTCCCGCACCGCAACGAGTGGGAGGAGACGACCTGGCCCCGCGAGGTGATGGAGCGGGCGGGAGAGCTCGGCTTCCTCGGGCTCTGCTTCCCGGAGGAGTACGGCGGACAGGGGGGCGACTACTACTACTCGATGGTCCGCGCCGAGTGCATGAGCTACTCGGGGTCAGGCGGCCTCAACATGGGCTTCGTCGTCCACACCGACATGGTCCTGCCCCCGATCGAGATGCTCGGCACCGAGGACCTCAAGCAGCGCTACATGCCTGCCGCGATCGCCGGCAAGAGGATCGGCTGCCTCGGGATCACCGAGCCGGAGGCCGGCTCCGACGTCGCCGCGATCCGCACCACCGCGATCCGCGACGGCGACGAATACGTCGTCAACGGCTCGAAGACGTTCATCACCAACGGCGCCCGCGCCGACTTCATCGTCCTCGTCGTCAAGACCGATCCGGAGAAGGCACACGAGGGGATCAGCCTCCTCGTCGTCGACCTCCGCGACGAGAGCGGCGAGACGGTCCCCGGCTTCAGCGTCTCGCGCAAGCTCGAGAAGATGGGAATGCACGCCTCCGACACCGCCGAACTCGCGTTCGAGGACGTCCGCGTCCCGGCCGCCAACCTGCTCGGCGAGGAGGGCAAGGGCTTCTACCACATCGCCTGGGAGCTCCAGAGCGAGCGGATGGTCGCCTGCGCCGGTGCCGTCGCCGGGGCGCAGCGGATGTTCGAGCGCACGCTCGAGTACGCGAAGGAGCGGAAGGCGTTCGGCCGCTCGATCGGCAACTTCCAGGTGATCCGCCACAAGTTCGCCGAGATGGCGACGAAGATCGAGGCCGCCCGCCAGTTCACCTACGCCACCGCCTGGCGCTACGCGAACGGCGAGTACCCGGTCCGCGAGATCTCCGAGTGCAAGCTCTACACCTCGCGGATCGCCTGCGAGGTCGCCGACGAGTGCATCCAGATCCACGGCGGCTACGGCTACATGAAGGAGTACGAGATCGAGCGCGCCTACCG
>DATBHH010000126.1:0-47303 GCA_036557525.1 Solirubrobacterales bacterium | reverse complement strand
CTCATGGGAGCGCCCGTGGATCGCCGGCGAGGACGGAGACCTGCTCGAGGTGCCCTACGAGGCGGGCGGGGCTTACGTCACAGTCGAGGGAAGCGGCGAGATCGGGGTCGAGATCGACGGCGGCCGAATCGCTTCGGTCGCAGTCGACGGAGCTGCCCTCCACCCGCTGGCGGAGCACCCGTCGCACGAGCGCCATACGCTCAGACTTCGACCCACCGCCGACATTCGCATCTGGTCCGTCAGCTTCGCCGCGGGCGTCCGCTAGGCGGTCGCCGTCGCGTACCAGGCGCGGGCATCGAGGCTGAACCGCCCGTCGGGCAGCTCGGCCCGGATCTTCTCGCGGACCGCGTCCTTGGCATCGTCCTCGAGCTTGGCGAACGCCTGGCCCGAGGGCCCGACCGCGAACGTGAACGGCTTCCAGAAGTCGTCGAAGCCCGAGTACTCGACGCTGACCTCGAGTGCGCCGCCGGCGATGTCGCGAAGGCCCGCCCGCTGCACTCGCTCGGCGATTTCCCCCTCCGAGGTCCCGACTCGCGGCAGCTCGCCCTCGGTCTCGGGCTTTACCACTTTCATCGCTCCCCAGAACAGGCGCAACATCGTCATTCCCCCACCGCCGATGTCCCACATGCAGACGCCGACCCGGCCGCCCGGGCGGGTCACACGCGCCATCTGCCGCATCGCGGCGTCGGCGTCGCGCATGAAGGCGATCACCAGGCACGAGAGGGCTGCGTCGAATTCGTCGTCGCCCCAGGGCAGCTCCTCGCCGACGCCCTGGCGCACGTCGGCCCCCGGGTTGCGCTCCCGACAGGCCGCGACGAACTGCTCGGCCGGGTCGATCGCGGCGACATTCTCGGCCCCGACCCGGCCGGCCAGCTCCGAGGTGAGGCCGCCGGGGCCGCAGCCGACGTCGAGCACCCGCATGCCTTCTCTGACCCCGACCGCGTCGGCCAGGGCCCGGGCGAGCGGAACCGTGTACCGGCCCATGTAGCGGTCGTAGTGCTCGGCCGGGGAGAGGAACTCGGACATGGTCGAAGTACCGGGCGGTGCCTCCCCAAGCCTCCCCGGCGCTAGGCCCGGGCGGCGAGCTCCTCGCGGATCTCCTTCGGCAGCATGAAGCGGACGTCCTCCTCTACCGTCCGCAGCTCGGAGACCTGATCGGCGCCGCGCTCGCGGAACAGCTCGACCAGGGCCTCGACCAGCTCCTCGGGAGCGCTGGCGCCGGAGGTGATGCCCACGGTCTCGACTCCCTCGAGCCACTCCTCCCGCACCTGGGTGTGGTTGTCGATCAGGTGGGAGGCGGCGCCGTGCTCGCGCGCCACCTCGACCAGGCGGTTCGAGTTCGAGGAGTTGGTCGACCCGATCACCAGCACCAGGTCGCACTCGCTGGCCAGCTGCTTGACCGCGATCTGGCGGTTTGTCGTCGCGTAACAGATGTCGTCTGACTTGGGGCTGACGATCGCCGGGAACCGGGACCGGAGGGCGGCGATGATCGCCGCCGTCTCGTCGACCGAGAGGGTGGTCTGGGTGATGAACGCGACCCGCTCGGGGTCGAGCACCTCCAGTGTCTCGACCTCGTCGACGGTCTGGACCAGGACGATGTTCGCCGGAGCCTCGCCGGTGGTCCCTTCGACCTCCTCGTGGCCCTCGTGCCCGATCAGGACGATCGTGTAGCCGTCGGCGGCGAAGCGCCGGGCCTCGACGTGGACCTTGGTCACCAGCGGGCAGGTGGCGTCGATCGTCCGCAACCGGCGGGCGGCGGCGTTCTCGTGCACCGCGGGAGCGACGCCGTGGGCGGAGAAGACGACCATCTCGCCCTCCGGAACCTCCGTCTCCTCCTCGACGAAGATCGCGCCCCGCGCGGAGAGCTCCTCGACGACGTGCTTGTTGTGAACGATCTCCTTGCGGACGTAGACCGGCGCGCCGTAGAGCTCGAGCGCCCGCTCCACCGTCTGCACGGCTCGGTCGACGCCCGCGCAGTAGCCGCGGGGCGCGGCGAGCAGGACCCGCCGCGGGGCGGAGATCGACGCTTGGGGCATGACCGCAGGGTACCGATGGTTACCGGCTAGCCTTGGTCCATGAGCACCGTTGGAGGACATCTCGACCGGCTCACCGCCACCGACGCCTCGTTTCTCACCAACGAGACCTCGTCGAGCCACATGCACATCGGCGGCCTGCTGATCTTCGAAGGCCCTCCCCCGCCCTACCTCGACTTCGTCGACCACGTCAGGGGCCGGCTCGACAAGGTGCCGCGCTTCCGCCAGCGGCTGGTCACGCCGCCGCTGGAGGCGGGCCGGCCGCTTTGGGCCGACGACGTCAACTTCAACCTCAAGTACCACATCCGCCATACCGCCCTGCCCGAGCCCGGCGGCGAGCGCCAGCTGATGCGACTGGCCGGCCGTGTCTTCTCACAGCAGCTCGATCGCTCGAAGCCGCTCTGGGAGATGTGGCTGGTCCAGGGGTTGGATCAGGACCGCTTCGCGATCCTGACCAAGACCCACCACGCGGCCGTGGACGGGATCTCCGGCGTCGACATCGGCACCGTCCTCTTCGACCTCGAGCCGGTGCCGGAGCCGGCGGCGGTGAAGGACGGGTGGAAGCCGCAGCGGACCCCGAGCGGCGCCAAGCTGGTTGCGCGCGGGGTCTCGGAGGCGGCGGCGGCGCCGGTGAGGCTCGCCGACCAGGCCTTCGACGCAGTCCGCCATCCCGATTCCGCCGCCCGCCGCGTCAGCGAGGCCCTCGAGGGGCTCGGCGAGGTCGTCGGGGCGCTCGCCGACCCGGCGCCGAAGGTCCCGCTCAACGACCCGATCGGCCCCCACCGCCGCTTCGTCTTCACCCGCTCGGAGCTTGCGACCCTGAAACGGATCAAGGACACCCTCGGCGGCACCGTCAACGACGTCGTCCTCGCCGTCGTGACCGGGGCGTTGCGACGCTGGCTCCACCTGCGCGGGGTGCGAACCGAGGGGCTGGAGCTGCGGGCGCTTGTCCCGGTATCGATCCGGACCGAGGACGAGCGCGGCGATCTCGGCAACCGCCTGACCGTGATGCGCGGGCCGCTGCCCGTCTACCTCGAGGACCCGGTGCGCAGGCTGCGGGTCGTGACCCAGCAGATGGAGGGGTTGAAGCGCTCCAAGCAGGCGCTCGGCGCCGAAGTGATCTCGCGCTTCAACGACTTCGCGCCGATGACGCTTCTCGCTCAGGCATCACGGCTCAACTTCTCGACCCGCCTTTTCAACCTGATCGTCACCAACGTCCCCGGGCCGCAGATCCCGCTCTACGTGCTCGGGCGCGAGATGGAGGATGTCTTCCCGATCGCGTTCCTGCCCGAGAACCACGGGCTGGCGGTCGCGATCATCAGCTACAACGGGCGAGTCGGGTTCGGGCTGCTCGCCGACTACGACTCGATGGAGGACGTCGTCGCCGTTTCCGAGGGCATCGACGAGTCGCTGGCGGAGCTCGAGCGGGCGGCGGCCGTCTTCGGAGACGGCTGAGGCCGGATCTCTAGGCTGAAGAGATGGCACTGCTCGTCATCCTCTTCATCGTCGTCCCGATCGTCGAGCTGTACGTGATCATCCAGGTGGGCCAGGCGATCGGGGTTCTGCCGACGCTTGCTCTGCTGCTCGCCGACGCCGTGCTCGGATCGCTGCTGCTCCGCCATCAGGGCCGCGGCGCCTGGCGGCGCTTCAACGAAGCGCTGGCCCAGCGACGCGTTCCGGCCCGCGAGGCTGCCGACGGCGTCCTGATCGCCGTCGGGGGGACCTTGCTGCTGACGCCGGGATTCGTGACCGACGTCTTCGGGCTGATCCTGCTGATCCCGCCGACGCGGGCCCTCGCGCGCCGGCTGCTCGGCGCCTACTTCGGCCGCCGCCTCGTCATCGTCGGGACCGGGCGCTTCGGCGGGCCTCCGCCGGCTTCCGGGACAGCGCAGGCGCCCCCGTCCCGGCACCACTACGACTTCGACGGCACTGCTGAGGAGATCGACAGCGAGGACCCGCGGCTCGGGCGTTAGCGGACGCTGCCTTCGAGGACCCGGTTGACCTCTTCGAGCTTCGCGGTCGTCGCGCGGAGCTCCTCGGCCAGGGTGTCGACGCCGCTCACCTGCGCCTCCAGTTCCTCGACCCGCCGCTGCGCGGCGGCGAGGTCGGCATCGAGCCGCGCGACGCGCTCGTCGGCGCCCGTCTTCAGCTCGGTGATCCTGCGCTCGACGGTCGCGGCGAGCTCATCGGCGCGACGGGCCGTCTCCTGCAGCGAGCCCAGCTCGCTCTCGAGGTAGGTCGCCGCATCGCCGCTCGGCTGCGGGAGCCGGACCAGCTCCGGCTTCAGGTCGAAGACCGCCTCAGGCTCGGGCTCCTCCTCGGGCTCGATCTCCGCCTCCGGGAACTGGACCAGCTCGAACTCGGACTCCCCGGATTCGGGCTCGCGATCCGCCTCGACCTCGGGCTCCCCGGGGCCGGGCTCGCGATCCGCCTCGACCTCGACGGCGGCATCGATCTCGATCGTCGGCTCGATCTGGATCGTCGGCTCGATCTCGATCTCCGGCTCGATCTCGATCGTCGGCTCGATCTCGACGCCGGCTTCGATCTCGATCTCCGGCTCGACCTCGCCGGCGGCGTCCGGCTCCAACCCGAAATCGGCGGGGGACCCGAGCTCGACGATCGACTCGGGCTGAGCCCAGGCCTCCGCCGGCGGGTTGACCTCGAGCATGGGCTCCCCGTTGCCGCCGGCCTCGGCGCTCTCCTCAGGCTCGACGGTGTCCGCCTCGGGCTCCTCGCCCAGCGCCGGCGACACCGGTTGCTCGGGCAGGCGCTGGATGAGGGCATCGATGCCGGTGGCGGTCGCAATCGCCGGTCGTACCGAGCTCCGCGTCATCACTTCGATGTCACTCGTCCCCAGGGTGTCGAAGGGGTCCTGCACGGCGACGATCAGCGCACCGTCTGAGGCGAACGCGACCGGTACGGCGCCGTAGCGCTCGGCGGCGGAGCGGGTGACCATCTGCGCGGCCTCCATGTCGACCTCGAACTCGTGAAGGTCGACGTGGTCGAGCCCGTTGCGCTCGGCGATCGCCCGCGAGAGGCTGTCCTCGTCGAGGATCGCCGAATCGAGCAGGTAGCGCTCGAGGCTCCTCTCGGTCTCCTGGGCCGCCTGCTGCGCTCGATCGATCGTGTCCTGGTCGGCGAGGCCGAGCTCGACGATGACGTCGGCGAGAAAGACGCCGCGCCGGTTCGGGCTCGATGGCGGGGTGATCCCGGCCGCTCCCAGATCGAAACCGGCGGTGCTGACGCGAGTATCGGTGGCGGTGAAGTCGGTCATTCGAGCGCTGCCTCGGCGGCGAGGTCCGGGGCGGCCTTGGGACCGCCGCCATCGCCCGCCGCGCCCTCGGCGAGATCGAGGGCTTCGTTCGGGGTCGCGGTGCCGGCGAGCGGCTGGACGCCGCAGGAGACGTCGATCGATGCCCTGCCGCCGGTCACTCTTTCAAGTGCGCCCAGGTAGCGGGCGACGAAGGCCGGGGTCTCTCCTACTGGGCAGCCGACGAGAACGGCCGCGAGCGTCATCTCCCCGATCCGCCCGACCTTGTCTGCTCCCCGAACGGTGGCGGCGAGCACGTCCGCGGCCAGCTTCACCGCAAGCCGGTCGCCGGCGCCGCGGGTCCCGTTGCCGTTCTCGCCGGTGGCGACACGGCAGACGACGAGCACCGACTCGACCGCTTCCTCCTCGACCGCCTTCCACTCGGCCCGGAGCAGGTCGTTGAACCCTTCGCGGTCGGGAAGGCTGGTTTCGGCGTCGGTGCTGGGGCCCGCGTTGACCTGACCGCGCAGTCGCCGCAGCTCCGATCGCAGCTGGACGCTTTCCCATTCGTGGCCGAGCAGACGGGCCGCGACGCTGAGCAGGGCGGTGTGCTCGGGAAGGTAGGCGTCGGGCTCGGTGTCGATGGCGCAGAGGACACCCGCGATCCTGCCGTCGGTCATCTCGAGCGGCGCGCTGATCCAATCGGCGGCGCCGAGCGAGCGCACCGACTCGGTGCTGACGCCGGCCTCGGCCGGGATCAGCGCGGTGCCTCGGCGCAGGCCGTCGACGCCCTCGCCTCGGACCTCGATCACGTAGTGGATCTGCTCGTCGTGATCGAGACGACCGAGAACCAGAACGCCCGGGACGACGTCGGTGAGCGTCTCGAGCAGCGAGTCGGCGGCTTCTGAGAAGTTCTGGAAACGGCGCTGCGCTAGCCCGATCAGCGCCCCGGTCTCTCTTGGATCCATGGAACCCCTATCGGTCGCCCCGCCGAGAAGGTTGAGAAGTGGTGCAAATCCCCTTCACAGCACTGTTTCGGTCAGTTCACATAACCCAAAAATTAAGCATTGATCTACCTCGATCCCGGATATAGCTTCCCGCGATCAATTCAACCGATGAGACGCGCCGCAACCAGCCGGCGGCCGCGGATAAGGAGAGAGTCTTGAAGCAGATCATCAGCCGCTCGGCTGCGGTCGCGACGGTCGGAGCGCTGGCCGCGATCGCGATCGCCGGGCCGGTCTGGGCAAGCGGCGGTAGCTCCGCCGCAGAACCCGCACCGGCGAACACCGTCCTGATCGAGGGCAACGGCCATTCCATTCACTTCGTCTTCCCGAAGACGATCGTCGCCGGCGAAGAACTGACGATCGAAAACAAGACCAACTCCAGGAAAGTCGGGCCGCACACCTTCTCGCTCGTCACCGAATCGGAGATCCCGAGGACGAAGAAGGAACGGAAGCTGTGCTTCACCCCCGGCCACATCTGCAAAGCGATCGCCGCTTGGCACGGCGTCAAGGGCGAAGGACCGCCGACCAAGAATCCCGCCGAAGCCGGCAAGAAGGGATTCGACACCGAGGGCAGCCTGAAGAAGAAGGGCGACTCGTGGTTCACGGGGATGAAGCCGAACGCGACCTTCACGGCGCCGGTCAGCCTCAACACGTCGAAGGGCCCGCAGGAGCTGACCTTCATGTGCGCGGTGCATCCCTGGATGCACGGCACGATCGAAGTGCTTCCACCCACAGGGGGATGAGACGGCCGACCGCCCCTCAGATTCGCCGCGCCTGAGGCGACGGGCGTTTCTCGGCGCTCTGGGGGGCGGGGCCCTCTCGCTGATCGTCCCGGGTTGGGCCCGGACCGGGTACCCGGTCCCGTTCTCCACGGGGCCGGCCCCGGCCCGGGCCGGGGCGGTCCCGTTCCGATCCCGGCTGCCGATCCCGCGCGTCCTCGACGGGGCGCAGATCGAGATCCCCATCCGCGAGGCCGAGGTCCCGATCCTTCCGGGGCCGAGGACGCGGATGTGGACGTATGACGGCAGCTTCCCGGGCCCGACCATCCGCCGCCGCGCCGGCCACCGCACCGAGGCGACCTTCCACCACCGGCTGCCACCGGAGGTTGGAGAGCTGACCGTCCACTTCCACGGCGGCCACAACAGGACCCAGTTCGACGGCCAGCCCGGGGGCCTGACCAAGTCGCATCCGGAGTCGTTCTTCTGCCAGATCCCGCAGGGCCTGTCACTGAAGGAGTCCGGCAACGACTTCCTGCTCTACCCCGGCAGGAGCAAAACCTACGTCTACGACCTGGATGAGGACGGCGGGCCCGAACGAGCGGCCTTCCGCTGGTACCACGACCACCGCCTCGACCACACCGCGAGGAACATCTGGCACGGGCTGGCGGGAATGTTCATCGTCGACGACGAGCTCGACCGCTCGCTGCCACTGCCGTCGGGCGACCGCGACATCCCGCTGATGATCGCCGAGCGGACCTTCGACCGCCACAACCAGCTGACCGACCCGTTCACCGACCTCCGCCCTCCGGCCGACGGCATAACCGGTCACACCGTCCTCGTCAACGGGGCGTACATGCCGCATCACCGGGTGACGCCCCGGCGCCACCGGCTGCGGATCCTCAACGCCTCGGCCTTCCGCGCCTACAACCTCCATTTCTCGGACGGGGTGCCGATGATCCAGATCGGTACCGACAGCGGCCTGATGCCGCGGCCCGTGGCGCGGCACAGCGTCCTGATCGGTCCCGCCGAGCGGGTCGAGCTGATCGTCGATTTCTCCGCCGCCGCCGGCCAGTCGGTCGAGCTGCGGAGCGGCCCCCGCACCGATGGCAGGGCGGTCACGGGCTCGAAGCCCTACGTCGGAGCGCTGATGCAGTTCCGGGTCGACTCCGGCCGTGCCCGCGACCGGACGAAGGTCCCCCACCGTCTGCGGCCGCTGCCGGCCTGGACGAAGCACGTCTCGAGGACCCCCGACCACCGGTGGAAGATCGAAATCGGTGGCTACTTCACGCCGGTCTGGATGATCAACGGCCGCACCTTCAACCCGGCCCGGGCCGACGCCTTCCCCGAGATCGGCAGCACGGTGACCTGGGAAGTCGCCAACAAGACCGCCGTCGCCCACCTGATCCACGTCCACCACACCGACTGGTACCTGCTCGAGCGCAACGGCAAGCCGCCGCCGCCGTGGGAAGACTGCCTCAAGGACACCTTCTTCATCCTTCCCGCCGAACGGATCCTGATTGCCGGCCACCTCAGCGATTACCTCGGCAAGTTCGTGATCCACTGCCACATGCTCGATCATGAGGACCACGGCCTGATGTCCCAGTTCGAGGTCGTCAAGCGACGGAGGAGCTGAAAGCCAAACGGCGGTTTGATCGGAGTGGAATGCGAAAGCTGCGTCCTCTCAGCGGCATTTTCCTCGGAGCGCTGGTGCTCGGCGCCGTCCAGCTCTCTTCCAGCGACGCCACCCCGAGGGCCGGCGGGCCTTCGGCCTTCATCGGGATCTCGCCGCAGACGTCGCTGCACCGCGACGACCTGCGCCTGATGCGGAGGACGGGGGTCGGCTCGCTGCGCTTTCTGATCGATTGGTCTCAGGCCGAGCCCGAACCGGGCGTCTTCGACTGGGAAGCAACAGATTCCTTTCTGGAATCGACCTCGCGCTACGGCTTCGAGCGCCTGCCCGTCATCTGGGGCTCGCCCGCCTGGGTGGTGGGGACGCCGCGCGCGGGTCGTTGTCGCTTCACAGCTGCCCGCTGCTCGGCGCTGCAGCTGCCGGTGCACGGCCCCGCGCAGCGACGGGCCTGGTCGGAATTCCTGCAGGCCCTGGTCGCGCGCTACGGGCCATCCGGGACCTTCTGGGCGCTTCATCCGGAGCTCCGCAAGGACCCGATTCGGACCTGGCAGATCTGGAACGAGGAGAACGATCACCGCTTCGCCGAGGCTTCGGTCCACGGCTACGCGGCACTGCTGCGGGTCTCGGCGCCGGCGATCCGCTCAGTCGACCCCGACGCCCGGATCGTCCTCGGTGGTCTCTACGCGACGCCGAGGGTCAAGCCGTCCCTCCCCGCGACGACCTTTCTCAACCGCCTCTACCGCCGGAGCGGCATCAGGGGTCTCTTCGACGGAGTCGGCCTTCACCCCTACGCCGCCGACCCGCGTCAGATGGCCTCCGACATCACCGCGCTGCGAGCGGTGATGAGAAGCCACGGCGACGGGCACAAGGGGCTCTACATCACCGAGTTCGGCTGGGGCTCCCAAACGCGAGCCGCGGGCGGTGACAGGTTTGAGAGGGGCCCCGCGATGCAGGCGAAATACGCGAAGAGCGCCTGGGAAATCCTGCTCGCAAACCGCCGGCGCTGGAACCTTCGGGCCGCCTACTGGTTCACCTGGCAGGACGTTCCGGCCGCCAGCACCCCGTGCGACTTCTGTGATTCGGCCGGCCTCCTCAACCTCGACGGCAGGCCCAAGCCGGCCCTGCGCCGCTTCGCCCAGGTCGCCCGTTACTGACCGGAGCGCTCGGCTTGAAAGGCCCTGCTACCGCCTGTGTCGCGACCCGCAGGCGGTCCTGACCTTGACCTGCTGCACTCGCCTCTTCCCGTTCTGGCCGCGGAATTCGACGGTGGTCTTCGCGGCGGTGGCGCAGAGCCGCCGGGTGTTCACGAGGTAGCCCCGCTTGCCGCCGTAGAGGGTCAGGCGGAAGTGGCCGACCGGCGTGTCGGGCACCACGGGCACGATCGTCTTCAGGTGGCCGCCGTGAACGGACGTGGATTCCCCTTCGGGAATGATCGTCACCTGTCCGGTGAGGATGAAGACGACGTGGGGCAGCCTGCCGTATCCGGACACCGCGTACGCCAAGCCTTTCAGCGGCTGGTCAAGCAGGGGCGTGTGGACTTCCACCTTGCCGATCGGCTCGCGCCCGGCGCAACGTTCGGCCGCCAGCTGGGCCTTGGAGCAGATGTTGCCGAGGTGGCGCTGATCGACCGCGAAGGCCTTCGGCAGCGTCACCGCCACCGAGCGGATGTTGGCTTCGCCCGGTCGCGTCTTCAGGTCGAAGCGCAGGCTCGGGTCCTGGCTGCGACCGGTCTGCTTGTGGCCGCCGGTCTGGCGGATCGACATCGTCGGCCTGAAGGGCAGGGTGCTGCAGTTGTCGACGTGGAAGTAGGAGCTGAAGTCGGCCACCGTCCCCTGGTCGCCGATCCCCTGGCTGTCGACCGTGAACGTGTTGCAGCTGGTCGGGTTGATCATGAAGTCGGGCTTGTCGATGTTGACCTGGATCGAGCGCATCCGGATCGGAATCCCGCCGATGATCGACGGCACGACTTCGGAGTCGGCGATCACGTGGGCATCATGAGGATCGACGTTGACCGCCACCCGCACGACGACCGTGCCGTAGTCGTAGGGTCCGGCGAGGGCCGGCGTGACCGCCACGAGGCTCAGCGGTGCGCCCTTGAACGGTCCGGCAAGATAGATCTTTCCGACGGCGTGGAACGGGTGGGAGCCGGGGCCGGCGGCCACGTTCGTGGTGCCTATCTCCGACGTCGCGGGACAGCTCGGCATCGCCTGCTCTTCGCGGCCGAGCCTGTTGGCGGCGGCTGTGATCGCCGACTCGGGACAGTAGGCGATGCCGCGCAGGGAGCCGGTCAGGCCCGGGGGCATCGTGAAGTTGAGCTTGCCGAGGAACTGATCGCCGTCTTCGCGGTCGAGCTTCAGGGAGAAGCCCGAGAACGCGCCGGCCTGCGAGTTGGAGGTGCCGGCGGTGAGGCTCGGATTGAAGGGGCGCACCTGACCCGGGCACGGTCTGCCGTTCGGCCCCGAGTCGAGGCCGAAGGACTGGCTCGAAGTACCGACGGGCAGTAGGCGGTTCCACGGCACGAACGACGCTTCGGTCTTGTAGATGGTGCAGACGGTCGGCGTCGCCATCAGGCCGCGGTCGGAGGAGAACAGGTGCATGTCGAATTCATCGAACGGAACCTGCGGCAGGCCTTCGAAATGGACCTGGACCTGCCCGGTGGTGGGATCCGGCCTCACAGAGCCGACCAGCTTCGCGTGGATGCCGAAGCCGTCGACGACGAGAAAGAGCCGGTACTGGTCTCCCGGCTTCGGTTCGCCGATGTAGACGGACCCCTCGAGCGGGCCCGCCAACGCCGGAGTATGCAGCGCCACGGTGCCGATCTTGGAGCTGTCCGGGCAGTCCGCGGGGCCTTCGGTGCCGAAGTTGGCCTCGACGTCGCGGCAGGCGGCCTGGCCGTCGGCGGCGTCCGGATTGATCGTCAGGCCGGGCGGGAGGACCACGGTGGCGTCGCGGATCTCCGATGGGGAAACCGCTTTTCCGAGAAACTGGGTGTCGGCGAGCGTGATGTCGAGTCCCGATGGTGAATCGGTCGAGCTGCTCGTCGCCTTCGAGTAGAGGAGCGGCTTGAAGACCTCTTTCTCGCAACCGGTTGCGGGCGCGTAGCTGCCGTGCGCTTCAGAGAAGTGTTCGGGGTCCTGGTAGGTCTGCACCTTGAGGGTCGTCGGCAGCGGTTGGCCACTGCAGTCGGTCGGGTTGTCGGTGAGCGGGTGCACCGGAATGCTGACTTCCGTGGGTTTGGCGAGGCAACTGGTGTCGGCCAGGCCGACGCACCCGGAGGGCCGGCCGTTGGTCCCCTTCGGGAACCTTTCCGCATTGTGGGTGGGGTCCGCCGGAAAGCCCCAGAAGGTCAGGTCGGCGCCCGCCAGTGGGGTGACCTGGGTGATCTCGGACACCTTGAAGCGCAATCCGTAGTCGCCGCCGGTCCGGACCGCGACGGGGATCTGAATCGGAATGTTCAGGGTCGGCACGATGAAGCCGAACAGCGCCGTCTCGGCTTCGGACGGCGTCAGGTCGTAGATCGGGGCGGTGCCCAGGAGGTAGTTCGGGTCGCCTTCGTAGCGCGCGCGGACCGTGATCAGACCCGCCTGGGTGGCGGGTGGGCATTCCTGGTCTGCGAAGTCGACCGGACTGCATTGTTCGATCGCGTTCGGGTTGCCGAACACGCCCTGAGGCGTTTCGACGATCACGTTTTCGGCGGCCTCCGGGACGCCGGGGCTGTTGAGCGCGAACGACGTGCTCAGGTCGGGATGCCCGCCCGCCTGCGTGGTCGACGAGGTGGTTGTGAAGGATTCGATCTGCTCGGTCGCCATCGCCGAGCCGGCGGAGAGGAGGCCGAACGCCAGGACGAGGGCAAGGGCGAGCAGCGAAACATGGGTCCTCTTGCTCAAGCGGCCGCCCCCCGTCATCGTCGCCCTCCCCGTTTGGCGTGGCGCCGATGGCGCCGGTGATGGCGCTTGTGGCTCTTCACGCAGTGCCCATGCCGCTTCACGAAGCCGGGCTTGCAATGGCGCCCGGGCTTCTTCTCCGCGCTGTTGCCGGTGCTGCCGGTGACCGTGTTGATGGTGGGCGGCGGCGGCTGCTGCGTGCCGGCGCCGTGGCACTCGTCGGAGGCCTTGCAGCTCACCGGCGGCGGCGAGTAGGGGAAGCCGCCGTTTTCACGTGCGTCGTAGACCTTGACGAGGCTTCCGTTCAGGTCCTGCCGCACCAGCGTGTCGCGGGTGAAGAAGAAGGCGTCGGTGCCGTCGGCGCTCGCGCTCAGCAGGCTCGAGTTGAACGGGCTGAGGCCGGTTGAGATGAGGCTGGTCCTGCCGTTGTCCCACTCGTAGACGTCTTCGCGGTTGTCGAGGTCGCTGGGCACCAGGGGGTCGTTGGAGTCGAAGAAGACGCGCCCGTCGTCGGTCAGGCTGAGGCCGTCCCGGGCAAGGGAGGCATCGCCCGCGGCGACCGCATTGGTCGGGTTGCAGGAGATGCAGGCGATTTCGTCGCTCGGAGCGTCGTAGCGGAAGATCTCCTCGTGGCCCCCGTTGGATGCGCCGGTGAACTGGACCGTGGAGGGGAACACCGCGTCGTCGCCGCTCGGGCTGACCTCGAAGTCGCCTGTCTGCCGCGTGCCGGAGTCGTTCACCGAGTCGACGACCAGCGGGTTGTCGGTGCGGACGTCGGGCGCCAGCACGAGCGGCCCGAATGCGGCCACGTTGGCCCCTTCCGATCCGGCGTTCGTCGCGTACACATTTCCGGCGGAGCTGACGGCGACGGCCGTGGAGTTGCTCAGGACTTCGGCTCCGGTCAGAGGTCCGACGACCGGATGCCCGTTCGCGTAGAAGCGGAGGATCTTGTTGCCCTCGTCGATGTAGAGCTGGTCGTACGTCGGGTCGACGAACATCCCGCCGGCATTCAGGACTTCCCCGGTGCCGAATTCTTCGGTCGCTTCGCAGCCGCCGAATGAGAGTTCGTGTTCACAGGGCGAGCCATCGGGCTTGATCACCCGTCCCTGGTCGTCGAAGGCGTAGCGGGCGATCGACTCGCCGCCGAAGCCGACGTAGAGCGTTCCGCTCGTCCAGTCCACGGCCACTCCGGACTTCGGGCCCGATTCGTATTCCCAGCTGGAGATCGTGCTCGACCCTTCGCTTTTGTTCCAGCGGTAGATCAGCGCGTAGTAGCCCTCGTAGAAGACGTTTCCTTTCGAGTCGACGGCGATGCCGATCGGCTGCGGGGCGCCTTCGACGTTGTCTTCGCCGATCGGGGCGCCGTTTTCGTCGAATTCGAAGAGGTCGCTGGCCGAGTTGAATTCTTCATGGATCGCGACGTAGAGCACACCGCCCGGCCCGACCGCGATACCGGCGATTTCGTTGCCGAACGTTTCTTCGAGTTCGCCGTTGTCGCCCCAGCTGGTGATCGGGTTGCCTTCGGAGTCGTACTTGCGGATCGACTGTTGGTTGCCGTCGACGACGTAGACGTCGCCGTCGGAGGCGCCCCCCGAGTTGTCGACCGCGACGAACTCCGGGTTGGGGCTGGCGGCGAAGGTGCCCTGGAACGGATGCTTCAGCAGCGCCGGGGTCGGGCCGGTGAGGCTCGACTCCAGGGTGGCGACGAAGTGCGGCGGTGAGCCGGGCCTCGAGATGTAGAGGTTAGGCGCGTTGGCGACGCCGTCCTGTGGTTCGGAGGTGCCGTCGAGCAGCTCGGGGCTGAGGAAGAAGACGCTGCCGTCACCGGCGGCGACTCCCCCACCGCCCCCGACCGCGACGACGTCGCAGTTTTCAGTCGAGCCCGTCGTGTTCCAGTGCGGGTTCGCCGAGTTCGCGAGCGGTTCGCACGAGTCGCTGTTGCCACTGCCGCCGCCGCCGACGGAGACGAGGGACGGGTTGGCGCCCGATGGGGTGACGTCGTCGCGATAGAGATCGGCGCTGTTGTCGGTGTCCTGCCCGGTGATCTGGTCGGCGGTGGTGAAGTAGACCTTGGTGCCGTCGGCGCTCATCCCGCCATAGATCACGCCATCTGCCGCCCCCGGAGTCAGGTCGATCGCTTTGCTCGAGTCGCCGATGTTCATATAGAGGTGCCAATAGCGGTTGCCGGCCGAGTCGGTGGCGACCAGCTGCCCGACGACGATGCGCGAGCCGTCGCCGGAGACGTCGAGCTCGGCGAGGCCGTCGGAGCTGCAGTTCATGAGACACGGGATCGGGCCGCCGCCGGGTCCCTTGGAGACGGCGTGGGTGATGCCGGTGCTCAGGTCGCGATCGTAGATCGCGGGGCTGCCGGCCCCTTCCTCGAATTCGGAGGTCGAGCCGAAGATGAGGTGGGTGCCGTCCGCTGAGACCGGCTTCTTGACCAGCATGTTCGCCACCGCGGACGGCCCCGGCTGCTCGGAGCCGGTCATCCCCTGCACCAGGCTGCCGTCCGGCAGCCTCACCGGGATCCCGGTGGTGCCGTCTGCGAAGCAGGGCGAGCAGAGCCCCGGCCCGCTGAACGCGAAGGTGTCCAGCGAGGCGTCGGCTCCCGCCAGCGGCGAGGCGAAGGATTCGTCTGAATAGGGGAGGTTGGCCGGGACGCCGACGTAGGAGGTGCTCCAGCCGTTTTCGCCGCGGGTCGCGATGTAGGGGTCGAGGCCGTTGTTGGTCGGGTGGCCGCTGCCCGGGATCGCGCCGTCGTGCACCCCGTAGAGCACTTTCGGGGGATTCTCCGCATACGGATAGCCACCGAAGGGCTCCTGCCCTGCCGTGAGGTAGGACTCGACGTTGTAGCCGCCGGAGTTCCCGGCCGAGACCAGCTCATAGGCCCGGCAGTCGGCCAGAAGCGCCGCTCCCGTCTGCTGGCGGACGTGCGCGTTTGCGCACGGATCCTCGAGGATCGGGGTGTAGGGGAACGTCGTGAAGGTCTGCTCCGATGATTCGGTGGTGCCGCTCTGGTTCGTGGCGAAGATCACGTAGTGATAGGTGGTGCCCTGCTGCAGGCCCGTTGCGCCGGTGGTCACCAGCACCGGGAACAGCCCACCGCCGATCGAGGAGCTCTCGGGGGTGGATGTGCATTCACCGGGTTCGGCCGCGCAGTCGGCGGTCCCGTAGAGGACGTGGAACGTCGTCGACGCGCCTTCCGCCGTGATTTCGTCGTGGAAGACGACGCTGTCTGAATGGATTTCAGTGACGTACGGTTCCTTCACCGCCGGGAAATCGGAGGGGATGATGACCTTGTCCCGCGTGCGGAAAGCGCCGTTGGCATTGGCGACCGCGAGGCGATAGTGGTAGGTCGCCCCCTGGTTGAGGCCGGAGATCGTGGCGCTGACGGGTGTCGCCGAGCTGCCGGAAAGGGCCTGGCCCTGGTCACAGGGCATCGTCTGGCCGTAGGAGATGGTCGTGCCGTATTCGAAGACGCATTCGGTCGTTTCGACTGCGTCCGGGTTGACCGTCGCATCCAATGTCACGGAGGTCGGGGCGATGTTCGTCGGCGGTTCGACGGTCACGTCGGGCAGGGTCACGGGCGCCTGCGGCGCGAAGACGTCGACGGAGCCGTAGAGGGCAACGTAGATGTAACCGTTGCCGCCGTTCAGCGCGACGCTCTGCGCAGACCCCGTAAAGGTGAGACCGGGCAGTTCGTCGCCGTTGGAATCGAACAGACTCGCCCGTTCGTATTCGGCGTTGAGAACGTCACCGGACGCCTGATCCACGTTGAATGTGTACGTACCCTTGGCGAGGGTATCGATCAGTTCGCCGGACCGACTGAACTTGAGGATGCCGCTGTGGCCTTCGTAGGTGAAGAGTTCCCCGTGCGGACCGGCCTCCAGTCTGAAGGAGAAGCCTTCTCCCAAGAAGATTTTCACGTCCCTTCCTGTTTCGACGCCGTCCGGGGTGAATTCGTACACGTGGTCGATCAGGTGGATGCCCTCGGCAAGCAGCCCGCCGGTTTCGGGATCGACCGCGATGGCTTCGGCGGAAATTTCCATCGGGAAGTTGCCGCCCACGGCTGCGCCGCTCGGTTCGAAGGCCCAGATCTTTTCGACCCAGCCGCTGTCGACGTAGATCCGACCCTGGTGCGCGCCCCCCGAGTTGTCCACGACAACCTTGGGTTCACTGCAGCCGCAGACGCTTTCGCCGGTGACCGACAGCACGCTCGAGCCGGCGAGCGAGGGATCCGTGAACGCCGCCGCGACGCCCTGGGCGTTGAATTTGAAGAGCTTGAGCCCGCTCTGGGTGGTGAGGACATAGACGGCCCCGCTCTGCTGATCGACGGCGACGCTCTTGACTTCGCTGAAGGGACCGCCTGGTGACGCGGAGCCGTTGAAGCTGCCTTCGAGGGTGTGCGGGGTGAACTGGAGGGCCTGCGCGGACCCGGCTGCGAACAGGCTGCCGACCGCCGCCAGGCAGACGCAGAGGACCGCGGCTCGCGGGCGCCTGCTGAGTCTCGCTCCCCTGATCGTCACTTCGCCCCCCCGTCGGCCGACGCCCGGCGCCGATGCCGGCTGCGGGAGGCATGTCCGCCGCAGGCCAGGTGGATCTTCGGCCGCGCGCTCATCCGGCGGTTGTTCTGGCCGGTCAACTTCACGGCCGCGCGCTGGACGTGGCCGCAGAGATTGACGCTGTTCTGCAGCAGGCCTCTCTTGCCCCCGATCAGGTTCAGCGTGAACCTGGTGACGGGAACGTCGGGCACGGTTTCGAAGCTGGTGCGCAGGGCGCCATGGACCGAATCGACGCGCGCATCGAGATTGATGTCGACCTGCCCCTTGAGGGCAGCGAGGAGGTCGGGCAGCCTGTGGCCGTACCCGGAAGCAAGGTAGACCGGCCCTTCCAGCGGCTTTTCGAGCAGCGGCGACTCGGCCTTGGCGCTGCCGAGGACCGAACCCGGCGGGCAGGCGTTCGCGGCGAACTGGACTTTCGTGCAGGGACTCTGGATGTGTGCGTTGTCAAGCAACATCGAGCGCGGCATCTTGACCACCGTCCGCTCGATGTTGGCTTCGCCGGGACCGGCCGTGAGGGTCGCCTGCAGCGCCGGATTCTGGGTGTGCTTGAGGCCGTGATCCAGTCTCAGGGAAAGCTTCGGCCCGAACGGGATTTCGGCGCAGTCCGCGACCTGGAACGGGACGGAGGGATCGGCCTCCGCGCCCTGATCGCCGAAGACCCTGGCCTGCACCGCAAACCGCCCGCAGTTGGTGGGGTTGAGCGCAAATCCCGGTCGGTCGAGGTTGACCAGGATCTGTCGCAGTCGCAGCGGAATCCCCCCGACGATCAGCGGCAGCGGATCCGAGACCGCGGTGATCTGGGCCGTCACCGGGTTGACGTCCAGCGCGGCTCGAACGACGACGTTGCCGAGGTCGTACGGTCCCGAGACGGCCGGCGTCACCACCGCCAGGCTCAGCGGAGCCCCCTTGTAGGGACCGGCGAGGAAGACCCTTCCGGGCAGATAGACGGGATGATTCCCGGCCCCCGCCGCCGTCGAGGCGGTGCCGATCTGAGAGCTCGAGGGGCAGCTCTGCGCGGCCAGCTCGGCGAGGCCGGAGGAGGTCGGCGACCCGGCCGCGGCGAGGGTCGCGTCCGGGCAGTAGGTGACGCCGACCAGGGTCGCGGCGAAGCCCGGCGGGGTGGTGACGTCTAGCCCGGTCAGGTCCTGGTCCCCGTCGGGGCGGGTGAGCGTTATCGAGAAGGGAGAATGCCTGCCGGCGGTCTTGTCCGCGACCCCGCCCCGGAGACTCGGCTGGAACGGCCGGATGGACGGAGGACAGGCGCTGCCGCCCGGGCCGCTGCCGAGGGTGAAGTACTGGGTGGATGTCTGCTCGGGGAGTTCGCTGTCCCACGGCAGGAACGTGCTGCTGACGCCGTAGGTGCCGCACTGGGTCGGCGTCGCGAGGAGCCCCCGTTCGGAGCCGAAGAAGTGCATGTTGAAATCGGAGAACGGGGTCTGCGGCAGTTCCTGGAAGGAGACCGTGACCTGACCGGTGTGTTCGTCGGCCAGTGCGGAGCCTGCCAGCTTTACGTGGACGTTGTAGCCGTTGGCGGTGAGAATCAGGCGATACCGATCGCCGGGCAGGGGCGTCCCGAGGTAGATGTAGCCGGGGATCGGCCCGGGCAGGGCGGAGCTGTTGACACTGACCGTGCCGACCTTGGAATTCTCGGGACACCGGGCTTCGTTCCGGGTCCCGATCGCAGCTTCCGTATTGGAGCAGGAGGTCTTGCCGTCAGCGGCGTTCGGGTTGATCGAGAATCCGGGCGGGAGGGTGACCGTTGCGCCACGGATCTCCGAGGGCGAGGGAACTTTCGGACTCATCTGCTGAGGCACCTGGAGGTCGACGTCCAGGCCGGACGCGGTGTCGGTCGCCGTCGTCGTCGGCTGCGCGTAGAGGCTGGGGTTGAAGCTGAGCTGGTCGCAGCCGGTGGTTGCCGGATAGGGACTGTCCGCCTCGGTCACGCCGCGGTCGTATGCGGTGACCGTGAGGTGTGCCGAGAGGTTCGGCTGGTTGCACGTCGTCGGATTCGAGAGGAACGGTTCTTTCGCCGCATTCGACGGCGTCGGCGGAGCCTGTCCGTCTTCGAAGGAGTCCCACCCGGCCGGGAGGCGTTCGAAGTCGTTTTCAGATGCGGCGGGAACACCCCAGAGATGCTCTTCGATGAACGCGATCGGCAGCAGGTGCGTGATGTCTTCCGTGGTCACGTCGAGGCCGTAGTCGCTCTCGGTTCGCGAGTTGATCTGCTCGTAGACCCCGAAATGGAGAAATGGGAAGTTGAAGCCGAGCAGTCCCGCCTCACCGGGGTGCGGGACCAGGTTCTCAACCGCGATCACGCCGAAGCCCGAGGAGCCCGGTTCTTCGGCATTGAGGCTGACGACGACGGAGCCGACCTGGGTCTCCGGCGGGCAATCGTTGGTCGAGAAGTCGGCGGCGCTGCATTGCGGCGAGGCGTGCGGGTTGCCGATCACGCCGCGAGGCATTTCGAGGTTGATGTCCTCGGCGTCCTGGCAGTCGCAGCTGGGCGGGGGGATGTGCTGCGTGTACCGGTTCCCGACCCAGATCAGCGTGTCGAGGTTCGGATGGCCGCCGGCCTGGGTGGTCGACGGGGTGACTTCGAACTGATAGATCGGCGCCTCGGCCGCCGCTCGCGCCGGCGCCAGCGCCCCGACCGCGATCAAGGTCGCGGTCAGGAGCAGCGCGCCACGGCTGCGCTTCCCACCGGGGTGGCTAGGCATCGCCATGCCTTCCCCGGCGGAGGTGGTGCCTTGCGTGACGTTTGCCGTGACGGCGCGAGCGCCTGTGATGTCGCTTGTGGTGACGTTTGTGGTTTCGGCCGTGCCGCTTCGGTGATGGCGCGTTCCCGCGCGAGCCGAGATTGCCTTCGCTGGCGACCGTCGGCGGCAGCGGTGGAGGATTTCCTTCTCCGTGGCACTCATCCGCCGCTTCGCATGGGGCGAGCGGGGGTTCGTACGCGAAGCCTCCGTCTGTCCGGGCGTCGTAGAAGGCGAGGAAGGGCCCGTTGTGATTCTGGGGGACGAGCACGTCGCGGCTGGAGAAGTAGACGTTGATGCCGTCGGCGCTGACCCCGGCGAGACCTTCCTGACCCTTGTTGCCGGAGCCTCCGAATCCGCCGCGTTTCGACTGGCTGGTTCCGGTGCCGGTGGTGATCAGCTGCGGCCTGCCTTCGACGTACTCGTATACGTCCTGCTGTGCGTTGGTGTCCGTCGGGACGAGCGGATCTTCGGTCGAGAAGAAGGTCCGGCCGTCATTCGACATGAAGAGGCCCATCTTGCTGGCTTCGATGTCGACGGTCGGAGGTTCGCCGTCGGGGCGACAGGAGACGCAGACGACCTTCCGGTCGGCCGGATCGTAGGAGTACATCTCTTCGAGGCCGTTGTTGTTGTAGCTCGTCACCCGGCTCGCGGTGACGAAGGCCATGTGATCGCCGTCGGGCGAGACCTGCATCCGCGTCACCGGGCCGGCTTCGCCGCCGATCGGGCTGAGGGCGGTGACGAACTGCGGCCTGCCTTCGCGGTAGACGTAGAGGTTCTCCTTGCCGGCGAGCCCTTTGCTGCCGTCCAGCTGTTCGGGTGAGTAGAAGTACACTTCGCCGCTGCCGGCGGCGACGGAGTTATCCGTCAGGGCGCTGCCCATCACCGGGGCGATGCCGCAGCCGCTGATCCAGGAGGCGCTGCATGCGTCGCTGTTGCCGCTGCCTTCGGCTCCTTCGCCCCCCTTCGAGATCAGCGTCAGCCGGTCCCCTTCCTGGCTCCACATGTAGAGATCGACGCTGTTGTCGGTGTCTTCGCCGGTCAGCTGTTCGGGCGAGGTGAAGAAGACCCTGGTGCCGTCTGCGGTCATCGCGACGTACCGCACGTCCTTGCCCCGCGACACTTCGTAGGTGATGGCGTCGTCGACCGACATGTAGAGGCGCGTCGGCGGCAACGGGTGAGTGAAGAAGCCGATCGGCCCGCTCGAGGTCGCCATCAGGATGTGCGAGCCGTCGGTCGAGATCGCCGGGTTGATGGTGGTCGGTTTCTGCGAGGTCAATTCCTGGCCTGCGAACTGCAGGTACCCCCCGGGGAAGAAGATGCCCACCCCCGGGGAGCCCGGGTTTCCGGGCTCCAGTTCGATGTCCCCGGCGGCGGTCTTGGAGATCAGCGTCGTCGTCCCGGTGGCCGTGTCGTAGTCGTAGGCCGAACCGGCTCCGCCCGTCAGGCCTTCGGACGTGAAGGCGACGTTGGTCGAGGAGAAGGCGAGGTGGCTGAGATCGGGAGAGGGTTGGAAGGCGCCCTTGGTTTCTTCGGAGTTCGGGATGCTTTCGAAGTTCGCCGGCCACCGTTCGAGAAGATTGCCTTCGACGTCCCAGACGAAGGGAATGGCGTGGGGCGGCTGGGGCTCGCCTTCGAATCCTCCGTTTTCGCGGAAGTCGAGGAACTTGCTGAAGTCGAGGTTCGCAAACAGAACGCCGGCAGCGGTTCCTTCGTAGCCGCGCAGCCCGACAAGGTGCGTCTTCCAGCCGCTGCTGGTGCGGGTGGCGACATAGGCGTCGCTGCCGAGGGCGTTGGTCGGTTCGGTGCCCTTGATCCCGCCGAGGAACCCTTCGAATGCAAACCGAGCCGGGTTCGTCGCATAGGGACCGACGGTCGCCGGAGCATTGGTGAGCTCGACGTTCCCGGTTTCTTCGGGCGATACCAGCTCGTATGCACGGCAATCGGGCAGGTACTGGCCGCCAGTCTGCTCCCGCTCGGAGGAATTCGGACACAGCGGCGGGAAGAAGTTGAAGGATTGATCTTCGGTCACGACCCGGCCCCACTCGTTTTCGGCGACGACCCGGAAGTGGTAGGTGACTCCCTCGAGGCCGGTCAGGGGGACGACGACGTCCTGCGGAGAGTTGGCGGCGGGCAGAACCCCGCTCGGAACCGGGGCCACCGACCCGTATTCCGGCGTTGGGCCGTATTCGACGAAGTATTCGGTTTCGAATTCGTGCGGATTGATCTTGGCGTCGATCTCCGCCGAGCTCGCCGTCAGGTGGCTGCTGGTCGAGGATTCGATCGAGGGCAGTTCGTTGGTCTTGAAGGTCCGATCGTTCGCCTTCGAGATGCCGATCGAGTTTTCGCCGACGACGCGGTAGTGGTAGGTGATCCCGGGTTCGAGGCTGGTGACCTCGGTCGAGATATGGGTGGGACCGGTCGTCACCCCGGCGTCATCGCCGGGCGGAACGGCGGTCTTGTGCCCGTAGGCGGTGGTCTGGCCCCACTCGAAGTAGTAGCGGGTGTCTTCGCCGGTGCCTTCGAAGCCGGCATTGAGGACCGCGGACTGCTGGGTGATTTCGGTCGCCGCTTCGGTGGTCAGGCCCTTGACGTTGTGGGGGACGATCGTCCTGTCGCCCCCCCGGCCGATGACATTCGGTTCGCCGTTGGCGAGAACCAGGCGGTAGTGGTACGTTTCCTCGCCGATCAGGCCCGGCAGTTCGGCTGAAACCGCCTCTTCGGTCGCGATCGGAAGCGACTCGGCGCAGTTCTGTTTGCTGCCGTAGGCCGGGGTCAGCCCGTATTCGAAGTAGCATTCGGTGATCGGCCCGACTTCGTTCGGATCGGCGATGCCGCTGACCTCGCTGTTTCCGATCGGTTCACCGGTCGTCGCCTTCGGCGTCTTCAGTCCGAGGTATTCGCGGATCACGCCGCTCGCGCCGCTTCCGACGGTCACGAACAGGGTGTCGGTTCCTTCATCCACCGCGAGCCCTCGACCGCCGCTCGCCCCGAGTTCGATGGTTTCCACCAGGGATCCCGTTTCCGTGTCGTAGGCCTTGAGCTGGGCCGTGCTGTTGCCCACGTACAGCTTGTGTTCGAGGCCGTTTACGGCGAGGCCGGCGTTGCCGTCTCCGGCGGCCGGAAAGTTGACTTTGGTGGTGTATCCGCTCGCGGCGGTGAACTTGACGATTTCGCCGCCGTTGTACGGCAGGACGTAGATGTCCCCGGTCGAGTGGTCGATCGCGAACTTGCAGAAGGAGAAGCCGATCGAGATCGACCCGGCCGCGGCTCCGGAAGCGGTGTATTTGACGATCTTTTCCTGGCTGTAGTTGCCGCCCCACACTTCGCCGGTCGCGGTCACGTCGACGCCGCAGGTTTCGCCTCCCCCGGACACGGAGACCGGCCACGGCGAGCCGAGTGCGCTGCCGCTCGAGTTCCAGCCGTAGATCTGCCCACCTGACTGGACGGCAAAGATGTTTCCGCTCCCGGAGTTGTCGACTTCCATGTCCGGGTCGTTGCAGCCGGTGCTGATGCCGGTGCTGAACGGGAAGCTCCCACCCAGCGGGGTCGCCGAGCCGGGAGTGACCGAGAGGCCGTAGATCTTCCCGTCGGAGAACAGGTAAAGATCCTGGGCGGCGCTGTTGTAGGCGAGCCGGCAGCCGCTGCCGAGGCCGGAGGAGGCGGGACCTTCCTTGCCGTATTCGCCGGTGACGACAAGGTGTTCGCCGGCGAAGGCCTGAGCGGCGAAGAGGGCGAAGAACGCGATCGCGCTGGCGCAGATCCCTCCCACGAGGGCGCGCTCCCATGTCGATGATGGCCTGCAATCCCGATACATCAACTCGTCTCCTGCTTCACCATGCCGTTCCCACGGCCCCCCGGTCGTGAGGGACGGCCCCTGGACCTGCCGGTTTTGCGTTTCCCCTTCCGCCACCGAGTTCCCTGCGTGGCGGACGCAGCACTCTAGACACACCTGCCCATTTATGTCAAGGGGGGTACAGAGAAACCTCGGCGAGCGGCGCTAAGGCTCGTGGGTCCGAAGCCTCAGGCTTGCCTGGCCGGCGGCGCACCCCTGTTCACGGCCGTACGCTCGCGGCCCTCGGTTGATTGCAGCCAGTGGTAGGCGATGAGGAGGATTGCGATCGTGTAGGAGATCGAGCCCGGTACCCACATCACCCCGGCGGCCAGCTGCTGATCGGTGAAGGCCGAAATATGCCCGGGGCGGCTGGCCATGTCGGCGTATGCCGAGTAGACGGGAGAGGTGGCCAGGGCAAGGACGATCGCCAGGATCCAACCGACGACCAGCGTCGACCCGAGATAGGCCAGTTTTCCGAGCTCGCTGAGCGGCGAGCGCCACGGCGGCGAATAGATAACGCGGGTCCAGAGGAGCAGGGCGGTGGCGAAGAATGTGAGGTGCTCAAAGGCGTGGATCGGCGGCGAGCGCAGGGCCAGGTCGTAGAGCGCCGGGAGGTGCCAGGCGACGAAGTTCAGGTTGAAGATCAGCCAGGAGAGGAGCGCCGTGCCGCACAGCGCCAGGGCTCGACGGAGCGGCGCCAGGCGCGGGTTGCGGACGAACTCGCGGGTCGCCGCGCGCCGGTATTCGAGCGGAACGCCGCGCCACATTCGGTTCCAGGGCCGGGCCAGGACCAGCAGCGGCGCCGATACGGAGATCAGCAGGATGTGCTGGATCATGTGGACCCAGAAGAGTTCGTCGGCGAGCGTGTCGATCGGGGAGTCGAGCGCCAGCATGATCGCCGCCAGGCCGCCGAGGAAGGCGGCGGTGCGCCAACGATCGGCCGCCCGTCGCGTCCGCCTGCTTTCCCGCCCTCCGCGCCAGTAGAGAATCCCCGCGGTCAGGACCCAGAGAAGCGCCGGACCGCCGGTCCAATCCAGGGGCGTGGTCAGCGCCGCAAGCATCGCCCCGCCTATCCGGAGGCGCGCCCGTCGGGCCCCGCTCGCCGTGACCTGCTCCGCTCACGGCGGTTGCTGAGCCCCAGCCAGGCCCCCAGAATCGGCAGCGGAGCAAAGTAGACCAACGAGGTATACCAGTGCTGCAGACATGCCAGGGCAGGCATGCACTGATCCTACTCTGCCCTTGGCGGCCCCGCACGAGGCCGCGGCGAACTACTCTTGAAGCAGCTTCGGAAGATCGTGGATGATCTGCTGGGGCTGGAAGTTCTCGGGGTAGATGGTGGTCAGCTTGCCGCTGGCGCTGATCCCGTAGATCAGCGCGGTATGGGCTACCAGTTCGGGGTTGGTCGCGTCGATGGTCGAGCCGACGTTCCACGCCTTCCAGACCGCTCCCAGTTCTTCGGCGTTGCCGATCAGGTACTTCATCCTTCCGGTCATCTCGTGGGCTTTCAGGAATTCCGCGACCGTGGCGCGGGTATCGCCCCCCGGATCGACCGAGATTGCCACGATCTGCAACTGCCTGCTGCGATATGGCCCCAGCGCGGCCAGCGTGTTGTGCAGCTGAGCGGTCATCAACGGGCAGATATCGGGGCAATGGGTGTAGAGGAAGGTGACAAACACGGCTTTGCCGAGGTAGTTGGCGAGGCTCACCCGTTCGCCCAGGTAGTTGTGCAGATCGCCGACCGGGGGAGCCGGCTTGCGCGGGGAGAGCAGCTGGCCTTCAAAGCCAGTAACGGACCTGCTGTGGACGTCGCCGGGCAGCGGCTGCGATTCAGAATGGTTGAAGAGCAGGACGGTCACGGTGGCCACCACGGCCGCCAGCGCGATCATCGGAAAGAAGACCGAGAGCGGCACGCCTCTGGGCTGGCGAGATTGACGCTGCGTTCCTGAGTCCTCGCCGGCCATCGGGCGCTCCCCCTCCTCGCTCAGGGCGAAAGCTGGCTCATCGGCGCCGGTCCATCTGACTCCATGACCTCGGAGGCCGTGCCTAGAACCCCAATGCGAACTTGGCGTCCTCGGACATCATCTCCGGAGACCAGGGCGGGTCGAAGACCATCTTCGGGTGGACCGCGGAGACGCCGGGAAGGTCGCCGACGAACTCGCGCATCTGTTCAGAGACCTGGGGGCCGATCGGACAGGCCGGCGTGGTCAGGGTGAAGGTGACGTAGACCTCGCCGCCGCCGATCTCGACGTCGTAGACCAAGCCGAGGGAGACGAAGTCGAGGCCGAGCTCGGGATCGATGACCTCCTCGAGCGCCTCGAGGACGTCGTCCTCGGTGACCACCTCTGTCCGGTTCTCGGACATGGCTCAATGGTAGCCGGGCGGCGACGGCTCCCCCGGAGGGTCCTCGGCGCCGGGGCTCAGCTCGAGCTGCCACCAGCCGACGTCGCGCCAGCCGCCGGCCTTCCACCCGATCCGGCGGTAGACGCCGACCGGGACGAAGCCGAGCCCCTCGTGGAGGGCGACGCTGGCCTTGTTCGGCAGCGTGATCCCCGCGCAGGCGATCCTGAACCGCTGGGCCCGCAGCCGCTCGAACAGCTCCTCGTACAGCGCCCTCCCCAACCCGCGGCCGCGGTCGGCCTCGCCGACGTAGACCGAGACGTCGGCCGCCCAGCGGTAGGCGGCGCGCGAGCGATGCTCGCAGGCGTAGGCGAACCCGACCGCCTCTCCATCGCGCTCGGCGACCAGCCAGGGGTGGGTCGTGGAGGTGCTCGCAATGCGCGCCGCCATCTCCTCGGCGCTCGGCGCCTCGGCCTCGAACGAGGTCGGCGAATCGTCGACGTTGGGCGCGTAGATCGCCGCGCAGGCAGCTGCATCGCGCTCCGGGTCGGCACTGCGGATCGTCATGGAGCGCACGATAATCTCGATCCACATGTCGACGGCGGTGGGCTTGCTATGGGCGCTTCTGGGATCGCTTGCCCTGTCACTCGTCCTCTGGGCCGGTCACGTCCACGCAAATCCCGGGCCCGCCGTCGATTGGAGCGACTGCGGGATCACCGTGCGGCACTCGATGGGAGTGCTCGAAACTCTGGGTTGGGAAGAGCGGTACCACGCGACGATCCGCTGCAAGAGCGACAAGCCCAAGCCCGACGCGAACGGGGAACTGCGCATGCTGACGATCGGCTCGGCGAACGAAGGATCGATCTTCGGTGAATTCTCCTGCAGCATGGAAGCAGCGATCAAGAAGGGCGACACATACCCCTGCGTCGATGAAAGAACCAATTACTGCATCGGAAAGGAAGAAAAGCGATACCCGGTCGCGAGACTCATCATCAGTCGGGGCAGAGGCTTCAAGGTCGTCGCTAGCGCGAGGAGCAGCCCGATGAGCCTGGACTGCCGGCCTCGGGTGGTGGGCTTCTTCAACCTCCATCTCGAAGCCTCGGCGGTGGAAGGCCGCGAGGTCGCCGGTGGTTCCGCGAAATCGCGTTCGGGCTAGTCTCCGCGCCCGTGAACTCGGAGCGAGCGCCACTCGACGCAATCCAGCGACGGTCGATCGGAATCGTCTTCTCCGATGGAGGGCTGCTCGCGCTCTCTGCGAAGCGGCCCGAGGGCGCCACCGGGCACGGCGATGAGGTGGTGGCGGCGGTCCTCTGCGATCCCGACGGGGCTCCGGTCGAGGTCTCCGAGGCGTTGCTCTCGACCGAGTACGGGCCCGACGGCGTCCAGCGGCGGGCGACGCTCGAGCTCTGGGTCGACGGCGAGGAGGGGCAGCCGCTGCGCGGCGCCGGCACCGTGATCAGCTCCAGCTCCGTCCGCCGTCCCGGGCTCGCCTCCGAGGTCGCTTTCTTCCGCTGGTCGCTCGAGGGGCGCGAGGGGCTCGGCCACTACGAGATCGTCTGGGCCGATGGCTGAGCGGATCGAGGCGGTGATCTCCGACTTCGGCGGCGTCCTGACGACGCCCCTGGTCGAGTCGTTCATGGCCTTCCAGGACCACACCGGGATCTCGCCCGAAAGCCTCGGCAAGGCGATGCAGGCGAGCGCCGGCGAGGACGGTGAGAACCCACTCTTCAAGCTCGAGCGAGGAGAGATCAGCGAGGCCGGGTTCCTCGAGCAGATCGCCGACGCGCTCGAGCCGCTGCTCGGCCACCGGCCCGAGATGCACCGCTTCAAGGAGATCTACTTCGAGGCGCTCGACCCGAACCCGCCGATGATCGACCTGATGCGCGAGCTGAAGGCGTCCGGCCACCGGATGGCGATGCTGACCAACAACGTGCGCGAGTGGGAGCCGCTCTGGCGATCGATGCTGCCCGTCGACGAGATCTTCGAGACCGTAGTCGACTCCGCCTTTGTCGGCTGTCGCAAGCCGGAGTCGAGGATCTACGCGATCACGCTCGAGCGGATCGGGATCGAGCCGGAGGCGTGCCTCTTCGTCGACGACGTCCAGGTGAACTGCGAAGGCGCCCAACGGGCGGGCATCAGCGCCGTCCACTTCCGCAACAACGACCAGGCGATCGCCGAGATCCGCGCCGCGCTGGACTAGTTCTCGGAGCCGGCCCGGTCCCAGATGTAGAGCTCGACCGCCTCGACCGCGAGCTCCATCAGGCGCGGCGGCGAGAGCAGGGCGAGGACGAGCTCGAGCGCATCGTCCTCGGTGACGCCGGCGTCGACGGCCTCCTCGCCCCGGAACCCCGCGGCGAGCTTCAGCGCCTCACGGCGATTGTCGCCGAGCGAGCCGAAGGCACCCATCAGGAAGTCGCGGTTCGGCAGCGGCTGGCCGACCTCGAGCGAGCCGTGCCAGGCGGCCAGCATCGAGAGGTCGTGCTCGTCGAGCTCGGAGAGCGCTTTCGCGTAGTGGGTCTCGAGCTCGCTGTCGGGGATCTCGTCGACCCAGGCACGCACCGCCTCGCCGAGCAGCTGCCGGCGCGCCTCGCGGCCGATCGAGTCGGCGATCGCGCGGATCGCATCTGCCGGGTCGACGAAGCAAAGGGACATCGCAGCCCAATGTAGAGAGCGCGGAAGACGTCAAATCGCCCCGTTCAGTGCGCCGCGCGCGGACCTATTCTGGACTCCCGCCGATGCCGCTGACGCTGATCCACGGACCCCCGAACTCCGGCCGCGCCGGCCTCGTCAGGCGCGCCCTGATCGACGTCCTCGAGCGGGATCCGCTGCTCGTCGTGCCGACCGTCGACGACGTCCACAGCTTCGAGCGTGAGCTCTGCCGGAGCGGCGCCGCGCTCGGCGCCTCGGTGGTCACCTTCGGCGGCCTGTTCCGGGCGGTCGCCGACGCGGGCGGGACGCCCTCGAGACCCGAGCTCACGCGCGCCCAGCGCCTGCGGGCGGTCGCGATCGCGATCGAGGAGGCGATGCCCACCCTGGGGCCGCTACGCCACTCCGCCGCACGCACCGGATTCGTGCCGGCCTTCGAGAGGTTCGTCGCCGAGCTCCAGGGAGCCGGCCTCGATCCCGCCGGGCTTGGTGGAGGGTCAGGGACCCTCGAGGGGTCGGCCTATCTGCGCGATCTCAGCGCCCTCTATGAGGGCTACGTCCGGGTCCGCGGTCGCCTTGGGCGCTCCGACGAGCATCTCGTGGCCGCCAGAGCGATCGAGGTCGCAGCGACCTCGGCTGCCGCCTGGGCCGGGCGGCCGGTGTTCCTCTACGGGCTCGACGACCTGACCCGCAACCAGCTCGAGCTGATCCGGGCCCTGGCAGGGATCACCGAGGTGACGGCCGCCGTCACCTACGAGCGCGACAGCCTCGCCCTCGAGGCGCGCTCGACGCTGCTCGATGGATTGCGCTCGGTCGGAATCGACGAGGAGATCGCGACCGCGCCCGATCCGGCCAACACCCAATCGCCGCTGCTGTTCCACCTCGAGCGGAGCTTCGGCGCCCGCGACCCGGCAAGGATGGAGCCCGGGCCGGGGCTCGAGCTCCTCCGCTCCTCCGGCGAGCGCGGCGAGGCCGAGGCGGTCGCCGCCCACATCGCCCGCCTGCTGGTCGCGGGCAGCGACCCGGCCGAGGTGGCGATCGCCCTTCGCGACCCGGCGCGGCGCGGCCCCCTGTTCGCCTCGGTGCTCGAGTCGAGCGGGATCCCGGTCGCCCTCGAGGCCGAGCTCCCGGCTGCGGCGACCGCGGTCGGCGGCGCGATCCTGGCGCTGCTCGACGCCGAGCTGGGCCGCGGCCGGGCGAGCGACCTGCTGCGCTACCTGCGGGGGCCGAGCGGCCTCCGGCCGAACACCATCGACTGGCTCGAGCGCCGGATCCGGCGCGACCGGATCCGAAGTGCCGGAGACGCGCTCGATCTGCTGAGCGCGAAACGGGGCGAGCCTCCCCGCGACGTCGTCCGGCTGCGATCCGGCGCGGCGGCGGGGGGAGCGGCGCTGGCGGCCGAGATGGCGCAGGTCGCCAGGAGGATGGCCTCGCGCCCGCTCGCGGGTGCGGCCGATGGCCCGATGCCCGAGCGCGGTGATGGGCTCGAGCTGCGCGCGGCCGCAGAGATCTCCGCGGCCCTCGAGGAGCTCTCAGAGCTGGGCCCGGACGCCCCCCGGCCCGACGAGCTCGCGACCTCGATCTCGGAGCTTCGCCTCCTCGCCTGGAGCGGACCGGTCGAGGGCCGGGTTCGGATCGTGAGTCCCTACAGGCTGCGGGCCTCGCGGCTGGACCATCTCGTCGTCGCGTCCCTTCAGGACGGCGAGTTCCCGCGCCGCGACGGCGGCGGCGAACCCTTCCTCTCCGACCGGCAGCGCACAGACGTCGGGCTCGAGCCCCGCCGCGACCCCGACCGCGAGGAGCGCTACCTGTTTCACGCCTGCCTCGCGGTGCCGCGGGCCGGCCTCTGCCTCTCCTACCGCGACAGCGACGAGAACGGCGGCGCCGAACCGCGCTCGCCGCTGATCGACGACGTCCGCTCGCTGCTCGAGCCCGCTCCGTCGGGAGAGGCGCCCGACCCGGTCGAGGAGGAGATCACCCGCAGCCGCGACCTCGCCCGCGTCGTCCAGCCGCTCTCCGAAGTCCCGTCCGCCGATGCCCTCGCGCGGACGATCGCCGCCGCCGGAGGCGACCCCGGAGCCTGGCTCGACGCCGCCGGGGCGGGGCGGGAGGTCGCCGCCTCGATCGGCCACCGGCTGCGTGCGGCGCGTGCCGCCGAGGCCGCCGGCCATGCCCCGGGGCCGTTGACGAACCCCGCCGTGATCGAGTCCCTCGCCGGCGTCGACGCCCACGGCGGCACCACGCTCGAGGGCTTCGACGAATGCTCCTACCGGTGGTTCGTCTCGCACGAGCTCTCACCCGAGCCGCTCGATCCACTGCCTGATCCGATCGTCCAGGGCGGCCTCATGCACGGGGTCCTGGACCGCCTCTACCGCGACCCGCCGGGTCGAGAGCGGCGACCGTCACCGGCCTCTGCCCAGGCCTGGATCGACCGCGGCCTCGAGATGCTCGCGGAGGCCACCGACGAGAGGCTCGGGTCGGACCCTGCGGAGCGGGCGATCGTCCGGCGGGTGGAGATGCTGCTGATCCGTTTCCTCCGCGATGAGGCCGAGCGCGAGTCCGCGTTCGAACCCTGGCTGACAGAGGCGAAGTTCGGCGAGGGCGAGGACAGCGAGCGCGGGACCCTCAGGATCGACGGCTGGGGCCTGCATGGCGCGATCGACCGGGTCGACAGGGACCGCGACGGGCGGGCGCTGGTCCTCGACTACAAGCTTTCGCGGGAGGTGACCGCGCGGGCGAAGTTCGTCGAGGAGGCGAAGCTTCAGCTTCAGCTCTACATGATCGCCGTCGCCGAGCTCTGGGGCGTGGAGGCCGTCGGCGGCCTCTACCTGCCGCTGCGGGGGACCACGTCGCGGCGGCCGCGAGGCGCCGTCCTCGAGGACGCCGCGGCCGAGCTCGACGCCTACGGCCTCTACCCGGCCGACGTCGTCGGCGCGGACGAGATGAGCGAGGTCCTCGCCGATGCCCGCTCCCGGGCCGCGGAGATCGTCGCGCGGATGCGGGCCGGCGCGATCGATCGCGACCCCGGGCCGGCCGACCCCGACCTGACCGGCCATCAGGTCTGTCCGTCCTACTGCGGGTTTGCGCCGATCTGCCGCCGTGACCGAGTCGCGATCGAGGAACGCGAAGAGAGCGAGGAGGAGCAGTGACGGGCGCACGGGAGCTGACCCCCGAACAGGAGGCCGCGGTCGCAACCGACCGCTCCGAGGCGCTGGTCGAGGCCGGCGCCGGCACCGGCAAGACCGGGGTGATGGTCGAGCGCTACTGCCGCCTCGTCTGCGAGCAGGGGCTCGACCCCGACGAGATCCTCGCCTTCACGTTCACCGACAAGGCGGCCGCCGAGCTGCGCGAGCGGATCCGTTCCGCACTGCTCCAGCGCTCGCTGGCCGGCAGCGGGCGCGCCGGCGAGCTCCTCGCGGGCTTCGGAGGAGCCTGGGTCACGACGATCCACGGGTTCTGCAACCGCCTCCTCGCCGGCCATCCCGTCGCCGCCAGGATCGACCCCCGGTTCCGCGTCCTCGACGCGCCGGAGGCCGAGCGGATCGCAGCCGAGGCATTCGAGGAGGCCCTCCGGGCATTCCTCGAGGGGGGCGACGCGCAGCGGGAGCGGACCCTGGCCAGCTACGAGCTGGCGGGCCTGCGGTCGATCGTGATCGAAGTCCACGAGGAGCTTCGCAGCCGCGGCCACCCGCGCCCGATGCTCCCCGAGCCCGCAGCGGGCGACGCGGCCGCCGCCGTGCGCAGGGCCGCCGAGGCGGCCGCGGCCGCGGTCGAGGATCCGAAGCTCCGCGGGCCCGCACGCGAGATCGCCGAGCGGGCGGCGCAGGAGCTCGCGGGAACGGGCGCGACGCTCCCCGACCTCGATCTTGTCAGCGCCCTGAGGACGAAGAACGGCGGCGAGCCCCTCAACGCGTACCGCGACGCGATCGAGGCTGCCTGCGCGCGGGTCGCGGAGGCGGGAGAGGGCGGGCTCGTCTATCGCGACATCGGCGAGCTCCTGGTCGAGTTCTCCGCGCGCTTCCGACGGGCGAAGGAACGGCGATCCGGGGTCGATTTCGAGGACCTCCAGCTCCTCGCCGTCGACCTGCTCGAACGCGACGAGATCGGGGCCGAGTACCAGCGCCGCTTCTCCCACATCCTCCTCGACGAGTTCCAGGACACCAACCGGCTCCAGCTCCGCCTGGTCGAGGCGCTGCGCGGCCCGGCTACCCGGCTGATGGTCGTCGGCGACGAGCTGCAATCGATCTACGGGTTCCGCCACGCCGACCTCGACGTCTTTCGAGAGCGCCGCCGCGCAGCCGAGGAGCGGCCGGAGGCGGAGGCGATGGCGCTGAGCGGCAACTTCCGCGCCCGCCCGGAGCTGATCGGGGCCGTGAACGAGATCGGTCGCGCGCTCTTCGGGGACGCTTACCGCCCGCTGCGGGTCGGCGCCGAGCCCGCCCCGGAGGAGAACTCCGGCGGCGGGCCCGCGGTCGAGATGCTGCTGACCGCCGACGGCGGGCGCTGGAAGAAGGATCGGTCGCTCGACCTGAGACCGGCAACCGACGCGACGACGCCGCGCGACCAGCTCGCCGAGGCCCGGTACCTGGCGGCGAGGCTCCGCCAGCTCGTCGACGGCGGCGTCGAGCGCGGAGGAATCGTAGTCCTGCTCCGGGCCTTCACCCACCTCGACGCCTACGAGGACTCGCTCGAACGAGCGGGTCTCCGGCCCTACACCGTCGGCGGCCAGGGCTACTGGTCCCATCAGCAGGTCGGCGACGTCTGTGCCCTGCTGGCGACGATCGCCAACCCGCTCGACGACGAGCGGCTGTTCGGCGCGCTCGCGTCGCCGGCCTGCGGAGCCGCCCCCGACACCCTCTGGCTCCTGCGCAGGGCCGCCGGAGGCGGCATGCACGTCTGGCCCGTCCTCGAGCGCGTCGCCGGGATCGGCGACCACGATCCGCGCGAGCCCGAGAGGCTCGAGCAGATCCCGCCGGAGGAGCGCGAGCTGCTGCGCGATTTCACCGAGCGGATCGCCGGCCTGCGCTCGCGCGGGCCGCGCCTCGGCCTCTCCGACCTGATCGATGCGGCGGTGACCGAGACCGGGTACGACCTCGCAACCCTTTCGCGGCCCGCGGGCGAGGCGCGGTTCGCGAACGTCCGCAAGCTGATGCGGATCGCCGCCGAGTTCGAGGCCCGCGAGGGGCGCGACCTGCGTGGCCTGCTCGAGTACCTGGCGATCCGCGCAGACGCCGATGCCGACGCCGGCGCGGCGACCGCCGCCGAGGCGCACGACGGGGTGCGGATCATGACCGTGCACGGCGCCAAGGGGCTCGAGTTCGACGTCGTCGCGGTGCCGATGCTCGGGCGGCGCCTCCTCGCGGGCAGGCTCCCCGTTCTCGCCGTCGGACGCGGCGAGGACCCCGATGTCGGCCTTCAGCTTCGCCGGCTCGGGGCTCCCTCGGTGAATCTCTTCCACTACCGGGAACTCTGCGACGACCTGCAGCAGCGCGGGGCCGAGGAGGAGCTGCGCCTCTTTCACGTCGCGGCGACACGGGCCCGCCGGAGGCTGATCCTGAGCGGCGTCGTCGAGCCGAAGGCGAAGCAGCTCCGGCCCGGGACCCCGGTGATCGAGCGGATCGTCGAGGCCCTCGACATCGACCGGGCGGCGGACTCGACGCTGTCGGTGCCCGGCCCCCCGGCCCGCGAGGGCCTCGCCGCGACATTCCGGCCGTCGGAGATCGCGGTCCGGGTCAACCTCCCCACGGCCGAGCAGGCGAGGCTGCTGGCCCTGACCGCGGCGGCGCCCGGGTCGTCGGCCGAGCCTCCGGAGGGGCCGGCGCCGCTGCTCGAGCGCAGGCCGCCGGTCGTCCCCCGACGACCGCTCTCCTACACGGCGATCTCGGCCTTCGGCGAATGCCCGTACCGCTTCTACATGGAAAGGGTGCTCGGAATCGGAGGGCGGGCGGGCGGCGGCTCGCACGCGACCCCGCCGGACGCCGACGACGGCAGCCGGCCCGGCAGCCGGCGCGAGCAGGCGAGCGCGCGCGGGGCGGCGGTCCACACCCTGCTCGAGTGGAGCCAGGCGAACGGCTGGGCGGAGCCCGACCCCGACCTTGCCGGCGCCCACGCGGTCGCCGCCGGGCTCGACCCCGAGGAGGGCCCCGAGCTGATCGCTCCGATTCGCGCCTGGCTCGGATCGGAGCTGTTCCGCGACCGGGTCGTCGCCGAGGGGAGCGCGGTGAGGGCGGAGGTGCCGCTGCTGCTCGGCGTCTCGGGGTCGGTCCTGCGCGGCTCGATCGACCTCCTCATCGAGGGCGAGGGCGCGGCCCCGCTGGTGATCGACTACAAGACGGATCGTCTTGCGGGCTCGACCCCGGCCTCCCACGCCGGGCGCTACGAGATCCAACGGTCGATCTACGCGCTCGCGGCGGCCGAGGCACTGGGCGCATCGGAGGTCGAGGTCGCCTACGTCTTCCTCGAGCGGCCGCAGGATCCCGTCCTGACCAGACTCGACCGCGACGCGATCGAGGCCGGCCGCGCCCGGATCGCCGCCGAGGTGGAGCGGATCACCACCGGTCAGTTCCCGACCGCTCCGGCCCAAACCCGCAGCTGGGATCTGTGCCGTGGCTGCCCCGCCCTCGGCGGGCTCTGCTCGGGACCGCGCGGCGCGGCGCCGGAGTGAGCAGGCTCAGAACGGGTATTCCCGCATTTTGCAAAGGTCAGTGACGACATGGCCGACCGGGCAGAGCCGATGACGCCGACGCTCTACGAATGGGCGGGCGGTGCCGAGGCCTTCGAGCGGATGATCGACGCCTTCTACGATCGCGTCGAAGACGACGAGCTGCTGAGCCGGCTGTTCCCGGGCGGCGTCGGCGGGGAGCACCGCGAACACGTCGTCGCCTGGTGGATCGAGGTCTTCGGCGGCCCTCCTCGCTACAGCGAGGAGCTCGGCGGATACGAGCAGATGGTCGCCAAGCACCGCGGCCTCCGCATCTCCGCCGAGCAGCGATTCCGGTTCGCGTCGCTGATGAGTCGCGCCGCCGATCAAGCCGGGATGCCGGAGGACCCCGAGTTTCGCTCGGCGCTGGTCGCCTACCTCGAGTGGGGAACCCGGCTCGCGATGCACAACTCCCAGGCCGGCGCCGAGGTCGTCGAGCACGCCCCGGTGCCGCGCTGGGGTTGGGGCGAGGCGCCTCCCTACGAGCCGGACGGCCCGTAGGGAGGCCGCGGCCGCCCCGGTCGGGCTACCGTCCCTCGGCGGTCGCCACCCGCTCGACGTCGAGCTGCGGCAGGCGCCGCTCGAGCCAGACGGGGATCCACCAGTTGCGGCGGCCCAGCAGCTGCATCACGGCGGGCGCGAGCACCATCCTGACGACGGTGGCGTCGAAGAAGATCGCCGCCGCGAGGCCGATGCCGAACAGCTTCAGGAACACTTCCGGCGAGGCGACGAAGGCGAGGAAGACGACGACCATGATCGCCGCGGCGGCGGTGATCACGCGGGCCGTCTTCGCGAGCCCGTCGGCGACCGCGCGCCGGGTGTCGCCGTCCTTCAGGTACTCCTCTCGGATCCGCGAGATCAGGAACACCTCGTAGTCCATCGAGAGCCCGAAGAGGATCGCGAACATCATCACCGGCATGAACGGCGCGATCGGGACTTCGTGGTCGATCCCGATCAGTTCGCCGACCCCGCCGCCCTGGGCGACCAGGGTCATCACCCCGTAGGCGGCGCAGACCGAGAGCAGGTTCATGATCGCCGCCTTGAGCGAGATCAGCGGCGAGTGGAACGCGATCAGCAGGAGCAGGAACGAGAGGCCGACGACGCCGGCGATGAAGAGCGGCATGTGGTCGACCATGTAGACGCTCTGGTCCTCGAGCGCAGCCGTGACGCCGCCGATCTCGGCGTTGACGCCGGTCCCTTCGAGCTCTTCCGGGACGACGGTCCCGCGCAGGTGCTTGACCAGGTCGCGGGTCGCCGCGTCCTGCGGCGAGGTTGTCGGGACCACGGTGATCAGCGCCGCGTCGCCGGCTCTGTTGAAGCGCGGCGCCGGGACGTAGGCGACGCCTTCTTCGCCCCGCAGCCTGGTCGCGAGCGATTCGACGTCGCCCCTGGCGCCCGGGCCGGGCATTTCGGCCGCGATCACGAGCGGGCCGTTGGCGCCCGGGCCGAACCCCTCGGAGATCAGGTCGTAGGCCTTGCGGGTCATCGTGCTCGGCGGGTCGTTGCCGGCGTCGGGGAAGCCCAGTCGCATCCCGAGAGCCGGCGCGGCGAGGGCGAGGAGCAGAATCGTCGAGAGGATCGCCGCCGTCCAGGGACGCTTCTGCACGGCGTGGCTCCAGCGCCAGGCGAGCGTTTCCTCGCTCCCTTCGGTCTTCTGCGCGCGGCCCAGGAACGGGATCCGCAGGCGGTCGACGCGGGGGCCGAGGTAGGAGAGCAGCGCCGGCAGCAGGGTGATCGAGGCGATCATCACCACGAGCACCGCCATCGAGGCCGAGAGGGCAACCCCGTACATGTAGGAGAGGCCCGTCAGGAACAGGCCGAGGACCGCGATCACGACGGTGCAGCCGGCGATGATCACGCTGCGGCCGGCGGTCGTGACCGCCTCGACGACGGCGTCGTGGCGGCTGTTGCCGACGTGGAGCGCGGCCCGGAACCGGGTCAGCACCAGCAGCGAGTAGTCGATCCCGACCCCGATCCCGATCAGGCCGGCGACGGCCGTCGTCCAGTCGGGGACGTCGATGACGTTGGCGAGCAGCAGGATCAGGCCGCCCGAGGTGATCCCGAGGCCGACCAGAGCGATCGCGAGCGGCAGGCCGACCGCAACCAGCGAGCCGAACGCGATCAGGAGGACCACCGCGGCGGCGAGGAACCCGATCCCCTCCGGGCTCGCCTTTTCCTGGGCGCGGGAGATCGGGTCGCCGCCGAGCTGGATTTCGAGGCCGCCGCCGCTGTTCTTTTCGGCCGCGTCGACGAGCTGTTCGCCCTGTTCCTTCGTCACTTCCCAGCCGGGGACGGTCATCGGCAGCGTCGTCGTCGCGATCGTGCCGTCCTTCGAGACGCGGGTCGCGGCCGCCGAGCCGATGTTCTCGACCCGTTCGGCTTCGGCGAGGAACCTGTCGACGCGCTTCGTGGCGGCCGCGCTCCCGGCGCCGTTCGGGTCCTTCCAGACGACGTACACTTCCTGGCCGCTGTAGCCGCCGAACCTGCTTTCAGTCAGGTCGCTCGCCGCCTTCGACTCCGAGCCGGGCGTGTTGTAGTCGGCTTCGTAGGAGCCCTTCAGCGAGGAGCCGAGCCCGATCAGGACGATCAGCGCGCCGATCCAGGCGAGCACGACCGTGCCGCGCCGGCGATAGGAGAAGTCTGCGAGGCGAGAGAGGTGACGGGTCATTCGCTCGGTCCTTTCGATTGGTCGGTCACATCGATGACGCATCGCGACGGAAGAATGTGACGGGAAATTGCTTGCTGGAAGAAATGATGTATATCAATAATGATTAGGGGATGTAACTAACTCGGTGTAATCTTCGTCACATGGGCAAACCGCCGCTCGACGGCGACCGGGCTCCGTCCTCGGTCGCCTTCCTCCTCTCCCAGGTCGGGATCCTCGCCTCGCAGCGCTTCGCGCGGAGGATCGGCGAGGTCGGCCTGGTGCCGCCCCAGTTCAGGCTGATGAACATGATCGACGCCGCCGAGGGAAGCTCGCAGCAGGCGATCGCCGAGGCGATCGGGGCGCCGCCGAGCAGGATGGTCGCGCTCGTCGACGAGCTCGAAGACCGCGACATGGTCGAGCGCCGGCCGCACCCGAGCGACCGCCGGGTGCGCGCCCTCTACCTGACCGCGGCGGGCCGCAAACTGCTCTCCCGCGGCCGCAGGATCGCCGCCGAGCACGAAGATGAACTGATGCGGGGCTTCAGCGCAGCCGACCGCAGGATGCTCGCGGCATTCCTGCGAAAGGTCGTCGAGGAACAGGGCATCGGCAGCGGGGTCCACCCCGGCCTCGGGTGACCTCGATCGATCGGAGCGCCGCGCGGGCGGAAACTAGTCGGCCTCGGCCGGCGACTCGAGCTTGGCCGCGAGCTCGTCGAGGCGCAGCTCCTTCAGTCCCTCGCCGACCGCGTCCAGTTCCTCGGCGCAGTAGCTGACGAGCTCGCGCCCCTCGCGGCAGAGCTCCAGCGTCTCCCGCAGGCCGGCCTGGCCGGAGTCGAGCCTGTCGATGATCTGCTCGAGGCGCTCGACGGCGCCCTCATACGACTCAGGCTTCATTTCCACCCGCGCGTTCTGGTCGGACCTGGAGCTGGCCATCGGCGAAGCGGAGGTTAATCCGATCCTCGGCTCCTGCGGCCGCGGCGCTGGTCAGGGGCTCGCCTTCGGGGCTCTCCGCCAGCGCGTAGCCGCGCTCGAGGGTGCGCTCGGGCTCGTGCGCCCGGAGCGCGACCTCGATCCGCCGCAGCGCGTCGCGGCGGCCGCCGAGCTCGGCCCCGGCGGCGCGGCGGCGGGCGCGATCGAGGACGACGACCGCGATCCGGCGCTGGAACGAGCGGCGCTCGGCGAGACCGCGCTCGGAGGAGGCGCGCATCTCCCGCGTCAGCTGGTTCAGCGCGACCCGCTCGCGGCGCAGGGCGCGGGCAGGGCCGCGGGCCAGCGCCGCCAGGTGCCTGGCGCGGGCGCCGACGGCGCCATCGGCGCCGCGCTGCAGCGCCGACGCCCAACGCTCAAGACCCCGGCGCGCCTCGACGCAGTCCAGCGGGACCGCCGCCTCGGCGGCGTGGGTCGGCGTCGAGCAGGCGACGGCGGCGACGTCGTCGCTCAGAGTCGAGTCGCGCTCGTGGCCGACGGCGCTGATCACCGGCACCCGCAGCAGCGCAACCGTGCGGCACAGCGTCTCGTCGCAGAACGCCCAGAGGTCGGCGAGGCTGCCCCCGCCCCGGGTGACGACGATCGCCTCGACCTCGGGCCGTGCCGCCAGATCGCGGATCGCCTCGCCGATCGCCGGCGCGGCGCGGCGATCCTGGACCGGGGCGAACGCCCAGACGACCGTGCCCTCCCAGCCGCGGCGGCGCAGCCCGGCGAGGAGGTCCCGCCTGGCCGCGCCCCTCTCGGCGGTGACGACGCCGATCGTCCGCGGCAGCAGCGGCCGCGCGAGCTGCTTCTGGAGCTCGAACAGGCCCTCGGCGCGAAGCTGCTTTCGCAGCGCCTCGAGGCGGGCGAGGAGGTCGCCCTCGCCCGCCAGCCGCACATGGGTGGCACGGAAGGCGAAGCTCGGCGAGGCCTGGGCGCCGCCGGGGTAGTAGTCGGGTCCGCCGGCGATCACGACTTCGGCGCCGTCGCGGAGGCCGCCCTCCGGCAGCCCCGCCCGCTCGAGGTCGTCGAGCCAGATCGCGCACGGCACGGCGCCCTCGGCGTCGCGAAGCTCGAAGTAGGCCTGGACCCTGCTGCGGCTGACCCCGGTCACCTCGCCCACGAGCCGCACCCGGGCCCGGCGGCGGAGCTCCTCCTGCAGCTTGCGGGCATAGCGCCCGACCGCGAACGGTCCCGGCAGCTCGGGCTCCTTGATCTCCGTCTTCCGCGGGGCGGGCGTTCCCGCGTCGGTCATCCGGCCCGCTTCCAGCGGCGCGCCCAGATGCGAAGCTCGTCGATGGCCGGCCCGAGTTCGGCGCCGGCCGCGGTCAGCGAGTAGGTGACCCGGACCGGAGAGCCGGGCTCGACGTCGCGTTCGACGAGGCCCTCCTCCTCGAGCTCGCGGAGACGGCGGGACAGCAGCCGGTCGGAGAGGCCCGGGACGGCCTTGCCGAGCTCGCCGAAGCGGCGCGGCCGGTCGGCGAGGACGCAGACGATCGCCCCGGTCCACCGCTTGCCGATCAGCTCGATCGCGGCATGGAAGTGCGGACAGACCCCGGCGGGCCGTTCTGTGGCGCGTGTCGCCTCCACCTCGTCCTCCAGCTTACTGAACGTAAGTGACGGCCTTTGCGGTCGCCGCGCCTGGTTGGATTTGCCCATGACAGCGCTCGACTGGGGGATCGTCGCCTTCGCCGCGGCGATGGGGATCTGGGGATACCGGCAGGGCCTCGTCGTCGGCGCCCTGACGCTGGCCGGCTTCCTCGCCGGGGCGATCGCCGGCAGCCGCCTCGGGCCGCTGCTCCTCAGCGGCGGTTCGGAGTCCCCGTACGCGCCGCTGTTCGCCGCGATCGGGGCGCTGCTCGTCGGAGGGCTGGTCGCGGTCACGCTCGAGGGCATCGCCCTCGACCTCCGCGAGCGGCTGATCCGCGGCCGGGCGCTCAACGCCCTCGACGGGGCCGCCGGTGCCGCACTGATCGTCGCCGTCGCTCTCGGGCTCGCCTGGGTGTTCGGCGCCGCCGCGCTCCACACTCCGGGGACGGCGCAGCTGCGGGCCGACGTGCAGCGCTCGCTGATCCTCCGCAGCCTCAACGACCTCCTCCCCCCCTCGGGCCCGGTGCTGAACGCCCTCGGCCGCGTCGATCCCGCGCCCTCGATCGCCGGCCCGACCGCACCCGTCGCCCGACCCGACGGGGCCGTCGTCGGCGACCCCGACGTGATCGCCGCCCGGCGCTCGGTGGTGCGCGTCCTCGGGACGGCCTGCGGCCTCGGGCTCGAGGGCTCGGGCTGGGTCGCGGCCCCGGACCTGGTCGTGACCAACGCCCATGTCGTCGCCGGCGAGGACGACACGACGGTCACGACCGAGGCCGGTGCCTCGCTCGATGCGACGCCCGTCCACTACGACCCGACCAACGATCTTGCGATCCTGCGGATCGACGCTCCGATCCCGCCGCTCGAGATCGCCCCCGAATCGAGGCGGGGCACCCCGGGCGCGGTCCTCGGCTATCCGGAAAACGGGCCCTACACGGCGACGCCGGCGCGGCTCGGCGACACCAGCACGGTCCTCAGCGAGGACTCCTACGGCCGCGGCCCGCTCCAGCGCCCGATCGCGTTCCTCCGCGGCAGCGTCCGCAGCGGCAACTCGGGCGGGCCGATGGTGGACTCCGCCGGCAGGGTGCTGGCGACCGTCTTCGCCTCGACCACCACGGCCCCGGCGGGCGGCTTCGCCGTCCCCGACGATGTCGTCCGGCAGGCCCTCGGCGACACCTCGACGCCGGTCGACACCGGGCCCTGCACCGGGTAGCGGAGGCGAGGAAGTAGATTCCTCGCACAGTGAGCAACCTCCCGCCCGAGGTGGCGCGGCGCCGCCGTCTGGTCACCCGCCTGGTCCCGCTGTCGGTCGTTGCCGCCATCGCCTTCATCCTCGGCGCCGTCGCGGGTGTTCCGGGCTCGCCGGGGAAGGACGCCGCGAATCGCTTCGTCGAAGCCTGGGCGCGCAAGGACTTCGGCGCGATGTACCGGGAGCTGAACGAAGAATCCCGCCGCCAGGTCGCGAGGTCCGAATTCGTCAAGGCTTACCGGGAGGCGGCCGAGACCGCGACGCTGCGAGGCGTCAGCGGCGACGACCCGGGCGACACCGGGGAGCGGGACTCGACAGAGGTGGTCCCGGTCCCGGTCAGCGCCCGCACCGTCGCCTTCGGAACGGTCGAAGAAGAACTCGAGGTCCCCTACGAGGAAGGCGGGATCGCCTGGGATCCGAGCCTGGTGTTCCCGGGCCTGCGTAGGCACGAGCACCTCGAAAGCAGGATCGAACTCGCGCCGCGGGCGCCGATTCTCGCCGCCGACGGCGAACCGCTCGCCGAAGGTCCGGCCGAAGCCCGCGAACACCCGCTCGGCAGCGCGATGATCGACGTGACCGGCGAAATCGGGATGGCCGAAGAAGGCGAAGAGGCGGCGATGGCCCGCCGCGGATTCCCGCCCGGCACGCCGGTCGGGACCAGCGGCGTCGAGCAGGCCTTCAACACCCGCCTCGCTGGTAGGCCGGGCGGCACCCTGCTTGCCGTCGCCGACAACGGCGGCTCGGCGCGGATCATCGCCAAGGCGGCGCCGGAGCCGGGTGCCCCGGTCAAGACGACGATCGACCCCACTCTCCAGAACACGGCGGTGACCGGCCTCGCCGGGCGCGCCGGCGGGGTCGCGGTCCTCGACCCCGACAACGGCGACATCCGCGCCCTCGCCGGCCAGGCCTTCTCGGCGCCCCAGCCGCCGGGCTCCACCTTCAAGATGCTGACGACGATCGCCGCCCTTCAGAAGGGCGTCGTCTCGCTCGACGACAGCTTCGAAATCACCAACGGAGTCAACGTCGGCGGCCGCTTCATCAGCAACGCCAACGGCGAGTACTGCGGCGGCAGCTTCCGCGAAGCGTTTGCGGAGTCCTGCAACGCCGACTTCGCCCCGCTCGGGCCGAAGATCGGCAACGACGACTTCGTCGCCGCGGCGGAACGATTCGGCTTCAACTCCCCGCCGAGCCTCTACGACGAGGAAGTCCTCGAAGAAATCGAACCCGAGGAACCGACGATCCCGACCGAGATCGGCGAAGAAGTGGACCTCGGGGTGACCGCGATCGGTCAGGGTGAAGTTCTGGCGACGCCGCTGATGATGGCGAGCATCGCCCAGGCGATCGCCAACGACGGCGTCCTCGAGCCGACCTCGCTCGTCTTGAACAAGAAGCTTCGGCCCGAAAAAGAGCCGGTTCGGGTGATGTCGAAGAAGATCGCCGGCGAGCTGACCGAATTGATGATCGGGGTCGTCAACGAAGGGACCGGCTACGCCGGCGCGATCCCCGAGGGCCAGGTCGCCGGCAAGACCGGGACGGCGGAGCTCGGCCCCGTCCCCGGCCAGGAGAACTCGCCCGAACCGGAGCAGATCAAGGACGCCTGGTTCGCCGCCTTCGCCCCCGCGGAAGACCCTAAGCTCGTCGTCGGGGTGCTGCTGATCGAAGCGGAAGCCGCGGGCGGAGAAGTCGCCGCCCCGATCGCCTCAGAGGTCCTCTCAGCCGGGCTTTAAAGGTCGATTTTGACTTCGGCGGGCCCGCCCGGACCCGGGATTTCGAGGGTCAGCGGGCGGTTCTCCGAGGCCGAGCTCGGCAGTTCGAAGAGCACGACCGAGCCCTCGATCGGGCCCTGCTGGGGAGTCGAGTCGAGGACCGGGATCTGTTCCTGCGGTTCGACTTCGCCGCCGATCGGCAGCGCGTAGAGGCTTTCGGTCGGCAGCGCGTCGTACCTCTGCTCGTCGGAGTCTTCGATCGTGAACGAGCCGGCGAGGGTCTGCGCCTCTTCGCTTTCGTTCTGGACGAGGAGGAAGACGCCGAAGTAGCTCGACCCCTTCGCCGGCGGCGGCTGGCCAACCAGGTAGGCGGAGTCCTCGCTGTCGGCGGGGTTGAGGTAGCGGGAGAAGACGACGTTGTACTTGAGTTCGCCGAGGGTCACGGACTGGCCCTCGACCACGCTCGTGTCGCCTTCGCTGGAGTAGCCGCAGGCGGACAGAATCGCCGTCGCCGCGACGAGGGCGAGCGCGGCGAGCAGCGGTAGCGGAAGCTTGCGGGGACTGGCGCCGGCGATCGCAAATGGTCGCGCCCTGCTCGCTGCGCGAAGGGTCAGATACGCACGCTTACTCGCTCGGCGCTCGATCGCAAATGGTCGCGCCTTGCTCGCTGCGCGAAGGGTCAGATACGCACGCTTGCTCGCTCGGCGCTCCATGGGCGGCGGTGAGTCTATAGAGAGAGGATCAGGGAACGCCGGTGGCGTACGGGTTGCCGCCGGCGACGGAAACCGGCTCGGCGGCGCCGGTCCCGGCCTCGAGGTTGTCGCGGAGCCGGCTCATCGCCTCGCGCCAGCCGCGCCCGAGCCAGAAGGAGGCCATGCCGAGCGAGTCGATCGCCCTGTCGAGGTGGCTCGAGGGCGCGGTCCAGAACGAGACGCGGGCGGTGATCAGGGATCCCGGTCCCTCCAGAAGCTCCCAGACGGTCGTCGAGGGGATTCTGTTCGCGCGGCCGCCGCTCCCGTGCTCGACGATCCGCTGCGGCTCCTCGATTTCGGTGATCGTCGTGTCCATCCAGAGGTGCCGGGGAAACGTCTCGAAGCGAAACCGGGCGCCGGCGCCGGCGCCGACCGGGTCGATCCGGGTAAGCCGGAGATCGGAGATGAAATGGTCGGTGAACGACGGCCTGCGGCTGAGGTCGCAGAGCTCGGCGAACGCCACCGAGCGGGGAACGTCGATCTCGACCGCGGCGCCTACCGGCCCCATCTTGCTCGCTCCGCTCTCATCGCGGCGCGATTCTATGCAAGCTCGGCGGAGGCCCGATACGCTAAGGGACAAGCGCGGCGCGCGGCGAAGGAGGAGTCCATCTTCAGCACTGCCAGAAGGACGTCCGAGAGCCTGTCAACGGGTGTGATGCCCGGCGCCGGAACGTTCTTCTGCATCAAATGCGGAACCCAGTTGTCCCTGCAGGAGGACGATGCTCTTCCTCATTGTGCGCGGTGTCGAGGGACCGCCTTCCGCCGCGACTCGATCTTCGAGCCGATGCAGGAGCACGGCACGACGACGGTCGAATTCCCGGCGGCTCCGCAATCGGTCCCGTCGGGCTGGCTCGAGGACGCGCGCGCGGCGCTGCCCGGCGAGGGCCGCTACCTGGTCGGCCGCACCGACGACGAGATCCAGGTCTTCAGGGTCGAGCGGGGCTGGACCCGGATCGGGCGCAGCGTCGCCGCCGACATCCGCCTCGACCACCCCAGCGTCTCCCGCCGCCACGCGCTGATCATCTCCGAACCCGACACGACGCTGCGCGTGCTCGACGACCGCAGCCTCAACGGGGTCTTCGTCAACGGCGACGAGATCGAGTGGGGCAAGCTCGAGGACGGCGACGAATTGCGGATCGGCCGCTACCAGCTGTTCGTGCTCGAGGCCTGGCCGGCCGACTAGCGCGTCCGCGCGAAGAGGTCGGCGATCGCGCGGACCTCTCGCAGGAGACCGTCGAGCATCGCCTCGGTGTTGGTGTGGATCCGCCATTCCGCGTAGCGCCGATCCTGCTCGGCCGCGTCGATGCGCTCCTCGAGCTTCCGGGTCCGCCGATCGATCCGCTCGATCGACTTCTCGAGCCGCTTCTCGCTCTTACGGACGCGGCGCTTGACGTAGTCGCGGGTCTCCGCGCGAATCGCCTCGAGCTCGCGCCGCAGCGCGGCGTCGCCGCCGCCGGCCTGCTCGGCCATCATCTCCTCGACGCCGACCCGCACCCTCTCGATCTCCTCGTGCAGGCGTTCCCGAGCCAGCTCGGCCGCCTCCGAGATCGCCGGCGAAGACGACAGCGGAATCGGCTCCCCGGGGTCGCCGGGAGTGCCCGGACTGCGCGGGTCCTGATCGGCAAACACGCCCCGCATCGTACGTCCCCGAGTGGCCGGAATCACCGGAATTTGCGCCGTTCCTCGAACCGCCCGGCCGGCTCGGCCCGGCTCGAGGGCAGCGGGATTCCCTCCCAGGAACCTGTGAGCCGCCGGCGCAGGGACTTTCCACCCGATTTCGACGCGGGTTCCGGGGAGGGAATCCCCGCTGCCCCCTCTACTCGGTCGAGATCGACGGGTCGGCCTGAACCCTATGGGGTACGACCATCAGGAAATTGCTCGCCGCATCGGCCGCCAGTTCCATGATCCGGTCCGCCTCGTCGTCCTGGCCGGTCGCGCGCAGCTCGTCCGCGTAGTGTGAGAGGAGGTCGTCGATGTCGAGCAGGCCGTCGGAGTCGAGCGCCTTGAGCTCGACCTTGGCGCCCTTGCCGAGCCGCCGCTCGATTGCGTCACGGTCGATCCCGAACGCGTTCTGGCGGACGTAGACGCGGCCCCCGGTCATCCCGGCGCAGGCCCAGGGGCCGATATCGCCGAGGACGATCGCGCGACCGGAGGTCATGTACTCGAAGGCGAAGCCCTTGGCGTTGGCGCGATCGACGAGGCAGCCGCGGGAGTCGTCGATGTCACCCTCGGGCTCGCCGCCGAGAACGACGTCGGCACCCGAGAGGCGGATGCAGAAGCGTGAGTCGGCCGAGCCCTGGACGAAGAGGCGACCGCGCTGGGCGCCGTACGCGAACGACTTGCCGACCGAGCCGTTCAACCGCCGTCCCTTCGCCCCCCTGCCCTTCAGGACCGAGACGGTTCCGCCCAGCATCGTCTTGCCGACGCCGTCCTGGGCGCCGCCCTCGACCCGGATCGAGACCCCGTACGCGTTGAACGCGCCGAAGCCCTGACCGGCGACCGAGCCGCCGTTGAAGGAGAGACTGGCAAGGATCTCGTCATCGGGGTCGGGGCCGTCTTCGAAGATCCGCGCGCGGGAGATCGCGCCGGCCAGCTCGGTCCCGAGCACCCGGTCGTTGGCGTCGGTCGGGCGCGGGAACTCGGTGGTGACGGTGCGGCCGGAGCAGACTTCGGGAGCGAGCGCCGCGATCTCGCTCGAGGCCTCCTTCGCCTCCATCCGGATCGGGCGGGCGACGACGAGGCCGGCCTCGGCGCGCTCGTCGGCGGCCTCCCCGGCGACCGGCAGGTCGATCGGCTCGAGGTCGAGGAACTCCTCGAGCGGGGTGATCAGCTCGGCGAGGTCGATCCGGTCGTGGTGGGAGATCTGCTCGAGCAGGTCGTAGCGGCCGACAAGGTCCTGGGCGCGCTCGTAGCCGAGCGAGGCGACGACCTCCTTCACCTCCTCGCCCATCGCGGCGAAGAAGCGGGCGCAGCTCTCGGCGGCGAGGTCCACCTCCTGCGGCGTGAACTTCTTCAGGCCGTGCTCCTGGGCCTGCTCGACG
>DATBHH010000125.1:0-1887 GCA_036557525.1 Solirubrobacterales bacterium | reverse complement strand
CGGTGCTCGAAGACGCAGATCTCCCCGACCCCGAGCCCGTCGAGGAACTCGAGCGCCGCGTCGTAGCCGTAGCCGACCTGCTCCGGCAGATGGGCGTCGGAGGAGAGGGCGAACGGCGCTCCCGCCGCGACGCACATCTCGGCGAACGCTGGCGACGGGTAGAGCTCGCCGACCGGCTTGCGCAGGCCGGCGGTCGAAACCTCGACCGCGACGCCGGCCGCGGCGATCGCCTCGACCGCGGGCTCGTAGTAGGCGCGCGGGTCGCGGTCGGGCAGCGGCCGGCCGCGCCCCCAGACCTTGACCAGGTCGGGGTGGGCGAGGATGTCGAACAGGCCGGAGCGGGCGGCGGCGGCGAGCGCCTCGAAGTAGCGCGACCAGACGCGGTCGGGGTCGCCGGTCTCCTCCCAGATGTCAAACCCCTCGTGGTCGACGGCGTCGTCGCCGATGAAGTGGACCGAGCCGATGACGTAGTCGAAGTCGCGGGCCTCGAGCAGGTTCGCGGTGCGGTCCTCGGCCCCGGGGACGAAGTCCATCTCGATCCCGAGCCGCAGCCCGGCGCCGCGGACGAACTCGCAGTAGGCGTCGATGTCGTCGCGGGCCTGTTCGCGCCAGAACGGGTGGTCCCAGAGCTCGAGCGATTGGGTGAAGCGGTGGATGTGCTCCGATGCCCCGAGCTCAGCAATTCCCGCCGCGGCGGCCGCCTCGAGATAGCGGTCGGCGTTCTCGGCGGTGAAGTAGCGCTCGGCGGGCGTCCCGTCATCGTCGGGCCGGAGATGGACGTGGTAGTCGGTCAGCACGCTGTGAGCCTAGGTGACGCCGGCCGCGGATACGCTGCTGAGCATGGTCCACGTGCGGATCGTCGTCCCGGCCGAGCTGACGAAGAAGGTGCTGGCGCTGCTCGAGGCGGCACACTCGACCTGCAATCTGATCTTTCTCGAAGCCGCCGCTCGGAAGCCGCACGGCGACCTGATCCTCTGCGACATCGCGCGTGAGGAAGTGAGCGTCATCGTCGAGGACCTGAAGGAGCTCGGGGTTACGCGGAGGGGCTCGATCTCGCTCGACGAGATCGACTCTCAGATCTCCGATGCGGCGCGGCAGGCCGAAAAGGCGGCGCCAGGGGCTCCGTCGGACGCGGTCGTCTGGGAGGAGGTCGAGGCCCGCACCTCCGAGAGCACCGAGCTCAGCGGAAACTTCATCGCCTTCCTCACCCTCGCCTGCCTGATCGCCTCGGTCGGGATCTTCGTCGGCTCGCCGATCCTGATCGTCGGCGCGATGATCGTCGGCCCCGAGTTCGGCCCGCTCGCCGGCCTCTGTGTCGCCCTGATCGAGCGGCGGCGGCGGGTCGCGATCCGCTCGCTCACCGCGCTCGCCATCGGGTTCCCGATCGGGATCACGGCGGCCTTCCTGTTCACGCTGTTCTGCGTCGCGGTCGGGATCGTCGACTCGAGCTTCCATAGCTCCGAAAACGACCTCGTCCGGTTCATCGTCAAGCCGGAAACCTTCTCGGTGATCGTCGCCCTCTTCGCCGGCTCCGCCGGGATGCTCTCGCTCACCTCGACCAAGTCCGGGGCGCTGATCGGGGTCCTGGTGTCGGTGACGACGATCCCGGCCGCCGCCAACATCGGCGTCTCGGCGGCGCTCGAGAACTGGTCGGACTGGCGCGGGGCGATGCTGCAGCTGAGCATCAACCTGACCGCGATCGTCGTCGCCGGCGTCCTGACCCTCTACCTCGAGCGGGTGCTGTACGAGCGGAGGCGCAAGCGCCATCTCGGCGACCGCGCGAGGGCCGACGCCGGGCTCCCCGCCAGGGACGACCGGCCGCGCCACCGCCGTCGGCTCGATCGCCACCGCTCCGAGCGGCCGGACCGTGCCTAGGCACCTCTCCGG
>DATBHH010000124.1:0-2468 GCA_036557525.1 Solirubrobacterales bacterium | reverse complement strand
GCCTGGTACCACAACCTGATGGCGAATCCGGAGACGACGGCGTGGTGGAAGGGGGAGAAGCGGCGGGTCAGAGCGAGAGAGGCGGAGGGGGAGGAGCGCGACCGCCTCTGGAGGCTGATGGCCGGCGTCTACCCCGAGTACGAGAACTACCAGCGCCGGACCGATCGCCAGATCCCGGTGATCGTCCTCGAGCCGGTCGGCTGACATACAGGCGTACGTGATAACGTACGCCGCCGATGCCGAACGCGACGGAGACCATGCAGACCAACGGCAGCGCGTTGAGCGCCGACGGAGCGGTCGGCGCGCGCGTCAAGAGCCTCCGCGAGGCGATGAACCTCTCGCTGCGGGATCTGGCCGTGCGCAGCGGGGTCAGCGCGCCGATGCTCTCGCAGGTCGAGCGCGGCGACACCAGCCCGACCCTGGCCGTGGCGCAGAAGATCGCGGCCGGCCTCGATCTCACCCTCTCGCAGCTTCTCCGGCTGGACGAGGATCGCCACGTCGTCGTCGTCCGCGGCGGCGAGGGACGGACCCGCCGGAGGCGCGGCCACCGGGTCGAGGAGCTCACGCCGCCGCTGCCGGGGCAGCGTGCCGACGTCTCGGTCCACACCCTCGGGCCGGGGGCCGCGACCGGGGCCCCCGATGACCCGCCGATGCACGAGCCGGGCAGCCGCGAGACCACGGTGGTGATCGAGGGGACGGCGGAGCTCTTCATCGACGGGCAGCGGCACGAGCTGCACGAGGGCGACAGCGTCACCTTCGACGCCGACCTGCCACACCACTTCGAGAACAATGGAAACGCCGACGCGCGGCTGGTCGCCGTGGTCGCCGCTGGGCTGAGACGAGGCTAGGAGGGACGATGGCGAAGAACCTCTTCGAGAAGATCTGGGACGCCCACGAGGTGGACGGGGACCTGATCTACATCGACCTCCACCTGGTCCACGAGGTCACCTCGCCGCAGGCGTTCGACGGCCTGCGGATCGCGGGTCGTGGGGTCCGGCGCCCCGACAAGACCCTGGCGACGGCCGACCACAACGTCCCCACCGACGGGACGCCGGCCGCCCGGCTGATCGCGGACGAGCTCTCCCGAAAGCAGGTGGAGGCGCTGGAACGCAACTGCGAGGAGTTCGGCATCCCGCTCTACTCGCTCGGCTCGGACCGGCGCGGCATCGTCCACGTGATCGGCCCGGAGCTCGGCGTGACCCAGCCGGGCATGACGATCGTCTGCGGTGACTCGCACACCTCCACGCACGGCGCCTTCGGCGCGCTCGCCTTCGGCATCGGCACCTCGGAGGTCGAGCACGTGCTCGCCACCCAGTGCCTGGGCCAGCGCAAGCCGAAGACGATGCGGATCAACTACTCGGGCGAGCTCAGCTTCGGCGTCACCGCCAAGGACCTGATCCTGGCGACGATCGGCCGGCTCGGCGTGGGCGGCATGCAGGGCCACGCCGTCGAGTACGCGGGCGAGGCGATCCGTGCCCTCTCGATGGAGAACCGGATGACGATCTGCAACATGACCATCGAGGGCGGCGGTCGCGCGGGAATGGTCGCGCCCGACGAGACCACGTTCGACTACATCCGGGGCAAGCCGGGCGCGCCCGAGGACTTCGACGCGGCCGTCGCGCGCTGGAGCGAGCTGCCCAGCGACGAGGGCGCGAGCTTCGACACCGAGGTCGAGGTCGACGCCGCCGCGATCTCCCCGATGGTCACCTGGGGCACCACGCCCGGCATGGTCGTCCAGGTGACCGATCAGGTTCCCGACCCGGGTCGGATGGACTCGCCGGCCGACCGCGAGGCCGCCGAGCGGGCCCTCGCATACATGGCCCTCGAGGCCGGCACCCCGATGACCGAGATCCCGCTCGATCGCGTCTTCATCGGCTCCTGCACGAACTCGCGGATCTCTGACCTGCGCGAGGCCGCCGGTCTGCTCGATGGCCGGAAGATCTCCTCGAGCCTCCGCGGGATGGTCGTGCCCGGGTCTCAGCAGGTGAAGGCCGAGGCCGAGGCGGAGGGGCTGGACGAGGTCTTCCGCTCGGCGGGCTTCGAGTGGCGCGAGTCCGGCTGCTCCGCATGTCTGGGGATGAACCCCGACATCCTCGAACCGGGGGAGCGCTGCGCCTCGACCTCGAATCGCAACTTCGAGGGTCGGCAGGGCGCCGGCGGCCGGACGCACCTGGTCAGCCCGAAGATGGCGGCCGCGGCCGCGGTCGAGGGGCACTTCGTCGACATCAGGGATTGGAGCTGAGGATGGAGCCGATCGAGATCATCGAGGGGCGAGTGGCCGTGCTCGACCGCAACGACGTCGACACCGACCAGATCATGCCCAAGCAGTTCCTGAAGCGGACCGAGAAGACCGGCTACGGCGAGTTCCTCTTCTACGACTGGTTCCGCTCGGGCGAGATCGAGCTCGAGTCGCATCCGATCCTGGTGGCGGGGCGCAACTTCGGCTCCGGCTCCTCGCGCGAGCACGC
>DATBHH010000123.1:0-6431 GCA_036557525.1 Solirubrobacterales bacterium | reverse complement strand
CGGCCGGCTGCGAGCTCCCGGGCGGGCTCTCGTGGGACTGGGCGATGACCACCGCCTGGGAGCAGTTCGGCCGCGAGCCCCGCGACCCGCTCAGCGGCGAGGGATGGCGCGAGTTCCGCCGGCGGCTGCTCGAGCCGCAGGCGGGGGCGGCGAACGCATATCTGCTGGCCGCGTGGGAGCGGCCCGACCTGCGGTCCGCCTACCCAGAGCCGCACAACGGCGAAGCCCGCGGGCTGCTCGATTGGGCCTGGCTGCACGGGACGCGCGAGGGGCTTGCGCCGAGCCTGCTTCCGGAGGCGCCGGCCCGCCTGCCGCGCCGGTTGCGGGCGGGGATGGCGTGGCGGCGAACGGCGGTGCCGCTGAGGCGTGCCCGCGCCGCCGCCGGGCGCAATGTCCGCGCCGCCGCGGTCGAGGCGCGGGCGCGGGCGCTGGAGGCGATCGAGCGGCGCATCGACCGACCGCTCCCCAGGGCCCGGGCGCGGATCGAGCGCCGGGTCGTCGCCGCGGCGCGCGAGGCCCGCGCCTCTTACCGGGCCGAGCCCTGGCCGGGGCGGCTCGCCCTGATCGTCTCGACCGAGTTCGCCGAAAAACCGACATACCTCGCCTGGAAGGAGCGCGCGACCGGCGGGGTCGAGCGCCGCCAGCTGCCCGTCGGGCACGTCGAGATGCTGCGCGACCCCGGCGCCGCGGCACTCGCGGAGGTCATCGAGGATTTGATCTCCGGCGCGCTCGGCGACCGGGCGTGAGCTGGGAGCCCGGGCCGCCGGAGCCCGCCGGCCCCGGGGAGGAGATCCACCTCTGGCGCGCCGACCTCGACGCGGCGAGCTGGCCGGCACAGGAGGAGCTGCCGCCGGCCGACCGCGCACGGGCCGAGGAGTTCCTGCGCCCCGAGCCGGCGAGACGCTGGGCCGCCGCCCGCTGGGCGCTGCGGATCGTCCTCGGCCGCTACCTCGGCGAGGACCCTGCGGCGATCTTGCTCGCGCTCGCCCCCGGCGGGAAGCCGCGCCTCGACCGTCCCGGTCCGCTGCGCTTCAGCCTCAGCCACTCCGAGGGCCTGGCGCTGATCGCACTCGGCTCGGAGCGCGAGATCGGCGTCGACGTCGAGCGGCTGGATCCCGACCGTGATCTGGTCGCGCTCGCCCGGGCCGGCCTCGACCCGGACGACGCGGAGGCCGTCGCGAGCGCCGGCGTCGAGCGGCGGGCGGACCTCTTCTACGCCGCCTGGACCCGCCGCGAGGCGGTCGTCAAGTGCTTCGGCGAGGGGCTCGGCGCGGCGGCGCCGAGCGAGCGCCCGGTCGAGGTATCCGAGATCGACGCCGGCGAGGGCTGGGCGGCCGCGCTCGCCGTCGCCGGCGTGGGACTGCCCGCGATCCGCCGCTTCGAGCTCAGGGCGTAGCCCGGCCCCCCGTGAGGTCGACGAAGGCGTGCCATGCCGGCTTCGCCCGCAGCCGATTGCCGTCGTGGAAGAAGCCGACCGAGTCGCAGAAGTTGCAGACGTCCGGCAGGTCCTTCCACGAGAACCAGTAGGTCCCCTTGAGGTTGAGCCGGTTGCGGTTCGCGATCAGGTATTCGTAGGCCTGCTTCAGCTCTTCCACCTGTCCGCGGACCCCGCGCTCGAAGCTGACGGTGTTGGGGTCGTTCTGCGATCCCCACCCCATCTCGGTGATGTAGAGACGGGCGCCGGGGTCGTGGTTTTCGAGGACCACGCCCCGCAGTTCTTCGACCAGTTCCTCGAGCCGTTCGGCTTCGTCCGCATACGGATGCAGGGCGACCCCGTCGAACAGGGACTTGATCCCCGGCACCCGGTAGAGCTGTTCGAGGAACTGGACCGCGGGCATCGCGTTCGGCGGGTTCGCGGTCGGGTCGCCGAACAGGCCCGAGAGGATCACTTCGGCGCCCGGCTCGACCCGTTTGATCGCGGGGCTCGTGATCTTCAGCAGCTTCGCGTAGCGCTGCGGCGAGGCCGGGGTCGCGAAGTAGAAGAAGTTGGCCTCGTTCCAGACCTGCCAGGCGCGGACCGGGACGCGCGGCAGCGGTTCTTCGGATTCGGGGCCGTGTTCGGCCCAGAAGACCCCGTGCGGCCCGTAGCGTGCCACAGCGGCTTCGACGAACTCGATCCAGGCGGCGCGCTTGCGGCCGCTGTCGATCGGCAGCACGGTGTAGCGGTGCGAGAGCCAGGACGGCGTCCCGTAGAGGAAGGGCAGGACCCGGATCCCGCCCTTCGCCGCCGTCGCGACGACTTCGTCGAAGTCGCTCCAGTCGTATTCGCTCTTCTGGGTCGGCTGGACCGTTTCCCAGACCAGCGGCCAGCGCATGCTCCCGATCCTGCCCGCCCGCATGTGTTCGACGTCTTCCATCGTCGGGTCGGTCTGCGGCGCGATCCCGAAGAATTCGCGCGGGACCGCCGCGGCGCCGGACGGCCGCGCCGCCGCGGCGGCGAACAGCGCGGTCACGGCGATCGCGAGGGCGAGGGCGATTGTCTTCGTCGATCTCATCTGGTCAGTAGGTGCCGCCGAGCTTGCGGTGGTCCCAGGTCGCGGTCCGCAGCGGCCGGAAGTGGATCGCGACGCGTTTCGGGGCCTGGGCTTCGAGCGCCTTCCTGGCATTCCCCTCGACCGAGGAGATCCCTTCCGCGTAGCGTACAGTCAGCTCCTCCGCGAACCCGATCACGGTCTCGAAGTCGCGGTGGACGTCGGCCTCGGCCTCGATCATCACCCCCCGCAACTCGCCGTACTCGCGACCGGTCTCGACCAGGACGGTCGCCCGCGGGTCGCGCTCGAGGTTGCGGACCTTCTGCGATTTCGCATAGGTCCAGACCCAGAGGTCGCCGTCGCGGACGACGAACCACATCGGCATCGAGTGCGGCCAGCCGCGGGGCCCGAGGCTCGAGACGACCGCGATCCGCTCCTCGGCGAGGAGCTCGCGAAGCTCGTCGTCGCTCAGCTTGATCTGGTCCCGGCGGCTCATGGCGGCAATCGCGGCCACGGGACTCTACGGCCCCGGGCTGACAACCGTCCTGGCCGCAAACACCCCGCGCTTCGCTCGCAAGACCGATCCGACCAGCTACCTTCCCGTGTTCATTCGAAGGAGGAGATCTGGATGCAGGGATTTCGCATTCGCCGCCCGACGCCGTCGATGGCCGTGGCCCTGGTCGCGCTGGTCGTGGCGCTGGCCGGCACCGGCTACGCGGCGGTCAACCTGCCGAAGGGCAGCGTCGGCGCCAAGCAGCTGAAGAAGAACTCGGTGACGAAGGCGAAGATCCGCAAGAACGCGGTGACGCGGGCGAAGGTCCACCGGAACGCGATCACCGGCATCAAGATCAAGAACCGCTCGGTCCTCGGCCAGGACATCCGGGTCGGCTCGCTCGGCAAGGTCCCGAGCGCGAGCACGGCCGACACCGCAACCTCGCTGGCGCCGCTCGAACCGCTGCATCTGGTCGGCACCGCCGGAGAGCCGGAATTCGAAGAAGGCGCCGGCAACGTCGGCCTCGTCGCGCCGGACACGCTCTCCCAGCCGGTCGGCTTCTACAAGGACCGCGGCGGGATCGTCCACCTCGAAGGCTTCGCCGAAAGAGGCAAAGACGGGTTCGTCTTCACCCTCCCGCCCGGCTACCGGCCACAGAGCGGGATCACCCAGATCTTCGAAACCGGCGAATCGCTGATCCTGATCTTCGGGTCCAGCATCACGATCGGCGGCGAGGACGTCTCCGGCAAAGTGCTCTCTGACGGCGCCACCGCCGTGCTCAGCGGGATCTCGTTCCGCCCGGGCAGCTAGATGGCCGCCGGCGCGAGCTCGAGCTCGCGCCACGGGCCCTCGCCGGCCATCGGCTGCGTCCGGCCCTCGAGCCAGTCGGCCTGAAGATCGTCGTAGTGGGGGCTCGCCGGGTGGCCCGACTGGCCGGTGAACATCTGCCAGCGGGAGCGCTCGGGGGCCGCCGGGTCGGCGACCATCCGCCAGCTCGGCGCCCAGACCGCGCGGTACGGATCGTTCGGCTCGTAGGCGATCTGGCTCACCGTCTCCTGGGCGCCGCCGGCCCGCAGGCGGCGGTTGAGGAGGCGCCGGAGGATCGGGTTCGCATCGCCGAGGACATGCGGGAACTCCATCTCGTGGATCCGCCCCCACTGCCAGCCCTCCGGGTCGGGGCCGAAGCGGTCGCCGAGGTCGTCGAGGGCCGCCGATAGGGCCTCGAGCACGAGCTCGTCCCACGGCCGACCGATCAGCCCCTCGTCGCCCTCCTCCCAGAGATCCATCAGATGCGAGTGCCAGCGCCAGGGAGAGGTCACGTAGCTGAGAAAGCCGTTGTCGGCGCGGTCGAGCCAGCGCTCGGATAGGTCGCGATCGCCGATCACGGTGCGGGTGAACTCGCGCGCGAGGCGCAGCAGGAACGCCTGGTAGATCGACCCGGCGACCGATTCGGGGTCGAGTTTGCCGTCCCAGCTCCGCAGACGCTCGATCGCGCTCAGCTCGCGCTGGCCGGTGGGGTTCAGCCGACCGAGCCGTCGCGCGGCCTCGAGCCCGGGGATCGAGAGGTTGTCGGACTGCATCTCCTCGAAGTCCTCGATGTCGTGCGCCTCCCGCTCCCCCAGCAGGTCCTCGATCCGCCGGGCCCGGAACCCGTCGAGCCAGTCGCTTGTGATGTGGTGCGGGAACTCGTCGCCGACGATCCGGTTGTTGGCGGTGACCAGGTAGCCGCTGTCGGGGTCGACGACCTCCGGCATCTCCTCGAGCGGTACCACCCCGTCCCACTCGAACTCCCCCGTCCAGCCCGGCTTCGGTACGTCGGGGCAGCCCCCGCGGCGGATCGGGAGGCGGCCGATCAGGCGGTAGCCGATCGAGCCGTGACGGTCGGCCCAGACCAGGTTCTGGGCCGGGGCGACGAAGTGCTCGAAGCAGGCCACCAGCTCGGGGCCCGAGCGGGCGGCGGGCATCTCGAAGACCCCCCGGTAGGCGGCGGGCGCGTCGAAGACGATCCAGCGCAGCGCGAGCGGCTCGGACGCGTCGGCCCCGAGCGGCTCGTTGACGATCGGTCCGTGGTGGGTCGCCCGGACCTCGAGCACGTCGGGTGTCGAGCGGCCCCTGACCTCGATCTCCTCGGTCTGGGTCTCGAGCGGCAGCCACTCCCCTTCGAACTCGTAGCGATCGCCCTCGATCCGCTCGGCGAAGAGGTCCTGGACGTCGGCCATCACGTTGGTGAAGCTCCAGGCGACGTCGTCGTTCTGGCCGAGCCAGACTCCCGGCAGGCCGGGAAGCGATGCGCCGCGAATCGTGCGGCCGTCGTTGCTGAGGCCGACCTGGTACCAGAGGCCGGGCATGCTCGGGGTCAGGTGCGGGTCGCCGGCGAGCAGCGGCGAGCCGGTGGCGCTGCGGGCGCCGCTCACCGCCCAGTTGTTCGACCCGCTCGCCTCCGGCGCCCACCCGATCGACGCCCGCACCCTGGCGAGCTGCTCGGCCATCCGCAATCCGTCTCCCGACCACGCTTCGTCGGTGACGATCGGGTTGTCCCCCGGGTAGGTCGGGTCGAGGCGCTGCGCCAGCTCCGGCCCGAGCGCCCGGGCCATGTCGGCGCGCAGCAGCTCCCGCTCCCAGTTGGTCGCGAAGCCGAGCGAGATCAGCTTGCCGAGGGTGAGGATGTCGACCGGCCGCCAGGGCTCGAACGAGAGCCGCAGCAGCTGGAGCTCGAGGGGGAGCGCCCTGGCGGCGCCGGCCGCGGCGTTGACGCCGTCGCAGAAATGATCAAGAAGGGCGAGGAGCTCGCCGTCGAGCGCGCCAACCTCGCGCTCGGCGGCCCGCCGGAAGCCGAGCGTCCGCATCAGGCGATCGACCTTCAGCCCGTCCGGCCCGGCGAACTCGGACACCCGGCCGCGGGCGACGCGGCGGTAGAAGTCCATCTGCCAGAGCCGGTCCTGGGCATGGCAGAAGCCCTGCGCGAACCAGAGGTCGGACCGGCTCCCGGCCTCGATGTGCGGCACCCCCCAGCGGTCGCGGCGCACGGTCACCGGTCCCTCGATCCCCTCGAGCACGATCCTGCCGCGCGTCTTCGGCAGCGGACGCCGCGCCAGCCGATGCCAGAGGGCGGCCGTGGTCGCCGTCGCCGCGCCGATGCTGATCGCACCGGCGAGGAGACCGGTCTTCGCCACTCCCCTGCTCGAGATCATCCCCTCAAGTATTCAACAGCCCGCATTTTCTCCATGCGATAGATGGCGAACTTGTTGGTTTGGCGAGCTGGCCTACCCGGCGGCTGCGAGATGCCTGAATGCGGCCCAGGCGGGCTACCGCGAACGTTAGCGGCGCGTGCGTTTTACAAAGTTGCGAGCGGTCAGGCTTCGAGCTCGGCCGGCAGCCGGCTTTCCGCCGCCAGCTTCTCGAGGTGAGCCTCCATCACCTGCCGGGCGGCGGGGAGCAGCTCGGAGGGAACGTCGTCCCAAACCTCG
>DATBHH010000122.1:0-10255 GCA_036557525.1 Solirubrobacterales bacterium | reverse complement strand
GGCGCCGATGCTCTACAACGGCGAGCACATCGGCGACGGCAGCTCGCCGGTGGTCGACATCGCCGTCGACCCGCTCGAGGGGACGCGGCTCTGCGCGCTCGGGATGCCGAGCGCGATCGCGGTCATCGCCCTCGCCGAGCGCGGGACGATGTTCGACCCCGGCCCGTGCGTCTACATGGAAAAGATGGCCGGCGGCGAGGAAATCGCCGACCTCCTCGACCTCGACCGGCCGCTGACGGAGACGCTGAAGCTGATCGCCGACCGCAAGGGGGCGGGGATCGGCGACGTCACCGTCGTGATGCTCGACCGCCCGCGCCACGAGGAGGCGATGAGGGAGGTTCGGGAGGCCGGCGGCCGGATCCGCCTGATCACCGACGGCGACGTCTCGGCGGCCCTCCTCGCGGTCAGCGACCGCTCACCTGTCGACCTTCTCTGGGGGATCGGCGGCACGCCCGAGGGGGTCCTATCGGCCGCCGCCCTGAACTCGATGGGCGGCCGGCTGCTGGGGCGGCTCTGGCCCCGCGACGACGGCGAGCGCCAGGCGGCGGTCGACGCGGGTTACGACCTCGACCGGGTCCTGACCACGGAGGATCTCTGCTCGGGCGAGGACGTCTTCTTCTCGGCGTCGGGAGTGACCGACGGCGACGTCCTCCAGGGCGTCCGCTACCGCGGGCCGGGGGCGACGACCGAATCGCTGGTTATGCGGTCGCGGTCGGGGACGGTGCGCCGGATTCAGGCGACCCACGACCGGTCGAAGCTGCGGGCGATCATCGGCGAGCGCTACGGCTGAGTCCCGCCCGCCTCAGTCGCACTCCCCGCAGCCCTCGATCTGCTCGGTTTTCGCGGTCACCGTCGCGTAGGGCATTTCGCCGGTGTCGTGGAGCTCGTGGCGGAGGCTGTTGATCACCGCCCCGGCGAGCAGAGCCAGGCTCAGCGCGTAGAACCAGAGCAGCGTGATGAGGACGAAGCCGAGGGTCGAGCCGAACCGCGACAGGCTCGAGACGTTCGAGAGGTAGAACGGGAACGCCCAGTTGGCGGCGCCGGCCGTGACCGTCACGAACAGGGCGCCCGGCCAGACGTCGCGCCAGGGCATGCGGCCTTTCGGCACGGCCCAGAAGATCACGCAGAGGATCAGGAAGGTGATCAGGAGCGCGGCGAGCAGCAGCAGGATCGTGTCGATCGCCTTGATGTCCGAGAGGCCGAGCGGCAGCCGGTCGGTGCTCGAGACGAGCGTCGCCTCCATCGCCGGCAGGGCGATCGAGGCGGCGATGAAGAGGAGGACGACGAGGAGCATCGTGAACGAGAACCGCTTCTGCTCGGCCCAGCTCCGGCATTCGACGTGGTAGATCCGGCAGAAGGCGGTGTCCATCGCGCCCCAGAACGAGGCCCCGATCCAGATCGAGCCGAGGACCGCGGCGATTCCGATCGTCGTCGTGTTGTCCTGGATCCTGGTCAGGACGTCGGTCAGCGTCGTCTGCTCGGTGTTGGGGAACAGGCGCTCGAGGTCGTCGAGGACGCTCGCTTCGACCCCGTGGATCTTCAGCACCTGGCCGAAGAAGAAGAGGACGAGGAGCGAGAACGGGAAGACCGCCAGCATCAGGTTGTAAGCGACCATCGCCGACAGCCCGGTGACGTTCTCGCGATAGGCGCGCTGCCAGAAGCCGTTCAGCCAGGGCCGCGGGTGTCGGATGGCCCCGAGCATTTGACTTCAGAAACTGAAGCGCCTATCATACGAACAGACGTTTGACTGGGCACGAATGCCCGCATGGAGCCTTCGCAGTGAGTCGCCTGTAGCGCGGACCGAGTATTCGGTCCGTTTTTTCGAGACTTTTCGCCGCGAACGGCCTTTCATGAGCAGGACTAAACCACCTAGCTGAGAGAAACGAGTGCAGACAGGATGCTGGTAGCAGAGCTTCAGGAGCTTGAGGAGGTAAAAGGGCTGATCAGCCGTGGTCAGCAGCTCGGCGTGCTGACCTTCGGGGACATCGCCGCCGCGGTCTCGGAGGTCGACCTCGACGAGTCCGATGTCGAGGACCTCTACGGACACCTCGAGAAGTCGGGGATCGAGCTTGTCGAGGACATGGACCCGGCCCAGAAAGCGGCCGCCGACGCGATGCCGCTCGACACCGGGAAAAAAGGCCGGCGCCGCCAGAAACAGGCGCTCGACCTGAAACCGGACATGACGACGGACAGCCTCCAGCTGTTCCTCAAGGACATCGGCAAAGTTCGCCTCCTCACCGCCCAGGAGGAGGTCGAACTCGCAAAACGGATCGAGCGCGGCGACCTCGACGCCAAGCAGAAAATGGTCGAGTCCAACCTGCGGCTGGTCGTCTCGATCGCCAAGAACTACCGCAACCAGGGTCTTCCGTTCCTCGACCTGATCCAGGAGGGGACGCTGGGCCTGGTCCGCGCGGCGGAGAAGTTCGACTACCGCAAGGGGTTCAAGTTCTCGACCTACGCGACCTGGTGGATCCGCCAGGCGATCGCCCGTGCTCTGGCCGACAAGGCGCGCACGATCCGGATCCCGGTCCACGTCGTCGAGAAGCTGAACAAGATCGGCCGCGCCGAGCGCAAGCTCGTCACCGAGCTGGGCCGCGAGCCGACACCGGAGGAGATCGCCGAGGTGACCGGGATCGATCCTGAAGAGGTCGACTCGATCAAGCGTTCGGCGCAGGCCCCGGTCTCGCTCGAGAAGCCGGTCGGCGACGAGGAGGAGTCGGAGTTCGGCCAGTTCATCGCCGACGAGAAGGCCGAGTCCCCGTTCGACCGGGCGGCCGACCTGCTGACCAAAGAGGCGCTGAAGGAGGCGCTCGAGAACCTCTCCTACCGCGAGCGCCGCGTGCTCGAGCTCCGCTACGGGCTCGGCGGCGAGCACCCGCGGACCCTGGACGAGGTCGGGCGGACGTTCAACGTCACCCGCGAGCGGATCCGCCAGATCGAGAACCAGAGCCTGAAGAAGCTGCAGCAGCTCGGCGAAGCCCAGAAACTCAGAGAAGTCACGTGATGCCCGCAGGCGCCTGACGGCGTCCTCGGCCGCTCGCGTGCAGAGCACGCCGCGCGCTCCCTGCGTCCTTGCCAGGCATCCCGCGGGAATCACGTGAACACCGAGTGACCGACCTTTAGGCATCCGATCTCCCGGCCGATACCAGCCGGGATGTTCGAAATCGACGTAGCGCTGCGCACGATGATCGAGCGTGAGGGGTCGGACCTTCACGTCAAAGTCGGCGCGCCCCCGACCGCTCGCATCCACGGCGAGCTCGTGCCCCTCGAGGGCTACGGCCCGCTGAGCCCGCACGACACCGAGGGCGCCTTCCAGCAGATCGCCGAGCCTCGGTCGCTCGAAGAGTTCCAGGTGAACGGCGAGGCGGACTACTCCTACTCGATCCCCGGGCTCTCGCGGTTCCGCGTCAACACCTTCAAACAGCGCGGCTCGATCTCGATCGTCTGCCGCGCGATCCCGTTCAAGATCCGGACCGTCGAGGAGCTGGGCCTTCCGCCCGTCGTCACGAAGCTGGCGGAGGAGCAGCGCGGGATCATCCTCGTGACCGGGACGACGGGCTCGGGGAAGAGCACGACGCTGGCGGCGATGATCGACCACATCAACACGACCCGCCACCAACACATCGTCACCCTCGAGGACCCGATCGAGTACCTGCACGAGGACAAACACTCGATCGTCAACCAGCGCGAAGTCGGCTCCGACACCGAGAGCTTCGCCCGGGCGATGAAACGGGTCCTCCGCCAGGACCCCGACGTGATCCTGATCGGCGAGATGCGCGACGAGGAGACGGTGCGGACCGCGCTGTCGGCGGCCGAGACCGGCCACCTCGTCCTCTCGACCGTCCACACCCTTGACGCGACCGAGACGATCAACCGGATCATCGACTTCTTCCCGCCCCACCTCCAGCACCAGTCGCGGGTGATGCTGGCCGCGACGCTGAAGGGGGCGATCGCCCAGCGCCTCGTCCCCGACATCACCGGCGACGGCCGCGTACCGGCCTCCGAGGTGATGGTGGTGACCGGCCGGGTCCAGGACCTGATCCTCAATCCCGAGGAGACCGGGAAGATCACCGAAGTGATCGCCGAGGGCGAGTTCTACGGGATGCGGACCTTCGACCAGGCGCTCCTCGGCTACGTGATGGAGGGCAAGGTCTCCGAGCAGGTCGCGCTCGACTATGCGTCCAGCCCGCACGACTTCAAGCTGATGCTTGCGGCGGGCGGTCAGCGGGCCAGCGGCATCGAGCAGCTCGCCGGCAGCTCCGCCGAGTAGCCCGTCCGCATTCCTCGTTCGTGATTCAAGCTCACGGCTGTTCCTGCCGAGAGTAAGCGAACATATGAGAGAGAAACTCAACAGTAATCCGCTCGCCCAGCTTGCACTTGTGGGGGTCCTTCTGCTGGCTGCGGGTTTCTTCGTGATGTCGACGATGGGCAAGGGCGGCGAAGAAGAATCCTCCTCGGCTCCGACCGAAGCGACCGTGACCGTTGCCGGCAGCGGCGAATCCGGAACCGCCACCGCTTCGAGCCCGGGCGAAGCCGTCGAAGGCGCGATCAGCGCGATCGGCACCAGCTCCTCGGCCTCCGGCGGCCTGCCCGCCGACGCGAGCGCCGACGCTCCGCCGCCGCCGAAGCCGGTCCTCGCCGCGTACCACTCGAACAAGACGGTGGTCCTCCTGTTCGTGCGCAACGGAGGCATCGACGACCGGATGGTGAAAAAGGCGGTCCAGCGCCTCCAGTCGAAACCCAACCTCTCCACCTTCATCATCCCCGCCGATCAAATCGCACGCTATGCCTCGATCGCGGAGGGAGTGGTCGTCGACCGCGTCCCGGCACTCGTGGTCGTCAGGCCGAAGAACCTCAAGGGCGACATCCCCGTCGCCTCGGTCAGCTACGGATTCGCGAGCCCTGAGAGCGTCGTTCAGGCGGTAGTCGACGCTGAATACGAAGGACGCACTCTCGACTACCACCCATAGGCGCATGGAGCAGCGGGACTACGCGACCCACCTGCGGCCGGTCCCGGACTCCGGCGATACCGCCGGGCCGGAGGCCGATGACGCGCTGACGAAAGAGGCGGCGAGCGAGCAGCCCTCGGCGCCTGAGAAAGGCGCGCCCGAGGAGGAGATCATCGGGCGCGAGATCTCCCCGCTGGAACGCTCGGGCGAGGAGGCGGACCCCGAGCCGGACCCACGCTCGTTCGAGGAGGTGAGCGGCGAGGAGGTCGAGGAGATCGACCGCACCCTCGGGATCACGGAGCCGAAATCCCGGGTGCACTCGGCCGCGTTCGTCACCGATGTCCTGGTCGAGCTCGGCTACGTCAACGAGGAGGTCGTGAAGCAGGCGATCGACTCGGCGCGGACCGCCGGCCGGCCACCGGAGCGCCTGCTGCTGGAGCAGGGGGCGATCAACCCCGACCAGCTCTCGCGGGCGGTCGCCGAGCGCTACGGGCTCGACCACGTCGACCTCTCCGCCTACAAGGTCGACATGGCGGCCGCCAACCTGATTCCGGTCACGACCGCCCGTCGCTACAACGCGATCCCGGTCGGCTTCGTCGACAAGGAGACCCTGCTGGTCGCGATGGCCGACCCGACGAACCTGATCGCGGTGGACGACATCAAGATCGCGACCGGGCTCGATTGCCGCGCGGCGGTCGCGCCCGAGGAAGACATCGAGGCGCTGATGGGCCGGCTCAACACGCTTCAGAGCGCGGTGAGCGAGGCGATCGTCGAGGGTGAGGAGCAGCAGGACGAAGACGCCGACCTGCTCGAAGGGGAACCCGACACCGAAGTCGGCGCCGACGACGCTCCCGTCGTCAAGCTCGTCTACAGCATCCTCGGCCAGGCGATCGGGGAGGGCGCCTCGGACGTCCACTTCGAAGCCGACGAGGGCGAAATGCGGGTCCGGTTCCGGGTCGACGGGGTCCTCCGCGAGGCCGCCCACGTCCCGCGCCGGATGATCACCGCCGTCATCTCCCGGGTGAAGATCATGAGCGACCTCAACATCGCCGAGAAGCGCGTCCCCCAGGACGGTCGTGTCAGCGTCACCGTCGAAGAGCACAGGGTCGACCTCCGCGTCACGACCCTGCCGACCCAGAAGGGGGAGGGGGCGACGATCCGGATCCTCGACAAAGAGAACGCGAACCGGACCCTCGACGACCTCGGCATGGACGGCCACGCGAGGGAGCGCTTCCAGGAGGCGTTCACCCAGGCCTACGGCGCGGTGCTCGTCACCGGGCCGACCGGCTCCGGGAAGAGCACGACGCTCTACTCGGCGCTCAAGGAGCTGAACCAGGTCGAGAAAAACATCATCACGATCGAGGACCCGGTCGAGTACCAGTTGCAGGGCGTCAACCAGATCAACGTCAATCGCAAGGCGGGGCTCGATTTCGCGACCGGCCTGCGCTCGATGCTGCGCGCCGACCCCGACATCGTGATGGTCGGCGAGATCCGCGACGGCGAGACCGCGCGGGTCGCGATCGAGGCCGCCCTCACCGGCCACATGCTGCTCAGCACCCTGCACACCAACGACGCTCCCGGCGCGATCACGCGGCTGACGAAGATGGGGATCGAGGCCTTCCTGATCTCCTCGGCAGTCGATTGCGTCGTCGCCCAGAGGCTGTCGCGAAAACTCTGCAGCCACTGCAAGAAACGGGTGATGATCCCCCCGCAGGCGATGGAAGAAGCGGGGATCCGGGTCGGGGTCGAGGTCGAGGCCTACGAGCCGGTCGGCTGCGCCCGCTGCAGCCACAACGGGTATCGAGGCCGGGTCGGCATCTACTCCGTGATGGTGCTGAGCGAAAAGATCAAGGAGATGGTCGTCTCCGGCGCCAGCGAGGCGGAAATCAACCAGGTCGCCCGCGACGAGGGGATGCGCACGCTGCGCGAGGACGGCTTCTCCAAGGTCCGCGCCGGCCAGACCAGCCTCGAAGAGGTCATCCGCGTCACCGCCTGACCGATTACTCGTTTTCGAGTATCGAGGATCTGGCCGAGCGGTCGATCAAGAAATTCATGAGCATCGACTTCTCAGAGGTGCTGCGGCGGATGGTCGAGGCGCGAGCCTCCGACGTCCACATCACGGCGGGGGTCCCGCCGGCGATCCGGGAAAAGGGGAAGATCGCCCACATGGAGGGCTTCCCGGTGCTCTCCGGCCAGGATACGCGCGAGATCGTCTACGGGATCCTCAACGAGGACCAGCGGAAGAGGTTCGAGAACAACAAACAGCTCGACTTCGCCTACGCGATCCCGGGAGTGGCCCGGTTCCGCGTCAACTGCTTCTTCCAGCGCGGCTCGGTCAGCGCAGCGTTCCGGCTGATCCCGCAGGAGATTCCGCACCTCGACTCGCTCGGGGTGCCGCAGGTCCTGCGCGAGCTGACCCAGAAACCACGCGGCTTCGTCCTCGTCACCGGCCCGACGGGGTCGGGGAAGAGCACGACGCTGGCGGCGATGCTCGACGTGATCAACAGCGAACGGCCCGACCACATCCTCACGATCGAGGACCCGATCGAGTTCCTGCACGAACACAAAAAGTCGATCGTCAACCAGCGCGAGGTCGGCTCCGACGCGCCGGACTTCGCCCTCGGCCTCCGGGCCGCCCTGCGAGAGGACCCCGACGACATCCTGGTCGGCGAGATGCGCGACCTCGAGACCATGGCCACCGCGCTGACGGCGGCCGAGACCGGCCATCTCGTCTTCGCGACGCTCCACACCCAGTCGACCTCGCAGACGGTCGATCGGATCATCGACGTCTTTCCCCCCGCCCAGCAGGGCCAGGTCCGCTCGCAGCTCTCGATCGCGCTGCAGGGGATCGTCACCCAGCAGCTGCTCTCGACCCTCGATGGCATGGGGCGGACGGTCGCCTGCGAGGTCCTGGTGCCGACGCCCGCGGTCAGGAACCTGATCCGCGAGGGCAAGACCCACCAGATCTACGCCGCGCTGCAGACCTCGGGCGCGGTCGGGATGCAGACGATGGACGCGGACCTGGTCCGCCTCGTCCGCGAAGGGAAGATCTCTCGCTCGCTGGCCGAGGGGCGCTCCGCCGTCCCGGAGGAGCTCAAGCGCCTCCTCGGCGCCCAGGCCGCGGCGATGCCCGGTTCGACGGCCAAGGAGAAGGTCGACACGACGCCGGCGCCCCCGCCGCCGGCCCGGTCCGCGCCGCCGCCCCCGGGCAATGGCCCGCCGCCGCCCCCGGGCAATGGCGCGCCGCCGCCGCCCGCCGCCGGCGCCAACGGGTCACCGCCGCCGCTGCCGCCCGCCGCAGCCTCGCCGCCGCCGCCCGAGCCCGAGCCGGTGAAGGAGACCGTGCCGCCGCCGGCTCCCGCCGCCGAGGAGGAGGTCGCCGTGCCGCCCGTCGACGCCAACGAGCTCCCCGCGGAGGAGCCGCAGGAAACCTTCGAGCCGGAGGCGACGCCGCCCGCTCCGGGCCCGCCGCCCGCTCCCGCCTCGCCGCCGGCCCCGGTGAACGCTCCCCCGGCGATGGCGCCCCCGGCCGAGCCCGCGGTGCCGGCCTTCCAGCAGACCTCGGTGCCGCCCCCGCCGCCCCCGCCAGCGCCGGAGCAGTAGGCGATGGCAGGCGCCACCACATTCGCGTTCCGCGCGATGGACGTCGCCGGGCTCGCCTCCTCCGGCGAGCTCGAGGCAGAAACCAAGGCGCAGGTGACGGAGCAGCTGCGCTCGCGCGGCCTGATCGTCATCGACGTCAGCGAGAAGAGATCGCCGATCGCGATCGAGGACTACTTCAAGCGGTTCAAGAAGGTCGACACCCGCGAGCTCGCCGTGTTCTCGCGTCAGTTCGCGACCCTGGTCGCCTCGGGGATGCCGATGCTGCGAACCCTGGCGACGCTCGAAGAACAGACCCAGGACGAGAAGATCAAGGAGGCGGCGGCCGGCCTCCGGGCCGACGTCGAGGCCGGCAGCACCCTCGAGCAGGGGATGGCGCGCCACCCCGACGTCTTCGACAAGCTCTACCGGGCGATGGTCCGCTCCGGCGAGCAGTCGGGCCGGCTCGAAACCGTTCTCGACCAGATCGCCTACCAGGTCGAGAAGGCCGACGCCCTCAAGCGGCAGGTCAAATCGGCGCTGATGTACCCATCGTTCGTCTTCGCCGTCGCGACCTTCGTGCTGCTGGCGGTCGTCGCCTTCATCATTCCCGTCTTCGCGACCATCTTCAAGGAACTCGCAGAAGAAAACAATGAAGCCAGCGCCGCGCTGCCGCTGCCGACCCAGATCTCGGTCACGGCCTCGGAAGTGATCACCGGCTACTGGTTCATCCTCCTCCCCGCGATCATCCTGCTCGCGGTCGCGTTCTTCCGCTTCAAGCGGACCGAAACGGGCAAATCGATGTGGGACCGGTTCAAACTGCGGCTGCCGGCGAAGATCGGCGACGTGATCCAGAAGGTCGCGCTCGCGCGCTGGTCGCGGACCTTCGCCGGCTCGGTCGAGGCCGGGGTGCCGATGCTCCAGGCGATCAAACTGACCGGGGAAACCGCCGGCAACGTCGTCATCGAAGAATCGATGGAGGAGGTCTACGCGACCGCCAAGCGCGGCGGCTCGCTGGCCGGCCCGATCGAGCGCAACCCGATCTTCCCGCCGATGGTCGGCCACATGGTCGCCGTCGGCGAGGAAACCGGGCAGCTGGAGACGATGCTGACCAAAGTGGCCGACTTCTACGAGACCGAGGTCGACGCCAAGGTGAAGGCGCTGACGGCGCTGATCGAGCCGATAATGATCGCCTTCGTCGGCGGCGTGGTCGGGTTCATCGTGATCTCGATGTACCTGCCGATGTTCAGCATCTACGACAAGATCGGCAACTAGCCACACCATCACTGGCCGTAGGTACTAGGACCTACTCGGTGGGCGCGATCCGCAATACGCGGCAACCGTACGCGGGGGGCGAAATTTCGGCTCACGTAAGCCTAATTTCGGGGATTTAGGAACTCTTGAGCGGTACCGATGAGGGGCCTGTCAGTCAACTGCCGGCGCCTAACAGTGGCTAACACGGGGCAATGGCGAAACCGAAGTACAGGAACCATAGGAGGTACCTGATGTTTCTCCAGAATCTCCGGGCCAAGGTTGGTGCCCGGCTCAACGGCGACAGCGAGTCAGGTTTCACCCTGATCGAGCTTCTGGTCGTCATGCTCATCCTCGGCATCCTCGCCGCGATCGCCATTCCGGCTTTCTTCAGCCAGAAAGACAAGGCGAACGATGCGTCTGCCAAGGCCATGGTCCGCTCCGCCGAGACGGCGGCCGAGACCTACTCGACCGAC
>DATBHH010000121.1:0-23760 GCA_036557525.1 Solirubrobacterales bacterium | reverse complement strand
GAGCAGCGCGCGCTTGCGCTCGTCCTCGAGGTGGTGGATCGCCATCGAGGAGACGACGGCGTCGAATCGCCGGAGCTCCGGCAGTCGCTCGGCGAGGTCGTGCTCGACGAGCTCCACTCCCTCCGCGTCGGCGAAGCGCTCGCGCGCCGCGGCGAGCATCACCTCGGAGAAGTCGAGGCCGACGCCGGCCATCCCCGGCCGGTCGCGGCGGATGAGGTCGAGCAGCCGCCCGTCGCCGGTCCCGAGATCGAGCACGCGCCCGGCGTCCAGCGGCACGTGATCGAGCAGCACCGCCTCGCCCTCGGCCCGGTGCGGGAACTCGTCAGCCCGGTCGAGATAGCGGTTGACTCGCTCGGCGATCGTCCACTCCTCTGAGTGCATCGTTCGATTATCGCCGCGGGGTCGTGGTATCTGCGCCCGCACTCGCCTAGGCTGCGGCTTCCGTGGCGCAGCCACTCCACATCGCCGGCACCGGCTCGTTCGCGGCGGAGATCGCAGCCTGGGTCGGGGACGCCGGCCTCGAGGTCGAGGCGTTGATCGAGCTCGAGGATCCGGGCCGGATCGGCACCGTGATCCACGGGCTGCCGGTTATCGGCCCCGATTCTCGGCCGGCCGGCGGCAGGGCGATCCTCGGCCGCGGCGGCGACCGCCGCGAGGGCTGGGCTCCCCTCGCCGACGCGGGCTGGGCGGCGGCCGGAGTGGTGCACCCCACCGCCCAGCTGGCGGCGACCGCCGAGGTGGCGCCGAGCGCCACCGTCGGGCCGCTTGCCGTGATCGGAGCCGAGAGCGCGGTCGGCGGGAGCGCGATCGTCTCGCGCGGCGCGCTCGTCGGCCACCACGTTCGGATCGGGGACTTCGCCTCTCTCAACCCCGGGGTCAACGTCGGCGGGAGGGCGGAGATCGGGGCGGGCGCCTATCTCGGCATGGGCTCCGTCATCGTCGACCGCACCGTCGTGGGAGCGGGAGCGACGGTCGCCGCCGGCGCCGTCGCCGTCCGCGACGTCGCCGCCGAGGTGCGGGTCCAGGGAATCCCGGCGATCCCGTACGCGGCCCGATGAGCGCTGGCCCGCGACCGGCGCCGGGGCGGATCCGCGCGGCGCTGCGGCGACGAGCCCGGGGCCCCTACGCCGCGCTCGACCGGATCGAGGCGCGCCTCGACGACCTCGGCGGAAGGATCAGCGACCTCGGCGGCCGGCTCGACGACCTCGGCGGCCGGCTCGACCGGCTCGGCGGAGAGCTCGATCTGCTGCGAACCGAGCTCGCCGGCACCCTGCTGGCGATCGCCGCGGACGAGCCGGGCAACCGACGCCGCCTCGCCGAGGTCAGGGCCGATGAGGACTACCGACTGGCCTGGGAGGAACCGGATCCACTCGTTTCGATCACCGTCGCGACGGTCGGCCGGCCGGAGCTGATCAGCAGGTCACTGCCCTCGGTCATCGCCCAGACGCACGGCAACCTCGAGGTGATCGTCGCCGGCGACGGAGCGCCGGCTGAGACCGAGGCGGCGGTCGCCGAGCTCGGCGACGCGCGGATCCGCTACCTCGACCTCGGGCCGCGCCAGGGTGCGACCGACGATCCCGCCCGCGACTGGCTGGTCGGTGCGACCAGGCCCCGCAACGCGACGATCGCGGCGGCGAAGGGCCGTTGGATCGTCGAGTTCGACGACGACGACTCGCTGCGGCCGAACTGCGTCGAGGCGCTGCTCGCGCTCGCCCGGGAGGGCACGGCCGAGGCGGTGTACGGGCAGGTCCGCCAGCACGGCAACGGCGAGCCGATCGATTTCTGCGAGTTCCCGCCGCGCATCGGTCATTTCTCCTGGGCGGCGGGGATGTATCACCGAGGGCTCGGCTTCTTCGGGCGCCAGGAGCTCGCCGCGGACCTCGGCCTCCCCGGCGACTGGTGGCTCGCCGAGAGGATGCTGCGGGCGGGCGTCCGGTTCGCGATGCGCGAGGAGGTGCTCTGCGACGCGTACGCGTCGGGCCGTGAGCGGATCGCGCGCGAGCGCGGCCGGGTCCCCTGGGCGGATTCCGGCAGCTGAGTCGCCCGGGAAACGAGGATGCGCACAAAATTCGTCCTAAAGCGCACGAATATTGTGTAAAGATTGCGAGTTGGTGGCCGGGAAGCGCAGGTTCATCACGATCCATCTCGTGTGCGGGATCACCCTGGCGCTGGCCCCTGCCGCGGCCGCGGCAGGAACCGGCGGCATTTCCGCGGCCCTGTCCCCCGGCAGGCTGAAGGTCGAGGTCAATCCTCCGGCCGGGGCGAGGGAGGCGGCGGTCTACGTCGATCGCCGCAGCCACCTGGTCGCGCCGAACGGGTATCTGCGGGCCGGGGGATTGCGGGTCGGACGCCATGTGCTTACGACCGACTTCGTTTGCGCCAACGGCACCGTCGTCCGGTCGACGCGGATCGCCCATCTCTCACGCGGCCCCCGCGGCGGGCAGCGCTGGCGGGTCGCGCCGGCCCCCTCGGCGAAGGCCAGCACCGAAGCGAGCTGCGGTCAGGCGCCCCAATCGGCCGCCGGCCAGGCGCCGCGCGATCACGGTGCTCCCGACCACATGGTTGGCCCTCTGCTCGGCGGGGCGACGGCACCGGCCCCCCCGCCGCCGCCCGCCCCCCCACCCCAATCGCCGGAACCCGGCCCGGCACCCCAACCGGGCCCGGGGCCGGAACAGGCACCCGCTCCCGAACCGCCGCCGACGCCCGCGCCGGAACCGGAACCGGGCCCCGAACCGCCGCCACCACCGCCCGTACCCGAACCCGAACGGGAACCGGCGCCGGAACCGCCGCCACCGCAGCCCGCCCCCGAACCGCCACCGCTGCCCTCCCCGGAACCGTTCCCGACCCCCGAACCCGAACCGGGGCCCGAACCGCCGGCGCCGACATTCATCGAAGCCGGATTCGAGCACGGCCTCTCCGGCTGGAGCACCGCGGGGGTCGGCGAAGTTGTGCCGACCGTCGTCGAAGACATCGTCGAGACCGGCAAGAAGTCGGGGCGGGTCGTCCTCACCGGCAGCGAGAACCGATCGGAGCTGATCCTCGCCGAAAAGCAGACGATCGCCGAATTCCCGGTCGGCACCGAGCGCTGGTACGCCTTCTCCTTCAACGTGCTCTCGATGGTCTACGGGCACCCCGGCGCCCACAACCTGATCATGCAGCTGAAGAGCAACAACGAGGGCTCGCCGATGCTGGGCCTGCAGCTCTGGGACTACGCCGGCGACGACGGCCACAGCGGGGGCCGCGGCCTGTGGACCTCCGGCGAAGCGATGGGAGGCGACCGGTTCCTCGCCCCGATCTCCGAACACCAGTGGCACGACGTGCTCGTCCACTTCAAGGTGACCCAGGGCGACACCGGCTTCTACCAGATCTATCTCGACGGCTCGCTGGTCGACTCGCGCACCGGGATCAGCGTCCTCCGCGAAGGGGCGGAAACCGCCTACATCAAGTCCGGCCTGTATCGCAACGGCGAAGAAATTCCCGGCCTCTCGGAAATCCGGCTCGACAGCGCCGCCCTCGGGACCTCGCGGGAAGAGGTCACGCCGCCGCCGGCCGCCTGATTCGCCGTCAAATGATGTAATGGTTCTCGCGTGAGCGAGAGGGACCTATCGGTCGTCGTCTTTGGCGCCAGCGGAATCACCGGGCGCAGCGTCGCCTCCTATCTCGCGAGCAGGGCAGAAGACTCCGCCTTCCGCTGGGCGGTCGCCGGACGCGACGCCGCCAGGCTCGCCAGCGTCCTCGACGATGTCGGGTGCAAGCCGCCGGAGTCGCTCGTCGCCGACTGCGGCGATCCCGCTTCGCTGGCGGCGATGGCCGGGCGGACGAAGGTGGTGCTGGATCTCGTCGGCCCGTACACGCTCCATGGCACTCCGGTGATCGAAGCCTGCATCGAGAACGGCGCCCACTACATGGACCTGACCGGCGAGATCCCGTTCGTGCGGCGGACGATCGACGCCTTCCACGATCGCGCGGTCGGGGCCGGCGTCAAGGTCGTCCAGGTCAGCGGCTTCGAGGCGCTGCCGCCGGACCTCGCCGTCCTCCTCGCCGCCGAGACCGCGCGCGAGCGCTGGGGGGAGGAGCTGGCCGAAGCCGACGCGGTCGTGACCACGCGCCAGCCCGCCGGCCGGATCGGCGCTGCCGACATCATCTCGGGCGGGACCCTCCAGAGCCTCGCCGAGGCGCTGGGCGGCGAAGGCGCCGCCGAGGTGAGCGACCCGGCGGCGCTCGTCCCCGATTCCGAGCTCGCCGCCGAGGTCCGGCGCGCGAGCCCGATCTCGCTCGCTCCGCGCGCAAACGCGCGCGGAGACGCGATCGCCCCGATGTCGCCGGCCGCCTTCATCAACCCCGCGGTGATCCAGCGCACCGCCTTCCTGCTCGCGGCCGAGGAGGGCGGTCGGCTGTCGCCGTTCCGCTATCGCGAGGGGATGGCGATTCCCGGAAGCGCCGCGACGCTGCCGCTCCGCTACGCCGCCGCGGGCGCGCTCGGCGGGGTGCAGGAGACGTTCGTCCTCCTCTCGCGGGCCCAGCCGGGGCTGCGGATGCGGGCGGCCTCCCTGATGCGGCGCCTGTTGCCGTCCTCGGGCTTCGGCCCGACCGGCGCCCGCCTCGACGACTGGTCCTGGCAGCTCGCCGTCGACGCGCTGACGACCGGCGGCCACTACGTCCGCGTCGACCTCGACGCGGACGGCCACCCCGGCTACCTGGCGACGGCGAGGATGCTCGGCGAGGCCGGCCTGCTGCTCGCGGACGACGGGGCGACGCCGGAGCGCAGCGGCTGCCTGACCCCGGCGGCGGCCCTCGGCACCGGCTGCCTGGATCGATTCAAGCTCGCGGGAATCCGCTTCTCCGTGGTTTCATGAGGGTTAGAGGAGAGAGATGAAGAGGAAGACCAAGATCCTGATCGGCGCCGCGGTGCTGATGCTTCTGCTCGGAGCCGGCAGCGCCGAGGCGCTCAGAATCCGCGCCGGAAACCTGCTCGTGATCGGCGACGGGGGATTCCGGCCGACGAAGCTGCCGAAGCACCACAACGCGCCGATCACCATCTACGGCGGCGGCCACATCGAAACCGTCTCCGGCGACCCGCCGCCGGTGATCGACACGATCACGTTCGAATTCGACCGCCACGGCGCGGTCGACACCACCGGGCTGCCGGTCTGCACGAAGGGCAAGCTCGAGGCGACGACCGTGGCCGGAGCCCGCCACATGTGCCCGGGGGCGATCGTCGGCAAGGGTGAGGGGAGCGCCCTGGTGACCTTCCCGGAACAGGCGCCGTTCAAAGTCTCCTCGCCGATCACCGTCTTCAACGGCCCCCGCAAGAACGGCAACCCGACGGTCTTCGCCCACGCCTACACGACGGTCCCCGTCCCGACCACTTTCATCGTCCCGGTCGTGATCGAAAAAATCAACAAGGGCGTCTACGGCTACCGGACCGAAGCGAAGATCCCGAGGATCGCCAACGGCTACGGGATCCCGATCTCCGGCAGCCTGACGATCGGCAAACGCTGGACCTACAAGGGCAAGCGCCACAGCTACGTCAACGCCCGCTGCGAAACGGGAAGGCTTCAGGCCCGCGGCCTGTTCACGTTCAAGAACGGGATCATCCTGCGGGGGACGTTCTTCAAACCCTGCCAGGTCAGAGGCGACTGACCTAGACGTGCAGGCTTGCCTGCTCCGCGCTCACGAGGCGCCGGCGTGAAGCTCCGGCGCCTCGTGAGCGAGGCGCCGGCGTGAAGCTCCGGCGTCCTCGTGCCGCCCCGTTGCTGCTCGGTGCGGTCGACGAGGTCGAAGAAGTAGTCGTTGCGGCCGCGCCTGACCGGGCGCGGGAACAGACGCCGGGCCCGGCGGTGGGCGGCGGCGGCGGCCTGGAACCCCGCCTCGTGGGCCCGGGTCCAGCGGATGCGGAAGATCTCCCGCACCCGCGGCGGCAGGGTCCCCTTGATCAGGTGGTTCTGGACGGCGAGGTTGGCGCGCGCGGCGCGCGGGACCGGCTGCTCGAACGCGCAGAGCGGCGCCATCTCGAGCGCGTGGGGAGTCGCCTCCAGCTCGGGTGAGGCGAGCTTGGCCTCGAACCAGGCCTCGAACTCGGCATAGCTGGCCGGCATCTCGCTGCGCCGCAGGTGGAAGAGCTCGCCGAATCGCAGGTAGTCCTGCCAGAGCCCCTCGCGTTCGTCGTCGGAGAGGCGGCGGACCATCGTCTCGTACATCGCCCGGCCGGAATCGGCGATCACCGCCAGCGTCCACAGCATCAGTTCGGGGTCGTAGGCCGAGTAGTAGGTTCCGGCCCTGTGGACGCCGGCCGCTTCCGGCAGCGTCCCGTTGACGGCCTCGTGCATGCGGTGGACCATGGCGAGCTCCTCGTCGGCTTCGGCCCTGGTGCCGAGAAAGATCGTCTCCTGGATCTTGGCGGTGCGGGCGAGCCGCTGGAAGGGACGGTCCCTGGACCTGGTGCTGAGCATCGTCCCGGTATAGGTCAGCGGTTCGAGGGCGCCGATCAGGAGCGCGCGCTGCCCGTAGAGAAGGCCGACGGCGCGGTCGCCGTGGACGCGGCGGGCCACCGAGCGGCCCGGCGGGAAGTAATAGGCCTGGGATTCGGCCTCGGACATCTCGGCGGAGATGCTACTCGGCGGCCGGCGGTTCGGCTGCAACCACCAGTGCCGTCGCCGAGGCGATCGGCGACGGAGCCGGCGGCGTGTCGTTGAGCTCGTGCGCGGCGAAGATCTCGTCGAGGTCCTCGCGGGTCAGGGTCTCGCGCTCGAGCGCGTTGGCGGCGAGGTCGTCGAGGCAGCCGCGGTTCGTCGCCAACAGCGCCCGCGCCCGGCGGTGCGCTTCGCGGGCGAGCGTCATCGCCGCCATGTCGACGTCGCGCCGGGTTCGGTCCGAGAGCGCGTAGTCGCCGGTCGGCAGCGCGATTGGTGGCGCGCCGTCGGCGTCGAGCGAGACCCCCATCCCGAACTCGGAGACCATCTGCTTGCAGACCGCGTGGACCCGCATCAGGTCGTCGACGGCGCCGGAGAAGGAGGCGTTGAAGACCTCCTCCTCCGCGGCCCGGCCGCCGAGGAGCGTCACGATCTCGTCGAGCAGCTCCTCCCGCGAGCGCAGGTAGGTGTCTTCCTGGGGCGAGTGGCCGACGAACCCGAGCGCCGGGCCACGGGGGACGATGCTGAGGATCTCCGGCGGATCGAGCCCGAGCAGCCGCCGGCAGAGCGCGTGGCCCGCCTCGTGGTAGGCGACGATCCGCCGCTCCTTCTGGTTCAGGCGCCGGGCCTGCTGGGAGCCGACCGACTGGCGCAGCAGGGCCTCGTCGAGATCGACGCGCGCGATCCATTCGCGCCCGGCGCGCCCGGCGATGATCGCCGCCTCGTTGAGCGCGTTGGCGAGCTGGGCGCCGGTCATCCCGGTCGTCTTGCGGGCGACGTCGGTGAGGTCGAGGTCCGGCCCGAGGGGCTTATCTTTGGAGTGGGCGCGGAGGATCGCCTCGCGGCCGTCGCGGTCGGGGGCCGAGACGAGGACCTGGCGGTCGAAGCGACCCGGGCGCAGCAGCGCCCTGTCGAGCTTGTCGACGTGGTTGGAAGCGGCGATCACGATCACGGTCCCGGGGTCGCGCTCGAAGCCGTCGAGCTCGACCAGCAGCTGATTCAGCGCCTGCTCGCGCTCGCTGGTGCCGCCGTCGCCGCCGCTGCTCGAGCGGGCGCCGCCGATCGCGTCGAGCTCGTCGATGAAGATCACCGCGCGGCCGGACTTGCGCGCCTCCTTGAACAGGCGCCTGATCCGGGCCGCGCCGCGGCCGACGAACATCTCGACGAAGCTCGACCCCGAGGCGGAGAAGAAGTCGACGCCGGCCTGGGCGGCGACGGCGCGGGCGAGCATCGTCTTGCCGGTGCCGGGCGGGCCGAAGAGGAGGACGCCGCGGGGCGGCTGCGCGCCGAGCGCCGCGAACCGGTCGGGGTCGCGGAGCCAGGCGGCGACGTCCATCAGCTCGTCCTTGGCCGCGTCGACGCCCTGGACCTCGTCCCAGAGGACGGGCTTGGTCTTGCTCGCCTTGACGGTCTCAGGCTTGGTGGCGCCGAGCGTCCCGCGCAGCAGCGTGACGAAGACGAGCAGGAGGCCGAACATGAAGACCACCCCGAAGACGGGATACCAGTCGAAGACGAAGCTTTGGATGTCGGCGGCCATCGGGGGAGGGAGTCTCCACAACCGTCATCCGAGTTCCCATCGCATATACGTCCATTGGACTAAAGACCGAGAGCGGTCGGGCCCCGGATCTCATCCCCGCTCGACCTGGGAGCCGCCGACGATCGCCTCCTCGCCGGTGTCCGCGAACCGGACCCAGGCCTTGTTGCCGCCGTCGTAGTCGGGGGCCCAGAGGAGCAGGGTCGCGTCGCGCCCCCAGACGCTGCACGGCTCCTCGCCAAGCTCGTCGATCCCGCGCCAGACGCGGACGAACGGGTTGCCCTCGAGCTCGGCCCCGATCGTCGTCGGCTCGCGGTGGCCGGGGTGGACCGTCGTCTCCGGCGCAAGCTCCATCAGCCTCATCACCGAGGCCCTGAGGTCGTCGAGGCCGCTCGCCCCCGGCGCCATCGTCCCGCCGACGGTCCCCTTGAAGAGGACGTCGGCGGTGAACACGTCGCTGCCGTCGATCAGAAAGGCGAGGTGCCCCGACGCGTGGCCAGGGGTCGAGATCGCCTCGATCTCGAGGCCGCCGCTGGAGAGCCGGCCGCCGTCCTCGATCGAGAGCTCGACCTCGTCGTCGATCTCGGCCGCGGCGTCGGGGTGGGCGACGAGCGGCGGTCCGCCGAGCCGCTCGCGGGCCGCCGCCAGCCCGGCGACGTGATCGGCGTGGGGATGGGTGACGAGGATGTGGGTGATCTCGATCCCGTCGCTCTCGGCCCGATCGAGAAGCGGGTCGAGCAGGTCGTTGCCGTCGATCAGGACGCCTTTGCCCGACTCCTCGTCGGCGACCAGGTAGGCGTTCGACAGCCACTGCGGGTTCTCGGTCCTCTCGACGATCACTTCGCTCCTCCTTCGTTCGGCCTCGGCTAACCGTACGGCCTGTAGATCATTCCGTGGCCGAGCAGCTCGGTGACGGTCGCGAATCGGTAGCCGCGCCGGCGCAGGGTCTCGATGATCTGCGGCAGCGCGGCGAGGGTGTCGGCGCGGGTCCCGCCGCCGTCGTGCATGACGACGATCGACCCCGGCTCGACCGCGTCGACGACCCGCGCATAGACGGCGTTGCTGCCCGGATTCGACCAGTCGCTCGGGTCGACGTCCCAGGTTATGGTCGTCATCCCCGCCCGCGCGGCAGCGTCGATCACGGCCCCGTTGACCGCCCCGCCCGGTGGTCGGAAGAGGCACGGCCGGAACCGGGTCGCGGACTCGATCAGGTCGCTGGTCGTGACCAGGTCCGCGTAGCCGGGATAGGCCTGATGGTGGGTGGTGTGGTTGCCGATCTCGTCGCCGTCGCGGACCAGGCGGCGCATCGTCGCCTCCCGGCCGGCGATCTCCTGGCCGATCTCGAAGAAGGTCGCCTGCACGTGCTGTTCCCGCAGGACGTCGGCGAACGCTTCCGTGTAGGAGCTGGGGCCGTCGTCGAAGGTGAGGGCGACGACGTCGCGGTCGCGCGGCCCGTTGGTGACCAGCCCACCGCCGCCGCCGGTGCAGCCGACGACCCGCACCGGGCGCAGGCGGAAAAGACGGGCGCCGGAGGGCGGCAGGCTAGCCCCGCAACGGCCGCAGCCGCCGCGACTCTCGAGCACCCGCCATCGGTAGCGGTGGGGGACGAGGCCCGCCCGTTCCGGCGCCAGCGCCAGCGCGAGCTCGAGCGGATCGGGCCGGGTGACGCGGGCCGCGACGCTCCGGCTGCGGACGGCCCGACCCGTCGCGTTGAGGAGGGTGACTCCGACCCGTACGTGGCTGCCGCGCCGGCCGCCGAGGCAGAGCTCCCGCGCGCCGCGGCGATGGAGGGCCCGCAGCGAGAAGCAGAGGAATCGAGTCGCGGGGCGCCCGGCGGGCAGCCGGTCGAGCCGCGCGAGCGCAACGGGTAGCGCGGTCCGGACGGTGAGGATCAGCCGTTTCCCCGCCTGGGAAATGCCCGCTTCGAGCAGATCGGAGGCCGGCCGTTCGGGAACCGCGGCCGGAGCCTCGGCCTGCGCCGCCCCGAGCGCGCCGGCCAGGAGGACGCCCAGCAGGGCGGATATGCAAAGGATCTTGCGAGAGCGGCGAATCAGGGGGAGTCGGAAGGCCGATTCCAGCGGTCAGGTCCATACTAGGCCCGGCTCGACCGCACCTAATGGCCGATGCCGTGTTTACAGCGAATGTGAGGGTCAGCAGCACCAAGGTGCTCCTGGCGATCGTCCTCGCGATGGCTCTGATCGCCCCCGCGTCCGCCCAGGCGTCCACCGGCGGCGCCGGTCCACGCGTGTCCGCGGTCGAATCGCCGGCTCCGCCCACGCCGGCGACTCCACCGGCGACCGCCTTCGACCGCCAGGGGATGTGGATCTGGTACGTGGAACGGACCGAAGGCGGGAATCCGACGAGGATCGCGGCCCGGGCCAAGCGCTACGGGATCGGCACCGTCTACATCAAGTCGAGCGACGGCGGCAACTACTGGAGCCAGTTCAGCAGCTCGCTGGTCGAAAGCCTTCATGCGGCGGGGCTCAGCGTCTGCGCCTGGGGCTTCGTCTACGGCGACGCGCCGATCGCCGAGGCCAGGGTCGCGGCCGCCGCGGTCAAGCGCGGCGCCGATTGCTTCGTGATCGACGCCGAGGGCCAGTACGAAGGCAAGTACGCGGCGGCCGAACGCTACATGCGCGCCCTCCGCGCCCGGATCGGCGACGAATACCCGGTCGCGCTCGCGTCCTTCCCCTATGTCGACTACCACCCGGCGTTCCCGTACTCGGTCTTCTTCGGCCCCGGCGGCGCCCAGTACAACCAGCCGCAGATGTACTGGAAGGCGATCGGGACCTCGGTCCGCGGCGTCTACGAGCACACCTATCTCTTCAACCGTCTCTGGGACCGGCCCCTCTATCCGCTCGGCCAGACCTACGAGTCGCCGGGACGGAAGGAAATCATCCGCTTCCGCCGCTTCGCCGAGAACTACGGCGGCGAGCAGGTCAGCTGGTGGGCCTGGCACGAAACCAACGCCCGCGGCTGGAGCGCGCTCGGCGCCGAACTCATCGGGCCCGTCTTCGGCTACCGGCCGATCGTCACCAACCCGGTCCTCAAGCGGGGCAGCCGCGGCGACATCGTCGTCTGGGCGCAGATGCACCTTCGCGCCACAGGGCGCCTCGGGCTGCCGATCACCGGTGTCTACGGAAAGCTCACCACCGCCGCTGTGCGCGCCTTCCAAACCGAACGGGCGCTGCCGGCCGACGGCGTGATCGGCCAGACGACCTGGCGCGAACTTCTGACCTTCGAACCGGTGAGCCCGCTCTGGGCGGGACGCCGAGCGAAGCGAGGGCGGGGCGCGGCGGCCAGCCGCGCAATGTCGCCGCGCCGCCCGCTCTCGGCATCGCTCCCGGCCAGGGGTTACGAGATCGATCCCGGATCCGCGCCCTGAGCCGCCGCCCTCCCGGCGACCGACCCTGAGATAATCACCGGCCGGGCGGCTGTCGCCCATCGCTCGGGGGCGTAGCTCAGTTGGTTAGAGCGCCGGCCTGTCACGCCGGAGGTCGCGGGTTCGAGTCCCGTCGCTCCCGTAACGGCAGCAATCGGCATTGCGGCGCCGATTGCTGCCATTTAATTCAGGGGCTCACTGGCGCCATCTTGGAGGCTTGTGCCACACATTTCGGCCCAAGTGCCTCCTCGCCCTGCATGGGAGCGGGTTTACGGGACAGCGAAGGCAACCGAACTTGTTGGTGACTCGCTGGTGTTACGAGAAGTCGCCGGGCGCGAGTCGGTGAAGCGTCCAGAGTACGAGGTCGTTGCGCGCGGCCGTGTTTCGGCGGTCGGGCTCGTGGAGGTGGATACCCTCTACCAAGGCCATCATCGCCCTGGCAGCCTGTGCCGCGTCGTCTGCCGTGAGTCCGGCGTCCCGGAATAGGCTCCTCAGAAGTCGGTCTGCTGCGGCATGGAACGCTTCGTGCATTTCGGCGACTGCGGCGCTGTGCTGCGCGCGCTCGTGAACGGTGGCGGTGAGCTTGGCGACCTGATCGAGCTGCGCGAGCAGTGCGAGGGCTTGCTCGTCCGGGGTCAACGTGTCGCGGGCGGGCAAGCTTTCGATTGCCCGGTCTTGGCGTCGTTGGAGCACGGCGGCAAGCAGGTCGTCCTTGCTCGGGAAGTACCAATACACGGCGCTATTCGCGACCCCGGCGCCTCGGGCTACCTCCGCCATCGCCGTTTCCTCGTAGCCGTTGCGCAGGAGCAGCTTCTCGGCAGCGTCGAGGATTTGCTTGCGCTTCAAATCGCGGTCTAGGTGTGGGCGAGTGGCAGGCATTCTCTTGACTCTAAATCAAGAGTGATTGTTACTCTTGATCACGGTTCAAGACGTACAGCGCTCAGCGATAGGGATTTGGAGGTCCGCCAATGGCGGAGATGACAAGAAAGCTTGCTGGCAAGGTGGCCGTGGTCACGGGCGCTCCACAGGGCCTTGGCGAACATCCCCAGGCGAGTGAGCACATTGCGCTCGGCCTTCAGCAGCGAGGTCGAGGAGCACCAGAGGGCAGGCGCAGCACGAACACCTCGCCGTCAGCCTACCCGCCGATTCGCGGCCGACGAAGGGACTGCTGATGACACCCGAACAGCGACGACAGTTCGTACTCGACCATCGCACCGCGATCTTTGGGTACGGGCGCGCGAAGCACGGGCCAGCGATGTCGATCGTCTATTACTCCGCCGAGCCGGAGGAGATCGTCGTCTCCACGATGTCCGAGCGCGCGAAGGCCAAGGCCGTAGCGCGCGACCCCAAGGTTTCGCTCTGTGTACTTGACGAGCAATGGCCGCCGAGCTACCTCCAGGTCTATTGCGATGCGGAGATAGACACCGACTTCGACTTCGTGGTTGACGTGATGATGCGCATTGCCGGCGTGATGGCCGGGACACCGATGTCTGAGGACGTGCGCCCGATGGTCGAAGAAGGAGCGCGCATGGAGAAGCGGATCGCGCTTCGCTTGCGTCCTTACTCGACGTTCTACACCCCGCCCCGACACGTCCACCAAGAGTCGGACATCAATCCGAGCCTGCTGCACGAAACAAGCGCCTCGGTCCCGTGGTGACAAGCTCCATGACCGCGCATCCGATCGTCAAGCCGACCCTCCATCACTTCAATCTGAAGACCACGCAGCTACAGGCGCTGATCGATTGGTATGTGGTCGTGGTGGGCGCCGAGGTCGTCTTTCAGGACGCGACCGGAGCGTGGCTTACTAACGACGCTGCTAACCACCGGATCGCGCTGCTCTGCTTCCCCGGCTTTGCCGATGACCCCGACAAGGAGACACGAACCGGGATGCATCACAGTGCCTTCGAGTACGAGCTCTTCGAGGAGTTGAACGCGACATATCTGCGCTTGCGTGATCAGGAGATCGAGCCGGATATCTGCATCGACCACGGCATGACGCTCTCCTACTACTACAAAGACCCGGACGGCAACCGCGTGGAGCTGCAAGTCGATGTGTTCGGGGACTGGACCGCCTCGAGCGAGTGGATGCGCGCCAGCCCCGCGTTCAGAGCCAACCCGATCGGCGTGTCCGTGGACCCGGAGAAGATCGCTGACGCCACCGCTGCCGGCGAATCGTTCGAGGCGATCCACGCCCGTGCGACGGCGGGCGACCTGAGCCCTTCATCGCCCTGACAACCGAGGGTGCCGAATGAGGCTATGCGGATTCCAGATCGACGGACGGACCTGACAGGCGTTGGCGATGTCGTGAGAATCGAGATCGACGGAATCGGCGCGTTGGAGAACTCGGTCATCGAGGAGCCAGATGGTTATCTTGCGCCAGAGGTTGAGTTCGCCGTGCCGTTCGGGAATTTGAGCGGCGACCATCCTCGCCGCGCCCGAGGTGAGAGGCGGCGCCGGTGGGCGCGGGTTCGAGTCCCGTCACTCCCGCTCTCGTGCGGAGGCCGGCGCCGCCGGCGGTGGGTCGGCGGTCGGTTAGGGTCGCAATGGTGAAGCGGCTGGTGGCTGTCACGTCGATCGCGACCGCGCTGGTCGTGGCGCTGCTCGGCGGCCCGGCGGGCGCCGGCGGCGAAACCGTCGTTCCCGTCGAGGGCCCCTGGCACGCGACCACCTCGGTCGGGCTTCCCGTCGGCTTCGAAGTCAGCGCCGGCCAGGTCGTCAATCCCCGCTGGCGCTTCAAGTGGGGCTTCTGCGGCAGCTTCGAAAACGCGACGGCGGCGACCGTTCCCGTCAATTCAGACGGCTACTGGAAGTACACCGACCCGCGCGGCCCCTGGATCGAAGGCACCTTCGTCGCTCCCAATCGCCTCGAAGGCACGGTGACGGCGCCGGGCCGGATGCTCCCCGGCTGCCCGGAAACCCACGCGGCCTTCGTCGCCGAACCGGGCGCGGCGAAATTCGAACAGGCGCGCGTCGTCGTCCTCTCCAACGTCATCACCCATCGACTGGCGACCGAACCGAAAGGGATGTTGCTGAAGCGGGACCGCTCGCTCCAGTTCCACCGGCTCAAATGGGAAAACTTCGGCCAGGGTGTGGCCCGCGGGCATGGGCAGGCCCTTCTCCGGCACGGCTGCCGGCGTTGCCGCGACAGGGTCGTGATCCGCCGCCGCGTCGTCATCTACCTGAACGAACTGACCCAGCAGGGTCGATACCGGCGCTACCTACACGCCTCCTACTATCTCATCGGTCCGCTGCCGCCTGGCTTCCCGCGGAACGGCTCCCAGATCCTCGAATAGGCCGCCGCTGTCGCGCTTGGCGGTAGTACCGTTGAGGCGGTGCGGGGGATGGCCAGAGGAGGCTCGGCGCTTTCGGCGGCGATCCTCGTCCTCGGGATCGGAGCGCTGAACGCCGGCTCTGTCGACGCAGCCCCACCCTCCTTCCAGGCGCTGCTGAACTCCGACGGCAGCGGGAGCTTGCGCCTGGTCGTCCTGGACGGCAGCACACCGGTGTGGCAGGCCTGTGCCCCCGATCTTTCGAATTGCTCCCCGTTTGCGACCGGCACCGACGTCTCGACGGACGGGGTGGCGGCGGGCACAGTGCTTTGGGATGGCCGGGTTCAAAGCCCGGTCTGGAATGGCAACGTGTCCCCACTGACGCCACCGTCGGTCAGTGGCGCGGTGCGCGCCAACGAACTGGTCACCCCGGTGACCGGTCGGTGGAACGGTGGCTGGGATGGCGATTTCGACCGGACGCAGCTCGCCGCCTGCAGGAGCAAGGCGGGGGAGGAATGCATCGCACTCACGAACACAGAGGACCTCACCGGTTGTCCTGACGGCGAGGCTGTGATCGACCCCGCGCTCACCGGCGATTATCTGCGCGTGGCCGATCGGCTCTTCGGTCCTGGGACCTATTTCGGCCCGCCGGGGCTGCGTAGGGTCTCATTGCCCTACGGCGGCGAAGTCTGGGCGCCGGGACCGACGGTCTCGGCCGAGGTCGTCGGCCGAGTCTCGCCGGCGCGGGCCCCTCGGACGAGCAACTGCGGGCCGCCGCCGGCGGTGCGCGCCTCCATTTCAAGGACGGGGACCGCGCTGGTGAGCTGTGATCTCGGCTGTCGTGCCGCATTGATCGCGAAGCGCGGACAGCGCCGGGCGCGACTCGTCCGCGCGCTGCCCGCCGGGTTTCGGCTCCGACCTCAGGAACGCGTCGAGACTCTGCGCCTGTCTCGTCGCTCTCTCCTCCGCCTGGGGTCGGGGAAGGCCCGGATGATCGTCGAGGTCGACGGGAAACCCACCGCCCGCCGAGCGATCGTCCCCAGCGGCACCCGCTGAGGACAACCGGGCGCGGGCCGCTCGGCGCGGCAGCTAGAGCTCGGCCATCTGCTCCTCGCTGACCGCCGTCCCCGGCAGGGCCAGCGCCAGAAGCGCCGCGGCGAGGAAGAGGCCGATCACGACCGGTGCGCTGTGCTTGAAGGCCTCCGTGAACGCGTGGCTCTCCAGCTGGGAGAAGAACACCGCTCCCACCAGGGCGACGCCGAGGGCTCCGCCGAGCTGCTGGGAGGTGCTGAAGATCCCGCCCGCGCCCCCCGCCACCTCGGAGGGGACAGCGGCCAAGACGACGTTGACCAGCGGGATGATCATCAGCGAGAGCCCCGCGCCTGCGACGAGCAGCCCGGGCACGACCGGCCACGGATCCGAGCCGTTCCCCACGTGGCCGGCGCCGAGCACGGTCCCCAGAACCCCGGCCGCCATCAGCAGGCCGCCGAGCGACAGCGTCGCCCGTCCGTAGCGCTGGGCCAGAGGGACCGCGAGGGGAGCCAGCAGGAAGCTGCCGACGCTGAACGCCAACAGCGTCAGGCCCGCCCCCAGGGGCGAGAAGTGCATGCCGCCCTGAATCCAGAGGACGAAGGTGACCGAGAACCCCTGGAGCCCTGCCGAGAAGGCGGCCTGGACCAGCAGGCCGGCCGAGAATGCGGGGATCCTCAGCAGGCGAGTCCTCAGCAGCGGGGCTATCCCCGGACGGGGACGACGCTCGGCGCTCATCGCGAGCGCGACGAGCCCGCCGACCCCGGCCGCGAGCATCGCCCACGTCCACGCCGGCCAGCCCAGGCCACGACCCTCGAGGAGCGGATAGGCGATCGCGACGATCGAGGCCGCCAGCAGCGCGGCGCCGCGCAGGTCGGGACGGCCCGCCTCGGGGTCGCTGGTCTCGGGCACCGCGATGATCGCCGCGGGCAGCGATAGGAGGGCGACCGGGATGTTGACGAAGAAGACGGTTCGCCAGCCCCAGCCGAACAGGTCGGCCTCGGTCAGGACGCCGCCCAGAATCAGCCCGATCGCCGAGGCGAAGCCGAGCGCCGCTCCGTAGATGGCGAAAGCCTTGCCGCGCTCCTCGCCGTCGAAGATCGCCCGGAAGGTCGCGAGCAGCTGCGGGATCATTGCCGCCGCCGCGGTTCCCTGCACGACGCGGGCGGCGATCAGCGCCTCCGGCGTCTGGGCAAGCCCCGCGGCGAGGCTCGCCAGCCCGAAGACCGCGACGCCGCCGCAGAAGATCCGCCTGCGGCCGAACAGGTCGCCGAAGCTGCCGGCGACGATCAACGAGGCCGCAAAGGCCAGCATGTAGGCCGAGATCACCCACTCGAGCTCAGTCCCGCTCGCTCCGAGGTCGGTTCGGATCGTCGGCAGGGCTATGTTCACGATCGTCAGATCGATCAGGTCCATCGCCGCCGCACCGATCATCACCGCCGCCGCCAGCCACCTACGGGGATAGCGCCGAGTTTCATTTCGCACCGCCGTCGCTGCCTCCATCTCCGTGCTCCTCTCGACTAGAACATTCCTCGATGAACAAACGTCATTCAAGACTCGAACGTTGTTCTAGCACACCGATCGATTCTCTGCAAGAACGTTCGACGGTGGTACGCTGTTCGAGATGGTTGACAAGGAGAGGTCGGACGCGATCCCGCCGCCTCCCTGGCAGCGGGTGCCCGAGCGGAACCGGAGCCGCCGGCGGGACCCCCTGACCCGCGATGCGATCGTCAAAGCAGGTCTCGAGGTGCTCGACGCCAATGGGCTCGCCGGCTTCAGCATGCGTCGCGTCGCCGATCTGCTCGATACCGGCGCCGCCTCGCTCTACTGGCACGTCGGCTCAAAGGACGGCCTGCTCGACCTGATCCTCGAGGAGGTCATCGAGGAGCAGGTGGAAAAGCTCCCCGAGCCCGATCCGGACCGCTGGCAGGAGCAGTTCAAGGAGGTCGCCCGAGGGATGCGGCGGACGATCCTGGGCCACCGCGACATCGTCCAGGTCTCGATCGGGCGAGTCCCGATGGGGCCGAACGCGCTCCGCCTCTCCGAGGGAGTGTTGGCGATCCTGCGCGCAGGCGGCGTACCCGATGATCTGGCGGTGCAGGGCTACCTCCTGCTGATCTCCTCGGTCAACGGCTTCACCGTCGATGAGGCGGGCTATCAGGACCCCGGAGTCGAGAACGCCCCTCCGCTCGAGGAGGCCGGCGAGATGGTCGGCGGCTACCTCAGCTCCCTCCCGTCGGACCAGTTCCCGAACCTGACCGAGGTCGGCCGGCATTTCGCGATGGTCGACCAGGACGCACGCTTCGAGTTGCTCCTCGAGCTCTTCGTCGACGGGCTGGCCCAGCGGGCGAGCGACTCGGGACCGGCTTTCGCGCCGAACCGGCAGCCCGGAGTTTGACCCAGGCCGCCGGCCGGCGGGCGATGTCAGGCCGGTGAGCCCACCGCCTGGGCAGCGACGAGCTGCTCGACCCACTCGCCGGTGATCTGCCGCGTGGCGACGTTGAGCCTGTTCCAGGTGTTGATCGATGCGATCGAAAGGACCAGCGCGGCCAGCTGGTCGTCGTCGTAGTGGCGCGCGGCCTCCGCCCAGACCTCGTCCGGGACGGGGTCGGGGCGGTCGGCGAGCCGCGTGACCGCCTCGGTCAGCGCGAGGGCTGCGCGCTCAGCCTCGGTGTAGTAACTCGACTCGCGCCAGGCGCCGACCATGACGATGCGCTGATCGGGCTCGCCCAGCGCCTTCAGCAGCCGGGAATGAATGTCGACGCAGGCGCTGCAGCCGTTGATCTGGCCGGCCCGCAGCTTCAGCATCTCCTGCGTCGCCTCCGGGATCTCGGCCTGCTTCGTCGCGCGGTCGAGTCTCTGCAGAGCCTGCATTGCGCCCGGAAGCGTCTGGGCGGGGTGGTCGATGCGTGGTTCCATGGTGTCCTCCTTGGATCGAGGGTTGTCGCAGGTGAGACAGCCCTCGATGGATGCCTGTGACAGCCGATCGGTCGTTGTCACAAACCGGCTCACTATCTGGTCAATTCGGGTAGATGTCCCACGAGACGAGGAGCGGGTGATGCTGCGATGACGGAACGCGAGCGCTTGCTGGACGAACTGCGACCGGTTTCCTTCGCGATCGCCTACAGGATGCTCGGCAGCGTCTCCGAAGCCGAAGACGTGGTTCAGGAGGCGCTGCTGCGAGTCCACCAGGCGATCGAAGCCGGCGAGGAGATCGAATCGCCGCGCGCCTACGTCTCGACAGTCACCACCCGCCTGGCGATCAACGAGCTGCGCTCGGCCCGCGCCCGTCGCGAGCGCTATGTCGGCGAATGGCTTCCCGAGCCGATCGTCACCGACGGAGAGGACGACCCGGCGCGCCACGCCGAGACAGCCGACTCGCTCTCGATGGCGATGCTGGTCCTGCTCGAGAGCCTCTCACCCGAGCAGCGCGCGGTGTTGCTGCTCCACGACGTCTTCGACTACAGGTATGCCCAGATCGCCAAGATCGTCGGCAAGAGCGAGGACAACGTGCGGCAGCTGGCGAGCCGCGCCCGACGACACGTCGAGCAGGGCCGGCCCCGGTTCCAGACGTCGCGCGACCAGCGCGACGAGCTGGCGCGACGGTTCTTCGAGGCCGCCGAGGAAGGCAACCTCGCCGGCCTCGAGTCGCTGCTCGCGCACGACGTCCAGCTGACCGGCGACGGCGGCGGCAAGGCTCCGGCCCTCGCCCAGACGATGCGCGGACGCAGCCGCGTCGCCCGCATCCTGATGGGCTGGCTCAACCCGGACTCCCGCCTGCCCGGAATCGAGTTTCGCCCGGTCGAGCTGAACGGCGGACCCGGGGCACTCGTCTTCGACGGCGAGCAGCGCCTGGTCGGCGTCACCGCCCTCGACATCGCCGACGGCGAGATCAAGGCGGTCAGCTCGATATCCAACCCGGACAAGCTCCGACACCTCGGAGCGCCGGTGGGCAACCTCGGCACGCTCATCAACGCGAGGCGCTGAGCTGTCACAGCGCAGCCGGCTGCGCTGTCAGGTCTGGCAGCCAGCCAAACCGCGAATAGGAGATTCAGATGCCCTCCGTTGCAGTACAGAACGATTCCGACGCCCTCGACCGAGGAACGATCATCGTCGCCTCGGTGGTCCTGCTCGGCGCGATCATGTCGATCCTGGACACGACGGTGATCAACGTCGCCATCGACCGCCTCGCGATCGAGTTCGACGCCTCGCTGACGACGATCCAGTGGGTCGTGACCGGCTATACGCTGGCGCTGGCGGCGGTGATCCCGCTGACCGGCTGGGCCGCCGACCGCTTCGGGACCAAGCGCCTCTACCTCGGATCGCTGGCGCTGTTCATGCTCGGCTCGGCGCTCGGCGCCGTCGCCTGGAGCGCCGGCTCGCTGATCGCCTTCCGCATCCTCCAGGGATTCGGCGGCGGGATGATCATGCCGATCGTGATGACGATCCTGACCCGGAAGGCCGGACCCGAGCGGATGGGTCGGGTGATGGGTCTGCTTGGGATGCCGATGCTGGCGGCGCCGATCCTGGGCCCGATCCTCGGCGGCTGGCTGGTCGACGACGTCTCCTGGCGCTGGATCTTCCTCATCAACGTGCCGATCGGCGTGATCGCGATAGCGCTGGCGGCGAAGGTGCTCGAGCGCGACGAGCCGCAGCCCGCCCACCGGCTCGACTGGCTGGGGATGGCGCTGCTCTCGCCCGGGCTGACGGCGCTGATCTTCGGCCTCGCCGAGTCGAGCGACGGCGGCTTCGGGGCGACGCGGTCGTGGCTCCCGATCCTCGCCGGCGCGGCGCTGATCGCCGGCTTCCTGCGTCACAGCTGGGGGGCTCGGGAACCGCTGATCGACGTCCGCACCTTCATCCGCACCGCGGCCGGGCCCGCGGCCGGGACCCTGATGCTGTTCGCGATCGCGTTCTTCGGATCGCTGCTGCTGATCCCGCTCTACTACCAGACGGTGCGCGGCGCCTCGGCGCTGGAAGCGGGTCTGCTGATGGCCCCGCTGGGACTGGGTTCGATGATCACGATGCCGCTCGCCGGCAAACTCACCGACCGCTACGGGCCGAGCCGCTGGCCCGCATACGGAATCCCGCTTCTGGTGCTCGGGCTTGTCCCCTTCTCGTTCGTCGACGCCGGCACCTCCTACGTCCTCCTCTGCGGCTTCAGCTTCGTGCTCGGGCTGGGGATGGGGATGGCGATGATGCCGACGATGACGGCGGCGATGCAGGCGGTGCCGAAATCGGCGATCGCCCGCACCAGCACGGCGATGAACATCCTGCGCCAGTCCGGCGCTTCGATCGGGACCGCGATCCTCTCCGTCCTGCTAGCCACGGCGATCGACGACCGGCACTCACGGGCGCCGGAAGCGCTCGCCGAAGCCTTCGCCCACACCTTCCGCTGGGGGCTCGCGCTGCTCGTCCTGACCCTCGTCCCCGCCCTTGCGATGGCGCTGGGCAGGCGGCGGGTCGCCGGCGGCCGCCCCATCTCCGGGGAGAGGACGGCCCTCGCGAGCGAGTGACCGAAGGCCGCGATCTCAACCGGTTGCGACTACCCCCGTCGGAAGGGGTCGACGTAAACGTCGTCAACCTGCCAATTGCCGCTCGAGTCGAGCGGGGCGATGCGGATTTCGATCGCGCCCGGGATCAACGTCCCGACCACCGGCGAGAGGGTCAGCACGGTCGAGACCGATTGGCCCGGCGCCCACGAGGAGCCGGCACGGATTGTGCCCGCCGTTTTCGTGCGGACCAGGCCGAGGAGCCTGTAGACGGCTTCGACGCGCAGTTGGGAGGCCGGGTTGCCGGTGTTGCGAGCGACCAGCCGGAACGAGGGTGTGTCGATCGCCATGCAGACCGGTGGGCTCACCGCCGAGCTGCCGGCCGGGAGCGATAGCGACCTTGAGTCGGCAGCATTGTCGAGGTAGTAGCTCTCGTTGCCGGCGACGACGGCGGCTCCGCGGCTCAACTGCCATCCGGAGGCGCCGTGCTCGAAGCCGCCGTCGGGGGCGAGCACGTAGTTGCGCTGGTCTCCCCAGGGCTTGAACACGGTCCGGGCGCCGGAGTACGAGCAGGCGTCGGCGGAAGCGGCGAAGACGGCCAGCGCCAGGAGCGCTGTGATCAGCGCGGAAGCCAAGCGATTGGGGCGAAAGTTGGAGACCATCGGGCAAACCTCCTCATGACAGGCCAAAGAGCCTGGTTGTCAAACCAAGCTGGCAGTCGAGCCGTCTCGCACCGATGCGAGATCTCCAACTTTGCGTCCCTGCCTCGCGACAGGTTTGCCCTTATTCAGCTGACTCACTTATGTGCCGCGCGGAGATGATCGGGCCCGGGTCCCGCTGACTTGAGGGGTCCGTACAAACGGCTACCGAATTCCAGCCGGTCCGCTACCGAATTACCTGACCACTGTGCTCGCGGGTGCGGATTCGCATTTGCGCGACTCATTCCCGGGCGCGATCTGTCGATGAACGGGTGCGGTTGGCGAACGCCGGCCGCGTCGGCATGGCACTCGTCTCCCAGATAGAAGACGCCGAGCATCTCTTCGCCCGTGGACGCGAGCGGGTGCGGCTGCGCGCGCAGGGGGTCGAACGGCTGGTCGAGGCGACCCTCGCCCTCGGTTTCGTCGTCGTCGCGGTGGCGATGGCCATGCTGCTGCCGTCTCAGCGCGCTCTCGACCTGCCCACGCTGGCGATCCTGGTCGGCGCCTACGTCCTCTGCAGCAGGGCGAAATTCGACATCGCCGACGGCCATACCGTCCCGACCGAGCTGGCGCTGGTGCCGATGCTCTTTCTCCTGCCTACCCCGGCGGTGCCGCTCGCGGTCGCCTGCGGCGATCTGCTGGGACGGGGATACGACTACGCCAGCGGCCACACCAGCGTCCACCGCGCCTTCCACGCCCTCGGGGATTGCTGGCACGCCGTCGGCCCGGCGCTGCTCCTGGTCGCCGCCGGCGCCCAGGTCTTCTCCTGGGGCGAGTGGCCCGTCTATCTGCTCGCTCTGCTGGCCCAGTTCGCCTTCGACTTCGTCCCGGCAGCGATCCGGGAGCGCCTGATCGACGGCGTCTCGGTGCGGACCCTGAGCGGGCTTGTCGCCCCGGTCTATGCGCTCGACGGGGCGCTGGCCCCGATCGGGCTGCTGGTCGCCTTCGCGGCGACCGGGGTCGGCGCCGGGCTGGTGCTCCTGGTCCTCCCCCTGGCAACCGTGCTCGCGGTGCTCTCGCGCGAGCGCCAGGCACGGGTCGACCAGGCGATCGAGCTCAGCAGCGCCTATCGCGGGACGGCGATGCTGCTGGGCGACGTGGTCGAGGCCGACGACGCCTACACGGGCAGCCACAGCCGGGGGGTGGTCGAGCTCTCGTTGGCGGTCGCCGACCGGCTCGGGCTCGACCACCGCCGGCGCCGCAACGCCGAGTTCGCGGCCCTGCTGCACGACGTCGGCAAGATCACCGTGCCGAAGGAGATCATCAACAAGAGCGGCCCGCTCGATCCGGAGGAGTGGCAGGTGATGTACCGGCACACGATCGAGGGCCAGGAGATGCTGAACCGGGTCGGTGGAGTGCTCTCCGAGGTCGGGCGCATCGTCCGCTCCTCGCACGAGCACTACGACGGCAGCGGTTACCCGGACGGGTTGGCGGGCGAGGAGATTCCGATCGAGGCCCGGATCGTCGCCTGCTGCGATGCCTTCAGCGCGATGACCACGACCCGCTCCTACCGCAGGGCGATGCCGGTCGAGGCGGCTCTGGCGGAGGTGCGGGCCTGTGCGGGCACCCAGTTCGATCCCAGGGTCGCCGAAAGCCTCGCCTCGGTTCTCGAACCCGGAGCCCGCGATCTCGAGCTCCGGGTTCTCTGACGAGCGGGCGGGCTAGTACGCGTATCCGGCCGAGCCCTGGCCGGTTTCGCTCGCAGGCGCCGCCGATTCGCCGCC
>DATBHH010000120.1:0-2229 GCA_036557525.1 Solirubrobacterales bacterium | reverse complement strand
GCCTTCGCGTCGATGCCGCCGGGCCGGGTGCTGGTGACTCCCTGGGCCTGGGAGTAGCGGTCGCCGCCCGGGACCTCGAAGGCGACCAGTCCGGCGATCGTGTCGCGAGCGAGCAGATCCAGGGCCGGGCCGGCGATCTTGTCGAGCACCGGGTCGAGGATCCCGGCCCGCGCGACCGCCGGATAGAGGGCGACGGTGGCGGCGGCGCCCAGGCTTCCCGTCCTCCACAGGAAGGTACGACGACTGAACCCGACCTCGGTGCTCTCCTCCGAACCCAATCCGGCTCCCGTTCCGTGGGTGGGGCGGGGACTCTACTCAATATTTGGCTGGTTGGCGCCAGCCTGCTTCCGGGTCAGCCGCTCAAGGCCTCGATCACGTCCTTCGCGTGCGCGACCGGGATCCTGCTCCCCTCGAGCTCGATGCTCGAGCCGGTGTCCGGGTGGAGCAGCTCGAGCACCCGCACGTTGACTCGCTGATGCACCTTCACCTCCAGCCCGGCGCGGTCCGCCTTGAAGATCAGCGCACCGGGCTCCTTGCTGCGGGAGCGGCCCTCGAACCCGTAGACCGCGTCGGCGGTCACTCCGACCAGCATGAACTCGGGCATGCCGCTGGCGGCCGCGTTCGCCCGCATGCCGCCCGCCACGCCGGCGACCTCGCCGACCGCCTCGCCGACCTTGCCGCCCAGCTCGCCGACGCCGCCGCCCGCCAGACCGCCGGCGAAGATCGAACCCGTGTGGCCGCGGGGGTTGAACTGGCCCGCCGCGATCACCTCGTCGGCGATGCCCTCGCGCGCGAGGGCCTGCTGCACGGCGCGCTCCATCGCTTCCTCGGACATCTCGCTCCTCCTCCGCCCGAGGGTCCTTTCCCCCGGGCGGTCATGACACTAGCTGTAGCGATCCCAGGAACGGAGGTAGGGCAGCGGGTTGATCGGCCGGCCGTCGACGTGGATCTCGAAGTGGAGGTGGCAGCCGACCGTCCGGGCGTTGCCGGTCTTGCCGACGAACCCGACGATCTGACCCACGTGCACTAGGTCGCCCTTCCGGTATCTCGACGGGTGGCGCATGTGGACGTACCAGTACTTGCGCCTCTCCCCCAGCCCCCTGATCACCACGTAGTTGCCGTCCAGCCTGGGGTCGTAGGCACGCTTCACGACCGTGCCGGTCACCGCCGCCGCAAGCGGCGTCCCGCACCTCGCGGTCACGTCAAAGCCCTTGTGCACGCGCCCACCGTTCCGCGCCGCCCCGAACTCGCCGACCGGGCCGCGGGCGCCGTGCGGGCCGCGGACGGGGAAGAAGTGGCGGTGCAGCCGGACCTTCCCCGCCTCCCGCTCGCCGCCGCCCGCGACCGCGACGATCACACGGTAGGTCCCGTCGGCGACGGGGCGGCCGCCGTTGTTGAGCCCGTCCCAGCGCTCCACCCGGTCCTTGCCGGGCTGGACGCCGGGGAGCTCGATCCGGCGGACCTCCCTGCCGTGCCCGGCGACTCGGATCGAGGCGTCGGCGGGCGCGGAGCCGCCGAGGCGGAACTCGATCCGCACGCCGCCGGCGGAGTCGGTGAAACCCCGCTTCGGCGAGACGGACGCGCTGCGGACGCCGGCGTCGTCGGCGAGCACCGGGGCTGCGAGCATGACCGCGGCGACCGCGGTCAGGAGTGGGAGAAGGCGCCTACCTATGCTCGATCACGCGGTCGACGATCTTGTACTCCTTCGCCTCCTCCGCGCTCATGAAGTAGTCGCGCTCGGTGTCCTTCGCGACCTTGTCCAGCGGCTGCCCGGTGTGCTTGGAGATGATCTCGTCGAGGCGGCGGCGGACGTCGATGATCTCCTTCGCGTGGATCTCGATGTCGGTCGCCTGCCCGGAGAACCCGCCCGAGACCTGGTGGATCAGGATCTTCGAGTTCGGCAGCGCCATCCGCTTGCCCTCCGAGCCGCCGGCGAGCAGCAGGGCCCCCATGCTCATCGCGACGCCGACGCAGATGGTCGAGACGTCGGGCTTGATGAACTGCATCGCGTCGTAGATCGCGAGGCCCGCGTAGACCGAGCCGCCGGGCGAGTTGATGTAGATGGAGACGTCCTTGTCCGGGTCCTCTGACTCGAGGTGGATCAGCTGGGCGACGATCAGGTTCGCGATGTCCTCGGTCACCGGCGTGCCGAGGAAGATGATCCGCTCGTTGAGCAGGCGCGAGTAGATGTCGAAGGCGCGCTCGCCGCGCGAGGTCTGCTCGACCACC
>DATBHH010000119.1:0-74558 GCA_036557525.1 Solirubrobacterales bacterium | reverse complement strand
CGAGTGGGAAGCGATGGTGCGCCGCGCCGACGCCGCCGAGGGCAGGGTGAGGATCGCGCTGGTCGGTAAGTACGTCGGCCTCGAAGACGCCTATAAGTCGGTGATCGAGGCGCTCGAGCACGGCGGGATCCACCACGGCGTCGAGGTCGACGTCGAGCTCGTCGACTCCGAGGACTTCGACCCCGAGCGGCTCGAGGGGGCCGACGGGATCCTGATCCCGGGCGGCTTCGGCGAGCGCGGGATCGAGGGCAAGGTCGCGGCGGCGCGGATCGCCCGCGAGCGCTCGATCCCCTACCTCGGCATCTGCCTCGGGATGCAGATCGCGGTCGTCGACTTCGCCCGCGCAAAGGCCGGGATGGAGGGCGCCAACTCGGCCGAGTTCGACCCCGAGACCCCGTACCCGGTCGTCGACCTGCTGCCCGAGCAGAAGGAGGTCTCGGAGATGGGCGGGACGATGCGCCTCGGCGCCGACCCGGTGAAACTGCACGATGGAACCCGGGCGCGGGAGATCTACGGCGAGGCGGTCATCTACAAGCGCCACCGCCACCGCTACGAGGTGAACGTCCAGCTGCGCCGCCGGCTCGAAGACGAGGGCCTGGTCTGCGGCGGCACCTCCCCCGACGAGCGCCTGGTCGAGATGATCGAGCTCCCCGACCACCCGTTCTTCGTCGCCTCCCAGTTCCACCCCGAGTTCAACTCGCGCCCGAACCGGCCCGAGCCGCTTTTCCGGGAGTTCGTCGGGGCGGCGGCGCGCCACGCCGGCGAGCGGCCGGCCGAAGGCGCCGATCTCGAGCGGGAGGATTCCTCGGTCGCCCACTAGTTCGATGGTCGAAGTGGAGTTGCCGACCATCTAGCCTGTCCGGCGTGGATCGGTTGCAGGAGAGATTCGTCCGGCTCTGCGAGATCCGCAGCGTCACCGGCGAGGAGCGTGAGATAGCCGACACGCTGACCGCCGAGCTGCGGGCGATGGGGCTCGAGGTGAGCGAGGACGACGCCGCGGGCCCGGCGCAGGCGGGATCGGGCAACATCCTCGCCCGGCTGCCGGGGAGTGGCGACGGCTGGGCGATGTTCTGCGCCCACATCGACACCGTCCCCCACCCGGGCCGGATCGAGGTCGTCGAGGAGGACGGCGTCTTCCGCAGCCGCGGCGAGACGATCCTCGGCGCCGACAACAAGGCGGCGGTCGCGGTCTTCGTCGAGCTCGCCGCCCGCCACGCCGAGAACGGGCCGCCGCCGGTCGGGATCGAGCTGCTGCTGACCGTCGCCGAGGAGCAGGGGCTGCGCGGCGCGAAGGCGGCCGACCCGGCCGCGCTGCGCTCCGACTGCGGCTTCATCCTCGACCACGCGAGCGCGGTCGGCGAGGTGATCACCAGCACCCCGACCCAGCAGCAGATCGTCGCCGACTTTCACGGGGTCGAGGCCCACGCCGGGATCAACCCCGAGGACGGCAGCAACGCGATCGCCGCGGCGGCGGCGGCGATCTCGCGGATGCCGCTCGGGCGGCTCGACGAGGGGACGACGGCGAACGTCGGCACGATCGCGGGCGGGACGGCGGGCAACGTCGTCCCCGGCCACTGCCGGATCGTCGCCGAGGCCCGGAGCATCGACTCCGGCCGCGCCGCCGAGGTCGCGGGGGAGATGAGCGAGGCGTGCGCCTGGGGAGCGGGCGAGCACGAATGCGACGTCGACGTCAAGGTGGAGGAGCTCTTCCGCGGCTACCAACTGCCCACCTCCTCACGCTCGCTCGCCCTCGCCGAGGCGGGCATGCGGCGTGCGGGCCTCGAGCCGGTCCGGACCGCGACCGGCGGCGGCAGCGACGTCAACGCCCTGATCGCGAACGGCTTCGACTGCGTCCTGCTCGCGAATGGGACCGAGGGCCCGCACACCCCCGACGAGAGCGTCGCCGCGCGCCATCTCGACGAGATGCTCGAGGTCTGCGAGGGCATCCTCGTCGAGGCCGCGGAAAACCCGGCCGCGGCGTGAGTGGCAGCCTCAAGCTTCGCCGCGGCGTCATCGTCGACGAGGACCCGCTCACGGTCGAGGTCGACGGCGAGCGGCGGGCCGCCTGGGCCGACACCTCGCTGCTGGGCGAGATGCGCGAGGGCGACGAGGTCGTCGTCAACGTCGCCGCCCTCGATCTCGGGCTCGGCTCGGGGGGGTTCGATGTCGTCCATGTCAACCTGACCCGCGGGCTCGAGGGCGGGGAGGAGGGGAGCGAGCACGTGATGAAGCTCAACTACACCTCGCTCCAGCACCCGGTCGACCCGGTCGAGCGCCCGCTCGAGTCGGGCGCGGTCGAGTCCTCGACGCCGGTGCTGGTCCTGCCGCTCCACGGCCACCTCGCGCCCGCCGCCTGGGCCGCGGGCGAGGCATCGCCGGGGATCAGGCTCGGCTACTTGCAGACCGGCGGCGGCGCGCTGCCCGGGTCCTTCAGCCGCGACGCCGCCGAGCTGCTCGAGCGCGGCCTGCTCTGCGACCACATCACCGCCGCGCCGGCCTACGGCGGCCGGGGGGAGGCGATCTCGGTCGCCGGCGCCCTCGATGCGGCGGCGAGCGGGCTCGGTTGGGACGCCGTCCTCGCCGGACCGGGGCCGGGGATCATCGGCTCCGAGACCCGCCTCGGCCACGGCGGCCTCGCCGTGCTCGACACGGCTCACGCGGCGCTCGCCCTGGGGATGCCGACGCTGCTCTCGCCGCGCCTCTCGAGCGCCGACGAGCGCCCGCGCCACCGGGGGGTCAGCCATCACACGCTGACGGTGATGGAGCTTCTGCTCGGCGCCGTCGAGGTGCCGGTGCCGGCGGGGGAGGCGGAGTCGATCGCCGTCCTCGCCGAGGCCTGCGGCGGGCGCCACCGCCTGCGCGAGGCGGCGGTCGACATCGGCGGCTATGCGGCCAGCGGGCTGCCGGCGAGGACGATGGGGCGGGGGATCGCGGACGACCCGCTGTTCTTCGCCGCCGCGCTCGCCGCGGGCGCCGCCTTGCGCAGCAAGGGATGAGCGCCGCCCGCCAGAACGAGTGGCAATGGCCACTGCGCTCCAGGAAGAGCCGGCCGCCGAGCGGGCGGCCATCGACCCGAGGTTCAAGAGCCTGGTCCTCGACTTCCTCTCCTACCTCGAGCTCGAGCGCGGTCTCTCCCGCAACACCCTCAACGCCTATCGGACCGACCTCCACCAGTTCGGCGAGTTCCTCGCCGCGCGGGGCATCGATGCGCTGACGATCCGCCCGGTCGAGATCTCCGACTTCCTCGCCGACCTCGCGACCGGGAACGGCCGTCCGCCGTGCTCTGCGTCGACGATCCACCGCAAGTCCGCCTGCCTTCGCTCCTTCTACAAGCACCTCCGCCGCGACGAGCTGATCGCCGACGACCCGACCGCGGCGCTGAGCGCGCCGCGGCGGGCGAAGAAGCTGCCGCAGGTCCTCAACTACGCCGAGGTCCAGAAGCTGCTGGCGGCGCCGCGCGGGGACGAGCCGACGACGTTACGCGACCGGGCTCTGCTCGAGGTGATGTATGCCTGCGGGCTGCGGGCCTCGGAGACGATCGGCCTCGACATCGCCGACGTCGACCTCGAGGAGGGCTTCCTGCGGGCGCGCGGCAAGGGATCGAAGGAGCGCCTGGTGCCGCTCGGCCGGCAGGCGATCGCGGCGATCTCCGGGTACCTGCGGGGCGGGCGGCCGAAGCTGGTCGGCGACCGCCACGAGGCGAGGCTGTTCCTCAACTTCCGCGGCGGGCCGCTGACCCGCCAGGGCCTCTACAAGATCGTCCAGCGTCACGCTCGCGCCGCCGGCCTCAGCGGCCGCTTGAGCCCGCACACGCTGCGCCACAGCTTCGCCACCCATTTGCTCGCGGGCGGCTGCGACCTGCGCGTCGTCCAGGAGATGCTCGGCCATGCCGACATCGCGACGACCCAGATGTACACGCACCTCTCCGGCGAGCAGCTGAAGGACGTCTACTTCCGCGCCCACCCCCGCGCCCACGCCACCTAACCCCCGGGGATGTCGTAGTTCATTCCCCCCGGGGATGTCGTAGTTCATTCCCCCCGGGGATGTCGTAGTTCATTCGACTGGGGCTAAGGAAGTACGACATCGATGGGGTAGAACCAGGGGATGCCGGAGCTGCCCGAGGTCGAGACCGTCGCCCGTCAGCTCGAGCCCGAGATCGCGGGGCACCGGATCGAGCGGCTCGAGGTCTACGACCCGCGCTGGTCACGGCCCGTGCCCCCGCAGGAGCTCGGCGAAGCGGTGTCCGGGGCGAGGATCGAGGGGCTGGGGCGCCGCGGAAAGTACCTGCTGCTCGCACTCGACGGCGGTAGGACGCTCGTCATGCACCTGCGGATGACCGGCAACCTCGTCCTCGTCGAGGGCGACCGCAAGCTCGACCCCTCCGAGGGGATGCGGCTGTACGAGGGCGAGCGCAGCGCTGAGGAGCGGTTCCTCCGCGCCCGCTTCGTCCTCGACGACGGCCGCGAGCTCTGGTTCACCGACCCGCGCCGGTTCGGCGAGGCCTTCCTGATCGACGACACGGCGCTGGGGGAGCGCTTCGAGCGCCTCGGGGTCGAGCCGCTCTCGGCGGAGTTCACGCCCGAGTTGCTGGGCGAGCTCGCCGCCGGTCGCACCGCGCCGCTGAAGTCGTTCCTCCTCGACCAGTCGCGGGTCGCCGGGGTCGGCAACATCTACGCCGACGAGGCGCTGTTCAGGGCGCGCCTGCACCCGCTCTCGCCGGCCGGCTCGATGCGGCCCGAGCACCACGAGGCGCTCCACGCCGGCATCGTCGCCGCGCTCGAAGCCGGGATAGATGGCGGCGGCGCCTCGATCGACGACTTCCGCGATGGGCGCGGCGAGCGCGGGTCGATGCAGGACGAGTTCCTCGTCCACACCCGCGAGGGGGAGGAGTGCCCCCGCTGCGACGGGACGATCGTCAGGATCGTCGTCGGCGGCCGCTCGACGTACTACTGCCCCGGCTGCCAGGTGCGGCTCCGCCGCCGGCCGCGCCGCTCGCGGCGTCCGGCGCGTCGTTCAACGTAAATCGGTCATGCCCGGAAAGACGCTGAAGACCGAGGCGGTCGTCCTGCGCAGCATTCGCTACGGCGAGGCCGACCGCATCCTCCACCTCTACTCGGCGCGCTGCGGGCGGATCGGGGCAATCGCCAAGGGCGCCCGCCGGCCCCGCTCGCGCTTCGGCGGCAGGCTCGAGCCGTTCTTCCGCCTCGACCTCCTCCTCCACGAAGGTCGCGGCGAGCTCCTGACCGTGACCGGAGTCTCGACCGTCGACGGATACCCGCGGCTGCGCGCCTCGGGCCCGGCCCTGACCGCCGGTGCCCGCGCCTGCGACGCCGTCCTCCGCCTGCTCGACTCGGCCGAGCCGAACCCGCCCGCCTACAACCTTCTCTGCCGCTACCTGGCGATCCTCGACGACCCCGCCGCCGTGCGTGCGACGGCGGTCGAGACCGCGCTCTCGTTCCGGCTGAAGCTGGCGTTGGCGGCGGGCTTCGCCCCCGAGCTCGCCTCCTGCGCGCACTGCGGCGAGGCCGAACACCTGACCGGCTTCTCGGGCGCCGCCGGCGGAGTCGTCTGCTCGGGCTGCGAGGCGGGCTCCTTCGCGCTCTCCGAGGAGGGGCACCAGTTCCTGGTCGCGGCGATCGCCCGGCCGCTCGCCGAGGCGCCCGCGGCGAATGCGGCGGCACTGCGCCAGGCCGAGCGGGCGATCACCGAGACGCTCGAGCACCATGCGCACGTGCAGCTCCGCCCCGCGGCTTGAGGTGGGTCATAGGATCGGACCCGTGGAGGTCACAACCAGCGTCGGGGATCGGGTGCGGGCCTGGGAGGCCGAGTTCCTCTCCGAGGCCGGGACCCCGTCCTACCCGGCCCGGCGCCGGGTCGAGGAGCCCGACAGCCCGCTGCGGACCCCGTTCCAGCGCGACCGCGACCGGATCGTCCACTCCAAGGCCTTCCGCCGCCTCAAGCACAAGACGCAGGTGTTCATCGCCCCCGAGGGCGATCACTACCGGACGCGGCTGACCCACACGCTCGAGGCATGCGGGATCGCCCGCACGGTCGCCCGCGCGCTCGGCCTCAACGAGGACCTGACCGAGGCGATCGGGCTCGGCCACGACCTCGGCCACCCGCCGTTCGGGCACACGGGGGAGAGCGCGCTCGACACCGCACTGCGGGAGCGCTGCGGCACCGGCTTCAAGCACAACGTCCACTCGCTGCGGGTCGTCGACGTCCTCGAGCGCGAAGGCCGCGGGCTGAACCTGACCGAGCAGGTCCGCGACGGGATCCTCAACCACACCGGGTCCGACCGCCCGGCGACGCCGGAGGGCCGGATCGTCAAGCTCGTCGACCGCGTCGCCTACATCAACCACGACATCGATGACGCGCTGCGGGCCGGAATCCTGGGCGAGGCGGACCTGCCGGCGGCGGAGATCGAGCTGCTGGGGCCGACCGGGTCGGCGCGGATCGACACCCTCGTCCGCGACATCGTCGAGCGCTCGGCCGAGGCCGGCGACATCGCCCAGAGCGAGGAGGTCGGCGGGGCGATGCTGCGGCTGCGGAAGTTCATGTTCGACGAGGTCTACCTCGGCGAGGCGGCACTGCGCGAGCACGAGCGCGCGCACCGGACGCTGCGCGGCCTCTTCGACCACTACATCGAGCACCCCGAGGAGGTGCCGGAGGTCGAGCCCGGAGCCGGCGACTGCCAGCGGGTCGCCGATTACATCGCTGGGATGACCGACCGCTACTGCATCGCCCGCTTCACCGAGCTGACCGTCCCCGAGGCGGCGAGGTTCTAGTGGCGCTGATCTCCTCCGACAGCCTCGAGCGGGTCAAGCAGGCGGCCGACATCGTCGAGGTCGTCTCCGCCCACACCGACCTCCGCCGCCAGGGGGCGCGCTGGGTCGGCCTCTGCCCGTTCCACGAGGAGCGCACGCCCTCGTTCTCGGTCGATCCCCAGGAGAAGCTCTACCACTGCTTCGGGTGCGGGGTCGGCGGCGACACGATCAAGTTCGTCGAGGAGAAGGAGGGTCTCGGGTTCGCCGAGGCCGTCGAACTCCTCGCCGACCGCTACGGGGTCGAGCTCGAGCGCGAGCGCGAGGACCCGCAGGCCGAGGCGCGCCGCCTGCAGCGGCGCCGGCTCGGCGAGCTGCTCGACCGCACCGCCGCCTTCTACGCCAGCTATCTCTGGGACTCGGAGGAGGCCGCGAAGGCGCGCGCCTACCTGGCGGGGCGCGGCCTGACGGAGGAGACGCTGCGCCGGTTCGGGGTCGGCTACGCGCCGAGCGCGTGGGACACCGTCCTCGTCCGCGGCCAGCGCGCCGGGTTCGACGTCGGCCAGCTGCGCGCCGTCGGCCTCGCCCAGCGCGGCCGGGGGGGAGGCGAGTACGACCGCTTCCGGGCCCGGATCATGTTCCCGATCCGCGACCGCCGCGGCCGCACCCTCGGCTTCGGCGGCCGCGCGATGCGCTCCGACCAGGGCGCCAAGTACGTCAACACCGCCGAGACCGAGTTCTTCCACAAGAGCGACATGCTCTACGGGATCGATCTTGCGAAGGAGGCGATCGCGAGGGCGGGACGGGCGGTCGTCGTCGAGGGCTACACCGACGTCCTCGCGCTGCACCAGGCGGGGATCGAGGAGGCCGTCGGGGTGATGGGAACCGCGATAACGACGAAACAGGTCGCGGCGCTGTCGGGGATGGTCGAGGAGGTGATCCTCGCCCTCGACGCCGACTCCGCGGGCCAGGAGGCGATGCTGCGGACCCAGCAGGTCGCGGCCGACCGGCGGATGCGGCTGCGCGTCGCGCCGATGCCGGCCGGCGAGGACCCGGCCGAGATGGTCGCCGAGGAGGGAGGCGCCGACCGGTTCGGCGGCCTGCTCGAGGCGGCGATCGAGCTGCCCGCCTTCCAGGTCAGCCTCGTCCTCGACCGCACCGACATCGCCTCCCCGGCCGAGCGCGACCGGGCGCTGGCTGAGCTGGCACCGATCCTGGCGGCAATGGGGGAGGGGGCGAGCCGCGACGAGCTGGTGCGGGTGGTCGCCGAGCGTCTCGAACTCGACCCGGCGCTGGTGATGGGACGGCTGATCGCCGCCCAGCCGCTGAGCGGCGGGGCGCAACCGCCCGAGCCGCGGACCGCCGCGCCGCAGCGGCCGCGCGGCGAGCTGACCTCGCGCGAGCGACGCGAGCGGGCGCTGCTGGCGATGTGCATCGCGCTGCCCGAGGATGGCAAGGGCTTCCTCGCCAAGCTCGACGAAGGCCACCTCTCGAAGCTCGGCGCCCGCGCCGCGGCCTGGCTCGCCGACAACCTCGAGGACCCGGCGTCGAACCTCCCCCGCGAGGACGCCGAGCTCGCCGGCCTGATCACCGAGCTCGTGATCGTCGCCGACGACGAGCCCTCCTCGCCGGAGGCGATGGAGCTCAACTACATGCTGCTCGAGCAGGGGCGGCTCGAGGCCGAGATCGCCGCCGCCGGCGAGGGCGCGGACTTCACCCGACGTGCCGAGCTCAGCCGCGAGCGGGCGGCGCTCGTCGAGCAGATCGCCCGCGCCGAGCGGGTCGGAAGCTAACCGGTAAATTCTCCCGGGCCGTTCCGGGGTAGCTCAATCGGCAGAGCGCTCGGCTGTTAACCGAGAAGTTGTGGGTTCGAGTCCCACCCCCGGAGCTTCGAGGTGGCCATTTCCTCGACGAGCTCGGCGCCGCGCCGGGCGCCGTCGTGGGCCCGGCCCCAGGCCGCGATCGCTTCCGCGCGAGCGGTGAACGACGGGTCGGAGAGAATCCGCTGCGCCGCCCAGCGCAGCGGCGCCGGCCGGCACAGCCGCCACGGCAGCGAGAGCCCGACCTTCGCCCAGGCGACCCGCATCGCGGTCTCGCTCATGTCGCCGGTGAAGGGACAGACGAGCAGCGGGGTGCCGGCGCCGAGGGCGCGGGCGACGGTGCCGTGGCCGCCGTGGGAGATGACCAGCGACGCCGCCGGCATCAGCTGGCTGTAGCTGAGCCAGTCGACCACGATCGCGTTGCCGGGCACCTCGATCGGGCCCTGCGGGCGGACCCGGTTGGTCGTCGCGACGACGCGGACCGGCTCGTCGGCGAGCGCGGCGAGCGCGGTCCGGACGAGGCGGTTTCCCGAATCGTGGGCGGTGCTCGGGGCGACGAGGACGAGCGGTGCGTCGCCGGGCGGCAGCCCGATGTCGGGATGCGGTACCTCGAAGGTCATCGGCCCGGTCAGCTCGACCCCGCGCGGCCAGCGCCGCGGGTACTCGAGCTGGGGGAAGGTCCCGACCAACGCCAGTTCGGGGCTGATCCCTCCGTGGAAGCGCTCGATCGGCGCCAGGCCGAGCCGCTCGCGCTGGCGGTTGAGGTCGCGCCTGCCGTGCGCGAGGCCGACGTTCAGCAGCCGCCGGCCCGCGCGCCAGCCCCAGCGGCCGACCGGCGTCCGCGGCGCCCGCAGCCCGATCGCGAAGAACGGCAGGCCGGGCTCGACCGCGGGGTAGAGGTGGGGGATCAGGGTCGCGCGCGGGATTCCCACCACCTCGGCGGCGAGCGCAGGCGCCAGGGTCAGAATGTCGCTGACGACGACGTCGGGCCGCAGCTCCTCGAGCAGCGGCACCAGCGCCCGTGCCGCCTCGGCGGCGTGATTGCCTTCGGCCGAGTCGGGGTCGGGGGGCGGGAACATCCGGTATTCCTCGGCCGCGGCGAAGCCGAGGCCGGCGTCCTCGACCGCGGCGCGGCGCTCCTCCCACGTCTCGAGCGTGACCTCGGCGCCGCCCGCCGCCAGCGCCCGGCCGAGGGCGATCGCGGGAAAGACGTGGCCGGGGTCGCCGAAGGCGGCGACCAGGTAGCGCCTAGGGGGCGTCGAACCCCTCGCTCGGCCGGGTGAAGACGATCTCGGGGACATGGCAGTTAGGCGATGTTCGCAGCAGGAAGCGGACCGCCTCGGCGATGTCCTCGGGCCGGATCATTTCCTCGCCCGGGACCTGGCCCTTGGCGAACTCGGTCATCGGGGTATCGACGAAGCCCGGTGCAAGCGCGGTGCACTGGATCCCCTCGCCGCCGTACTCACGATGCGTCGACTGGGTGAAGTTGATCACCGCCGCCTTGGTCGCCGCGTAGATCGATAGCCAGGCCTGACCCCCCTTGCCGGCGATCGAAGCGGTGTTGACGATCAGCGCCTTGCCGTGCTCGGCGCCCGCCTCGCGCAGCAGCGGCAGGCCCTCGCGGGTACCGATGATCAGCGCCCGCAAATTGACCCCGAGCTGCATGTCGAGGTACTTCGTCTGGATCTCCTCCATCGGCGCCCCGATCCCGACTCCCGCGTTGTTGACGAGCACGTCGAGGCGGCCGTAGGCATCCCTGTGCTTGGCGAAGAGGGAGACGACGTCCTCCTCATCGGTCATGTTGGCGGCGACGCTCTGGACCTCGAGCCCATCGGCCCGCAGGCCATCGGCGGCCGCCTCGAGCTTCTCGGGGCGCCGCGCGGACACGGTCAGCGCGTAGCCTTCCTCGCCGAGAAGCCGAGCGATCGCCAGCCCGATCCCGCTCGAGGCTCCCGTGATCACCGCTGCTCGCTCCGCCAACTCGCTCTCCTCGCGCTCGATTCCGGTTCAGCGCACCCTAATAACATGCGCTCCCCGATGTTCCCTCCTCTGGCCCGGGTCACATCCGCTTTCGCCTGCGCGCTTTTGGCCGCCGTCCTGGTTTCCGCCTGCGGCGGCTCCGGCTCGACCACGACCGAGAGCGAAGCCGCCGTCAGCCGGCCGGCGCCGCCGAAGCGCGGGTTCCCGAGCCCCAACGGGCGCTCGCTCGCCGAAGTGGTGAAAGGGACCTCGGGCCCGGCCGAAGTCGTCGTCTCACCGGCAGCGATGGTCTTCTACAGGGGCGAGAACCGCTACCCGTTCGGCGTCGCCCACAACGATCGCAGCCCGATCTCCGACGCGAAGGTCGCCATCTACATCTCGAAGGCCCCGCCGCCGAAGAAGAAACTCGAAGGCCCGGCCGCGGAAACGAAAAAACAGCGCAAAGGGGCGATTGCCCGGGCCCGGCACGAAGCGCTCGAAGCGCCGGCGATCGGCCCGTTCCCGGCCGCGATCGAAACACTCGAAACTCAGCCGGCCTTCCACGAAAGCGCTGACGACGAAAACGCCTCGACGGTCGTCTACAGCACCAAGATCGACTTCCCGAGCGACGGCGAGTGGCGGGTCGCCGCGGTGATCGAAGAAGAAGACGGCAGCTTCACCGGGGCGGTCCTGCCGAGCGCGATCGTCGGCGAATTCACCGAAGTCCCGCGGGTCGGCGACCCGGCGCCTGTCATCCACACGCCGACCGCGCCGGGTACCCAAAACAAGGTCGACTTCGCGGATGTTGTGGGGAAGGAACCGATCGCCCTCTTGTTTGCGACCCCTCAGTTCTGCCAGAGTCGGGTATGCGGCCCGGTCTTGGGCGTGGCCAACCAGGTCAAGCAGAGATGGGGAGACAAGGTCAACTTCATCCATATGGACATCTACAACCACAACGATCCGAACGAGGGCGTGCGGCCGCAGGTCCGTGCCTATCACCTGCCGACCGAGCCATGGCTGTTCGTGATCGACGAAAACGGGAAGATCGCCGGCGAGGTCGAGGGCGCGTTCGGCGTCGACCTGATGACCCGAGAAATTGAAAGGGTTGCAGAGTGAGCGAGACGACCGCACCCGATCCCGAGCTTCTGAAGTCCTTCGCCGAGGAGGCGAAACGGCGCTGTGACGTGATCTCAGCCGGGCTCGCGACCGAGACCGACGACTTCGAGACCCTCCGGGCGGAAGCCCACGCCCTGCGCGGCACCGCCGGCGCGGTAGGCCTCCGCCGGCTCGCCGAGCTCGCCGGGCTGATGGAATCGGACCTCGCCGAAGCGAAGAAAACGGGCGTCATCCGCGGCGGCCGCTCGCACCAGATCGCCGACGCTGCGAAAGCGCTCTCCGACGGCGCCGCGGCGGCGGCGGAGGGCAAGGAGGAGCCGCCGGACGTCGGCCGCTCGCTCGCCCAGCTGTTCAGCGCCTGACCGCCCGCGGCGGGTCAGTGGCCCTTGCGGATCAGGCGGACGGTGGCTTTGTTGAACGCGGTCTCGACCTGGAACCCTTTCAGCGCGCCGCCCGTCACATCGCGTTTTTCGCGCTTTTCTTTCCCGACGTCCGATGAGCGCATGGGGACGACCAGGACATGTTTTTTGCCGAAGATTTTTTTGATCGGCAGCGGCGCCCTTTCCAGCGGCGGCAGGTTCGGCCAGGTGAAGGCGGACTGGGCGGTGATGCCCGTCTGCGGGTCGATGCCGCATTTGTTTTCTTCGAAGACAACCGAGAGGCCGTTGGTGTGTCCGATCGTGAGCAGCAACCCACCGTCTTCGTAGGCGAGGAGCAGTTTCCCGTCGTCATGGAACGGCTTGTTGCAGTCGCCGTTCTGGGAGAGGTCGACGGGGGGGACGCCGCACGGAGCCGGGGGATGCGCGGGCGAGGCCTGGCTCCCGCCCGTCGCGGTTTTTTTCTGCGTCAGTTTCGCCGAGAGCGAGGAATCGCTCTCGCGGCCGGAGCGGTGGACGAGCGCCTCGTTGCCGTAGCGGTCGAACTCGACGGTGACGCCTTTGCCGCGCTGGTAGGTCAGGCCCTCTTTGACGGTCGCGTCCTCGGTGTACAGGCAGGTCCCCGTTTCGCCCGAAAGCTGCGAGTCGAGCCGGTCGGTCGCTTCACCTTCGACGACGACATCGAAGAACGCCTTCGCCTGGGGGTGCGGGAGGTGGACGTGGATCGGCGGCAGCGGTGGGAAGTTCGGCGTGCTGTCGCCGGCCGCGGACCCAGCCAGGAGGATCGCGGTGATCGCGATCGGAAGGACGAGCACGGCAGCCACACAGGACCGGCGCATTGGCCAAACCTAACGCTCCGGACGGCTTTCGTCGAGCAATCAGGCCCAGGGGCCGACGCCGCCGATGCGCTCGACCGCAATCCGCATCCGCACGCCCGGGGGAGGTTCGGGCATCGGCGGGAACTCGACCTCAGGGCCGAGGTAGACATGCGCGAGCTCCTGCAGCAGCTCGGGCGCTCCGCCCTCCTCAATCGATGCCGTCCCTCGCACGATCAGATACTGCTTCAGACCCGGCGGCTGGATCTCGGTTCCCTCGAAGGAAAGGGTCACGCGAGGATCGCGGCCGACGTTCCGAAGCTTGCGCTGGTCGGCTTTGAGATGCGCGGTCACCAGATCGTCGCCATCGACGCCGACCCAGACGCAGGTGACCTGCGGCGAACCGTCTTCATTCAGCGTGACGAGATGACCGAGAGCGCCCCCCTCGATCAGGTCCCTCGCGCTCTGCGGCAGCTCCATCGGTCGAGCCTACACTCGCTACGCTCGCCGTCCGGGGCGGTAGCTCAGTTGGTCAGAGCAGCGGACTCATAATCCGTCGGTCGCTGGTTCGAGTCCAGCCCGCCCCATGGAAAAGGCCTCTAGATGGCCATCTTTAGAAAAAAGTCGATCGGGCGAAGTCCAGGGCCCCGGTGCAATGGCCTTTGCTGTATTCCAAATTCTGGAATATGGAATGCGCTAGCGCTATCCTCCATCCATGTTGAAACCCCAGGACATTGTCGTTCTGCTGAAGCTCGTTGGCCAGGACCAGGGTTGGACCTTTGAGCAAATTGCCTCAGAGCTCGATCTGAGCCCATCGGCGGTTCACCGCAGCCTGGAACGCGCTGAGAAGTCAGGCCTGTACAGCTCGAAGCGCAAGGACGTCAACCAGCCTGCACTCTTGGAGTTTCTGCAGCATGGCGCGAAGTATGTCTTCCCTCCGATAAGGCAGGGAGAAGCGCGAGGAATTCCAACCGCGTGGGCGGCGCCACCTCTTCGCGACCAGCTCGTGTCCTCTCAGGAAAATGTGCCGGTTTGGCCTTTCGCTCAAGGCAAGAAGCGCGGCATTGCGCTTGAGCCACTTCATCCCGTTGTGCCTAAAGCAGCCAAAAGGGATCCGGCCCTCGGCGAACTGCTGGCCCTGTTCGACGCGATCCGAATCGGCAATGCGCGTGAGCGTGGGTTGGCGGGTAAAGAACTTGGTCGCCGCCTTAAGGCGCCCGTCTTGGCATGAATCAAGAGAACCTCGCCATGCTCGAACGGGCGCTCGAGCATCTGGGTGAGCTTGACCAGGACGTTGTCTTCGTCGGTGGCGCGACCGTCGATCTTTGGATCACAGACGCAGCCGCGCCCGAGTTCCGGCCCACTGAAGATGTTGACGTCATCGTCGAGGTCTCGTCGAGACGGGACTACTATCGCCTCGAAGAGCGGCTTCGAGAAGCTGGCTTCGAAAACGATCAGGAGAGCGGAATGATCTGTCGATTCCGATATCCGTATCCCGAGCTAGTTCTCGACGTAATGCCTACCGATGCGTCGATACTCGGATTCTCGAATGAGTGGCTAAAGCATGCTTACGCCAACTCGGTCAAGTACACCCTGCCAGCCGGCCAAGCCATCAAGGTAATTCCGCCTCCATTCCTATTGGCCGCAAAGCTTGAGGCGTTCGGGGCCAGAGGTAAGAGTGACTTCTACGGCAGCCGAGATTTCGGAGACATCGTGGCCTTGATCGACGGGCGCGAGGAGCTCGTTGATGAGGTCGTCGGATCCCCTGCTGAGCTCCGTCGGTATGTCGCCGGGCAACTGAAGGATCTCTCCGGGCACCCAGCCTTCCCAAACGGACTAGAGGGCGCATTGCCGCCTGGCCCGGAAGCCCCCGATCGCGTCATCCAGGTAATTCGACCTCGGGTGGATCAGCTCATCGGCATCGGTGCCGCCTCCGCATAGCATCGACCACCTCGATTCATGCGGCCATGATCACATTTGCCTTCTTGCCTCAGCATGTGTGGGAAGTCGGCGGTAGCGTCTTGGCGATTCTGGTAATGGGTCAGGGCCTTTACTTGCTGGCTCGTGCCGGCGAGGTCGCACGACAGGAACGACAAGATGAGCGGACGGTGCGGGCGTTCGGACTTATCGCAACCTTTCTTGGCTTGGGCATCGGAGTTGCCGCACTGACGACTGATGCAGAACCACCCGGCGCTCATCACGGAGATGGCTGGGGAGGGGCACTCTGGATTGCGATCCTCTGCATATGGGTCGTTGGTCTCTGTGCATGGCCGGTATCCAGGATGGTCAGCGCCCACCACGACAAGAAGGATCGCGGCCTATAGAGACGGTCTGAAACTTTGTCCCGAAATTTGTCCCCAACTCCACCGAACTCCCTGAATCTCCTCAGATTCCTTCGCTCTGACACGCCAGATTTGGCTTTCTAGAGCGGTTCTGGCGCGACTCATAATCCGTCGGTCGCTGGTTCGAGTCCAGCCCGCCCCACTGGGAAAGCTCCGCTCAGCAAGGCCATTGCCCACAGCTGTTAGCGGGATCGCCTGATTCTCGCCCGGGAGATCAACCCGCCGATCGCTGCGAGAATCCCCCCGGCAATCGCGTCGATCAGAATCACGAAGGGCGGAAAACTGCCGAGCGACACTTCAGCGTGGGTGCCGGCGACAGCGTGCGCGAGAAGCAGGCCGATGCCGTAGACCGCTCCTATGACGAGGCCGCGGATCGCCGCCGAACGCGGATTGGGATGCTCGAGTCCGGCAAGCACCGCGCCAATGGCGGCGAAGGCGGAGAGGATCCAGTAGGCAGTGGCGGAAGCGCCGAGGACGACCCCGACGACCGCGCCGAAGATGAACGGCACGACGAGCGCGAGGACGATCTGGGCTTGTCGGCTGCGCTCGCTGAACGGAATCGTCTCAGGCAAGATGGACCTCCTAGTTGACGTCAAGGTTGCGGATGGTGCCGGCCAGTCGGCTTTGGGCTCAAAGATCGTTGTCTTGCTCGCGCGTGATTCCGCGCGCCTCCTTCATCTTTCCGGTTTGGGAGACCTTCGATGATGAGGGGGATCTTTTCACCGAAGTTTCTCCGGGTTGGCCTGGAATATTCGATGGATGAAGTCGACGAGCACAAAACCTCGCCGGCCTAGGTTCGGCGAGGACGATGACGTCGATGAGAGCAGGCCCACGATGGTTCAGAAGGGGCGCGAGGCGGCGAACGCGAGTGACGCCAGGATTTCTGGTGCTGACCCCTACATCACCTGGGCCAGTCGCCGATCAGGAGATACGCTCCTGCGGCGTGGCGAACATCTACGAGCCACACTGGGACGCGGACCTCGACCGTCCACCGTTTGCGTGGCGTCGAGCCCGGCTGGGCCGGCAGGCCGGGTGCGAGAAGCTCGGCACCTCGCTCTACGAGCTTCTGCCCGGCGCCTCGAGTTTCCCGCTTCACATCCACCACGCAAACGAGGAGCTGATCATCGTGCTGTCTGGCCGCCCGACTCTGTGCGGCCTCGACACCGAGCGGGAGCTCTCGCCCGGGGACATAGTCGCCTGTCCTACCGGCCGTGAAGGAGCTCATCGACTCGACAACCGCCAGTCGGACACTGTGCGCGTACTGATCGTCAGCACCATGCTCTATCCGGAGATCAACGAGTACCCGGACAGCGGCAAGGTGATGGTCCGGAACTATCCCCCCGGCGGCGAGCCGCCAGCCGAATCGCTTGAGATGATCCTGCGCAACCGACGCTCGGGAGGCGGATTACTTCCCGGGCGAGACCGAGCCGGATTCCGAAGGCTGATCAGACCTCCATGCGGGCCTTTCTTGGCATCCCCCAACTCCGGATAGCCTCCAGAGAACGTGCTCCGTAACGTTGCGCTTTGGCTCAGGCCGCCAGGTTGGCCGCTCATGCCCGCCGCGGCGCGCCGCCGCACGTTGCTGTTGGCGCAGGCAGCGATGGTCGCACAGGTTGTGTTCCTCGGCGGATGGGTGCTCGCCGGTGCCCTCGAACCCCATTACTCGCCGGCACGCCAGTACATAAGCGAGCTCGGCCGGGAAGGGGCGGCTCACCCCTGGATCTTTCTCATCTTCGTCGGGATCTGGGGACTTGGTTTCATCGCTCTTGCGGTCGCGCTCGTGCCGTCGCTGCGCGCGCGGCCCTGGCCGCTGGGAATGCCTGTGATGTTCGCCCTGGCCGGCCTATGCGCGATTCTTATCGGGCCGCTGCACATGGACTGCTCGCCGACGCTGAGCGCCGTATGCAAGTCACACGAGGCGGCGAGCGCACTTTCCTGGCATCACTACGCGCACGTGTGGCTGAGCTTCGGCATCGAGATCTCGCTCTTCCTATCGGCATTCGCCTTCGCCCGCTCTGCGTGGCCGAGCCGCCTCGCCCGAATCGTGCTGGGCGGGGCTCTCGTCGTCCTGGCCGTGTGGCTTGCCACCCTTTTCCTGCACGAATCGTTCGTCGGCTATCAGGGCCTCGAAGAGCGCCTCTGGTCACTTGTCGGCCAACTCTGGGCTCTGCTTTGCGCGACGGCGCTGATCCTCGAGGCCACTCTCACGCCGGACACGCTGCGGGCGCACGAGGCTTCCATTCAGCGTCGTGAGAAGGTTGAGGTCGCCGGCACCGACGCTACAACTCACCCAGTCGGTTGACCACGCGCGCGTCTGTTCCAACCGTCGAGCTCCTGAAAGTTTGTCCCGAAATTTTTCCCCGACTCCACCGAGCTCCGCGTCGGTCGTTCCTCAGCAGGGCGGGGTGGTTCGTACGGGGTCTGCAGAGCTTCCTCGACCGGCGGACTACCCGACATCGTCAACCACCATGAGGCCTGAAGACGACCATGCTCATGGCTCTCTCTCCGTTTCTTCAAGCTACTGTGTTCTGGGTATAGTTGCCCTCGTGTCCGGGTCACCATCCCGAGGGCAGCATCTTCGTGGCGGTCTGCTTTTCGTCGCCGCATTCGCGGCCCTGTTTTTGGCCATCCCATCCACGAGTGCCCTCGCCCGCGACGCCTATGTCGCCAACATCGATTCAGGCACCGTCTCGGTGATCGACACCCAGACCAATCAGGTGGTCGGGGCGCCGATCGCCCTTGGCATGGGCGTCGCAGCGATTGCGATCACCCCCGACGGCAAGACCGCCTACGTCGCCAACGAGGAATCCAACACCGTCTCGGTGATCGACACCCAGACCAATCAGGTGGTCGGCTCGCCGATCACGGTCGGGAAAATCCCGGCGGGCATCGCGATCACCCCCGACGGCGCGCGAGCCTACGTCGCAAATGGGGAATCCGACACAGTCTCGGTGATCGACACCCAGGCCAACCAGGTGGTCGGGTCGCCGATCGGCTTGAAAAAAAGCAGCTTCCCGGTGGCCGTCGCGATCACCCCGGACGGCAAGACCGCCTACGTCGCCGACAACAACTCCGGCACCGTCTCGGTGATCGACACCCAGACCAATCAGGTGGTCGGTTCGCCGATCACGGTCGGAATCAATCCGGACGCGATCGCGATCACCCCCGACGGCAGGACCGCCTACGTCGTCAACGTCGGCTCGAAAAGCGTCTCGGTGATCGACACCCAGACCAATCAGGTGGTCGGCTCGCCGATCACGGTCAAAAAAAACCCTGCCGGCATTGCGATAACCCCCAACGGTACGCGAGCATATGTCGTCAACGGCGGTGCGAACGACGTCTCGGTGATCGACACCCAGACCAATCAGGTTGTCGGCTCGCCGATCACGGTCGGCGGAGACCCGCGTAGCGTCGCGATCACCCCCGACGGCAAGACCGCCTACGTCGCCAGCTTTGGCGCCGGCACCGTCTCGGTGATCGACACCCAGGCCAACCAGGTGGTCGGTGCGCCGATCGGCGTCGGCCTCCTTCCCTCCGGTATCGCCGTCATCCCCGACCAGTCGCCTACTGCTTCCGTCTCGGTAAACCGTGTGCGCCCGGGAGTGCCCACCACCCTGGACGCCTCAGCCTCCGGCGACGCCGACGACAAGATCGCCACCTACGCCTGGAGTTTCGGCGACGGCCAGACGGCGACCGGCGGCCCGCAGCTGCCGCACACCTACGGCAAGCCTGGCACGTACACCGTGACGCTGACCGTCGACGACGGGGAAGGCTGCCCCGGCTTTCTCTTCACCGGCCAGACCGCCTTCTGCAACGGTCCGTCCTCGGCGAGCCAAACCAAGAAGGTGAAGGTCGCCTATCCGGGCGTCCGGCTCAAATGCCCGAAGAGCGCCGGGCCCCGGGGTTGCAGGTTCAAGCTGCAGGCGCTCGCGAAGAAGGGCGGGAAGGGCAAGAGGCCGAAGCCCGAGAGCGCCCTCGCGAAGGCCAAGCTCAAGCCGGACCGCTCGGCGATCGTCTCCCTGAGGCCGAAGAAGGCCTTCGCCGCCAAGCTCGCCGTCGCCAAGAGGGTCCTCGTCAAGGAGACGGTGACCGTGCAGGGCTCCACTCGGACGACCTATCGCAGGCTGAAGATCGTTCAGTAACGGGCCCGCTCACGGGTCCGGTCGGAAAGCCTCCTCGACCGCGCGCCGAAACGAGGGGGGGTCTATCGCGGGGAAGCGGTACAGCTCGGGCTCGATCACCTCGAACCGGGCACGGGCAACTCCCGGGTCCACCAGGACGCGAGCGATCATCTGTCTCACGTCTTGAAGATCCTGGTCGTGACCGCGCTCGATCTTGGACAGCGCCTGGGCAACTCGGTCGAAGTGGTGAATCGCGACCCTGCCCTCCCTGCGTATCAGCGGGCTTCGGTTCTCCCATCCTGCGGGAAGCGGAATGAAATCGGACGGTGCGGCGAGCTCGACGTTGAGGTTGAGCTCCTCCTTGAGCCGCGGTAACTCGCGCAGGAACTCATCGCGGTCGGGAATCAGCTTGATGTCGACCTGATGGTGGTCTCTCGCCAGCCGTCGCCGACTCGTCAGCTTCGAGCGAGCGGCCGCTTGCGCGAGCTAGCCGACTCGACCCGTATAGAGCAATTCATGAGCGAGCCGGGCCGGGCGGTCCAGCTCGACGGTCGGGTCTATTTCACAGGCGGGGCCACTGCCGTTCCCCTGTTGTAGGCGGAGTGAGCTGCATCGCCCTTTTCGCGGGCGAGGAGTTCGTAGAGCCTGTGCTCCGGGGAGGTGAACGGCGCAGGCAGGTCGATGCCTATGGTGCGCAGCCGCGGCGCGCCGATCGACACAAGTAGGGCCTCGGCAGATTCGAATCCAGCGTCCAAGTCTGCGACGCCGCGGTGAACCAGATCTGCGCCGGGGAGTGTCTCCATGCCAACGAAGGTCTCGCTCGGTTGAGGGTAGCGATCCTCGCGCCAGTCGTCAGTGGGCGGACGGTCGCTCGATTGCGCTGTTCGACTACCCGACGACCCTAAGCCTGCGGATGAACGTCTTTTTAGAGCCTTTGATCGTCACGTCCTCCTTGACCAGGATCATTGCCGCGGAGGCAAGCTTTGCGGTGAAGGCCGGCTTTGGCCTGAGCGAGAGGATCGCGGCCTTGCCCGCCTTTACCTTCGCCCTCGCAACGGCTGTCTCCGGCCTTCCCTTGCGCCTCTTTGTAATCGCCCGAAGCTTGAACTTGCAGCCCCGTCCTCCTGCCCGTTTCGGGCACTTGACACTAAGCGCAGGGAATGCCACCTTGAGCGCCTGCGTTTGCCTCGCCACGGCCGATCCGTTGCAGTAGGCGGTCTGCCCGGTGAAGACGAGGGCGGCTGAGCAGCCCTCGTTGTCGGTCAGCGTGAGGGTCCCTTGGTAATTGCCGGGAGCAGCGTAGGTATGGCTTTGGCTCGAGCCGCCGTCAACCGCCGTCTCCCCGTCGCCGAAGACCCAGTCATAGCGGGCGATGCTGCCGTCCGGATCGGTCGAGGCCGCCGCGCTGAAGACAATCGGCACTCCAGGCCGGGCGAAGGAGTGAGCGAATGATGCGGCCGGCGGCTGGTCAGGGACGATCGCGAGTGCGTGCGGATGGATACCGACCAGGATCGGGGCGCGGATCACCTGGTTGGTGGCGATGTCGACCACCGAGACACTGTCTTCGGCGTAGTTGGCGACATACGCGCGCTTGCCGTCGGGGGCGATCGCGACCGCCGACGGCCCACTGCCGACTGAGATCGGCGGGCCGACCACCTGATTGGTGGCGGTGTCGATCACTGAGACGGTGTCGTCGGCATAGTTGGCGACATACGCACGCTTGCCGTCGGGGGTGATCGCGATGCTGGCAGGGTCGCGGCCGACTGAGATCGGCGAGCCGACCACCTGATTGGTGGCGGTGTCGATCACTGAGACGGTGCCGTTGATGTAGTAGTTGGCAGTGTAGACACGCTTGCCGTCGGGAGTGATCGCAACCGAAACCGGTCCGCTTCCGACCGAGATCGGGGCACCGATGACCTGATTGGTGGCAGTGTCGATGACCGAGACACTGTCCTGGTTATAGTCCGCCGCGTAGGCGCGGATGCCGTCGGGAGTGATCCCGATGGCGAACGCCCCATCGACCATCGTGATATGAGCAACTACCTGATTGGTGGCGGTGTCGATAACCGAGGCACCGTCCCCATCGGCGACGTAGGCGCGCTTGCCGTCGGGGGTGATCGCCACGGCGGTCGCGAACGAGCTAACCGCGATCGGCGCACCGATCACCTGATTGGTAGTGGTATCGATCACCGATACCGCGCCGCTCGCGTCGTAGTTGGCGACGTAAGCGCGCTTGCCGTCGGGGGTGATCGCCATGGCCATAGAGCCTTGATCGCCGTTAACGACCGGGATCGGCACGCCGACCACTTCGTTCTTAGCCGTGTCGATGACCGATGCGTCGTCTGAGCTCGAGTTTGCGACGTAAACGTCGCGAGCAAAAGCCTGTGGGGCCAGCGTTGCGAGCAATACGCCGACGAGGGTCAAGACGAAAGGTGGAAGCCCATGTTTGCACCCTCTTACGAGAAGGCCTCGGAACACACACCGACTATAGCCCTGGGCCGAGCGCCTGAAGTACTGGGCCCGCGGTGCCGCAGAAACTCTGTCCCGAAACTTGTCCCCGACTCCAGCGATCTCCCTGAATCTCCTCAGAACCCCTTCGCTCAAACGTGCCAAATTTGGCTTGCTAGAGCGGTTTTGGCGCGACTCATGATCCGGAGGTCGCTGGTTGATTGGCTGCATCTGTAGACGCGCGAGGCCGGCGTCATACATGACGACCGATGGAGTGTGAGACTAAGAACCCGGATGTCAGGTGCGCCAACTGCATTCGTCAGTCGCTCGGCCTCGCAGGTCAACCCCAACGCCGTGCTCGCGCTCGTGGCGGTCGCGCAGTTCATGGTCATCCTCGACGCCACGGTGGTCAACGTCGCTCTGCCGACGATCCAGGTCGACCTCGGCTTCTCGGAGCAGAACCTTTCCTGGGTCCTGAACGCCTACACGCTCACCTTCGGCGGCTTTCTCCTCCTCGGCGGCCGCCTTGCCGACCAGGTCGGTCGCCGCCGGCTCTTCTTCGCCGGTATCACACTATTCTCGGGCGCCTCGCTGATCTGCGGCCTCTCCCAGTCACCCGGCATGCTGCTGGTCGCCCGCGGCGCCCAGGGCCTCGGCGGGGCGATGGTCTCCCCGGCGGCGCTCTCGATCATCCTCACCACCTTTGCCGAAGGCCCAGCGCGCAACCGCGCGCTCGCCGTCTGGGGGGCCATCGCGGGAGTGGGTGGAGCGGTCGGACTGCTGCTCGGCGGATTGCTCGTCGAGGTGCTGACCTGGCGCTGGGTCTTTTTCGTCAACGTCCCGATCGGCGCCGCAGTGCTCGCGCTGACACCGCGGATCATCCGGGAGAGCCGCGCCGAGGTTCCCTCGCGCGGGTACGACCTGGAGGGTGCGATTGCGATCACGCTTGGAACGACCGCCCTCGTCTTCACGCTGATCAAGGCAGACAGCTGGGGGTGGGGATCGGCGCGGAATCTGGCGGGGTTCGCCGTCGCCGCCGCTTTGATCGCAGCCTTCGTCTGGATCGAGCGCCGCCAGAAGGATCCTCTGGTCCCGCTGCGAATCTTCTCGAACCGCGGCCTGGCGGCATCCGATGCGACGTTCTTGCTCGTGGCTGCGGCCCTGTTCGGGATGTTCTACTTCTGCACCCTCTACCTGCAGCAGGTGCTCGGCTACAGCGCCCTCAAGACGGGGGTCGCCTATATGCCGTTCAGCCTGATCCTCATCGGCGCCTCGGCGACCGCCTCGCGCCTGGTCGACCGCTTCACGCCGAAGCCGGTGCTGACCACCGGCCTGCTCATCACAACGGTGGGATTCGTGCTCCTCACCCGGGTGTCCGGCCGCGGCGACTACGCGAGCCACGTCCTGCCGGCGATGATCGTCCTCGGAGCCGGGCTCGGGCTCTCGTTCGTCCCGATCACGATCGCCGCGACCAACGGCGTTGCCGCCGCGGAGTCCGGGCTCGCTTCGGGTCTGCTCAACACAACCCAGCAGGTCGGCGGCTCGCTCGGCCTGGCGATCCTTTCCTCGGTCTCGACGAGCCGCCTGACGAGCGCACTCGCCTCCGGCTCATCGCTGCCCATCGCGCTGACCCACGGCTTCAAGGGCGCCTTCGTGGCTGCAGCTGTGCTCTGCGCATTGGGCCTGGTCGTGGCACTTGTCTTCCTGCCATCGCGGCGGCGGAGAGTGGCGGACGAGCAGGTCGAGACGGTCGCCCTGTCGTTCGCTCGCTGTCCGGGCGCTCCATACTGCGGGCATCTCGCAGGTGTGGTCGCGTTCGGGAGGCGGGTGCGAGGCGCGATGGCCCGGTCCTAGCCGCCGCGCCAGCCGAACCGGGGCCGGAGAGATTCAGCTCGGTGAGGCGGATCGTGCTCCAGGGGATGGAAACGTCGCCTGGGTCGGACATGAAAGGGTCATCGCGGCTGGGTTGTCGCGTCATACGGTGAGCTGGAGCCACTCGGGCCAAACTCGAACCGCGCCACTGCCTTGACCGTCGCCTCTGACCGAGGCAGGGTCGCTTGCGCGGTTGCATTTCGACAGACAGCGCAGAGGCAGGGACAGGGGGACACCGCTTGCGGATCGGGCTGCCGGGCCTCGGTAACCAATCCGCCCATAGGAGCCCGTCGCAATCACCTAACGGCCCCAAGCCGGGTTGCCGATATAGCCTCGGTGATTCGCCCACTCGTCCCCGCCGTCGCCCTAATCGCCCTCGTGATCACCGGATGCGGCGTGTCCGTGAGCGCGGGCGTGGTTGGCGATAACAGCGCGTACCTGGCCGCCTGGGAACGAGGCTGGCACTCGATTGAAGGAGACTCCGTCGTCTATCGCGCCACCTCAACCTCACCCGGTGCCTGCAACAAAGGCGCAACCAAGGTCGAATGCTTTGTCGCCGACAGGCGCACGGCGCGCGATCTCGGTTCGCTCGAAGAGAAGTTGCGAACGGTCTCTGTTCCTGATGCCTACCAGTCGGCAAATCATTCGATGGTTGCCGCGATCTCGACCGAGCGCGAAGGGCTTGCGCTGCGAATGAGGTCACTTGGCCCTGGCAGCCACCCGATGGCAATCCGAGACCAATGGTTTCAGGAGGCAAACGATCGGTTCGCCAAGGCACGCATCCTCGCGGAGCGAGGCTATGCGGCTTATCCCGAGTGGGCCAGGCCCACGCCGGCTCCCACGCTGTGACGGGAGGAGCGCCAAGTTGAAACTAGGTTTGCCGCCGCAGCGTCCGAGACGGTGTCGCATCTGCTGAAAATCGCCGACACTCACCCTGCGGGGGAGATTCGCGTCTTTCTCTCCATGTTGGAGATTCTCGATCCATTTCGTCCAGAGGCGGACAGCCTGGCATGGAGCATCCTTGACCTCCGCGAGGCCGTGCCCAAGGAAGGAAGTGGATTCGATCCAATTCAGGTCGACCGGGGGGCGAGGGCGTCGCCAACCGGACTGCATATGACATTCCCCGCCCTGCGCGACTTTGCTGGGCAAATGACTCAGATCATTGACGGCCTGGGTTGCGGCCCGGATCCGGTCCTGGACCGATTTGCCCAGACGTTCAGCGACGTCACAGAGGTCGAGCCGGCGGCGGCCGGTCGTAGCCTTCGAAACGAAGCTCGAGGCCTTCGACCCTGACTACACCGAAGCTGGCCGCCACCTGACCGCGAGTGGATAGAGTGGGCACATGGTCGAGCTGACCGCCAGCGGCGATGCCGACCAGGTCGAGGCCCGGCTGCGCGAGGCGCTCGACGCGCATGGCTTGCAGCTGTTCGCGCGCATCGACCATGCGACCGGCGCCCGCAAGGCCGATGTCGACCTGGAAGCCAACGTCCTGCTGATCTTCGGCAACACGCGCGTCGGTACGCCCCTGATGCAGGCTGACCCCCGCGCCGGCATCGAGCTGCCGCTGCGGATGCTGATCTGGCAGGACCCCGCCGGGACGCATGTCGGCTACCTCGACCCCCGCGAGCTGGCCGATCGCTATGCCCTCGACGGCCACCGGCAGACGCTCGAGCGGCAGACCGCGGTGCTCACCGAACTGGCCGCGGCGGCGGCCGGCTGAGCGCGCTCGCACCGGCCTCGATCAGAACGTCGGCCACGCCGCCGCCTCCTGCCTTGGCTTTCTGGACCGGTTCTGGACCGACTCATCATCCGTCGAGCAGGTTCGATTCCAGCCCGCGCCATTGAGCCTCTACCGTTGAGGGCATGCCCCAAGATCCTGACCTCGATCAGTTCGAATCGTTGGTGGCCGATGCGATCGACCGGCTCCCGGATGAGTTCCAGGATGTGCTGGCAAAGGTCCCGGTCGTGGTCTCGGATCTCGGGTCCGAGGAGCGAGCGTACGGCCAGTACTACGGGGACGGGATCGCGCGTGAACGCTACGAGGACCGGATCGTGATCTACCGCGACACGCTTGAGCGCGACTTCGGCCACGACAGAGGGCTGCTCGCGGAACAGGTCGACCGGACCCTGCGCCACGAGCTCGCCCACCACCTCGGCTGGAATGAGCGAGGAGTCGGGGGCCTGGGCCTCTAGGCTGCCGTGTCGGAGGTGAAGAATGAAAATAGCCATCGCCTACGAGTCCATGTACGGGAACACGCGCCAGATCGCCGAAGCGGTCGCGGCCGGCCTTGAGTCGCTCGGTGAGGTCGAGCTAGTCGCCGTCAACCGGGGTGACGCCGGCCCCGCGGACGATGCTGACGCCTTGATCGTCGGCGGACCGACTCACATGCATGGACTTGCGACCTCGATGAGCCGTAAAGGGGCGGCGCAGGCGGCCGAGGAAGAGGAGGACGTGAGCCTGGAACCGGGGGCGGCCGAAGGGCCCGGGCTGCGCAGGTGGCTGACCGAGCGATCTGGCGACGGCAAGCCCGCGGCGGCCTTTGACACGAGGCTCGACCGGTCATCCTTCCTCACCGGGGCGGCCGCACGGGGGATCGGCAAGCGCCTGCGCGGGCGCGGATTCGAAATGATTGCCGACCCGGAGAGCTTCCTGGTCGAGGACTCCGAGGGCCCGCTCGCCGACGGCGAGCTGGAGCGGGCACAGGCCTGGGGCGAGTCCCTGGCGACTTCGCTGCGCGCGCGCGACTGACACGCGCTCCTCCGGTGCCAACCCTCTTCGCGGCATGAAACTGGCCGGCGACCGGTCGTCTCACCGTGTGTGTGGTGGCTATGGCGATGCAAGATGCGCGATCGGCGACTTCGGCGAGGGTTTGCCTCGGGTCGCCACCTCAGCGGCTGCCGCTGAGGAAGCGGGCAAAGGCAAGCCCGTTTCGCTCGGGCGATCCGTCCGCGGCTGTCGATGGGGACCTGGGTCGCAGTCGCCGCGGCGAAGCCGCGGGATTCGAAGCGGCCTTCCGGCTGGCTACGGCCGTGACGCGTCTTCAGAGGGCGGAACGCAAGATCAGCATCCCCCGGCTCGAGACGAGATGCTCCAGGTCGTCCTGCAGGCGTTGGACGTGCTCGCTCGCCTGTTGCTCGAAACGTTCAACTCCGACGATCTCCGCAATCAGCACGTAATCGGCTTGTTCGATCGACTGTCCGGGTACATCCGCCGGCCGAGTAAGGCGCCAATCGGAGACCGAATCCAAAGACCCGCGGACGATGTCGCGATCCCCCGTCATCAGTTGCTCAAACTCCTCGGCCAGCTCCGGCGAGCGCAGCTGAAACCACATGAGAAGCGTCGCGGGAGAGCTCATGGACGAAGCGTAATGGACGATCGCACCTGGCTCTGGTGATGCGTCCAATCCAATCGGGTTCCTTAAAACCCGGCGCTAGACTCGGCCCACATGGCCCTCGGTCGACAGCGCCCCAGGGGAAACGCGCCAGGTCTGCGCGCGACGGCGCTCGTCATCGACGCGGACCCACCTGTTTCCGGCCGGGCGCTGTGGGGAAGCTCCGCCAAGGGCACCGTGACGATCCTGATCGACGACGGGCCTGACGGGCCGATCTGCGTCGCCCGCGATTTCAAGCTGACCGAGGATCGGTGGCTCGTCCGCGGGATGGAGATCCCGGTCTCGCTCGATCCCAGCCGGCCGGAGCGCTTCGAGGTCGAATGGGACGCCATTCCGAGCATCGAGGAGCGGGTCGCGGCGAACGACCCGACCCTCGCGGACCCGGTGGCCACTCGGGGTCGGATCGCCGCTGCGCTCGAGTCGGCCGGGGTCTCGGGTCCGGCCGTCGGGGTGGGGCGCCGCGGCTTGACCGGCGGCATCGCGGTCAGTACCAACGGGGATCCCCAGGATCGCCTACGGGAGGCGGTCAGAGAGGCGGCGCAGAAGCCGGCGCCGCCCGGCAAGCAGAGGGCCGTGGTCGTGATCGCAACCGCCACCAGCAGCGGCGATACCTCAAGCGCGGAAGGGTTCGACGCCAGCGTCAACGGGCCGCCATGAGCTCCTGGGGCAAGAGAAAGGCGGTGGTCGCGGTCAACATCCCCGGCATGGCTCCCTATGCCGTCACCATGGCGGGCCTCAAAGCACCCCGTGGCCGGGTCGACCTTGCCGGCGCGGGGCTGCCCGCACTGGTTTCGACGACCGACCCGACCGACATCGAGATCCTCTGGGACGAGGTCCCGTCGCTTGAGAGCCAGGTCGCGCAGCGAATGGACGACGCGATGCAGGGGCAGAGGGCACTGCTGAGCCAGGCGCACCAGATGCAGGAGCAGATGATGGAGGCCGCTAAGAATGCGGGCGCCAATCCGGCCGGCGCCGGAGGAGCTCCGGCAGGGCCGGCTGCGGAGATGATGGTTGAGAACGCGAAGCGTGCACTCGCCTACGTCACCGACCCGGCGATGCGCGAGATGCTGATCAAGCAATACCACGCGGCCGGAATTCGAATCGACGATGACGAGTCGACCTAGGGCCCGGACTTCGAACCCGCCGGTCCGGAGCAGTGAAAACGAGCTGGGCGTTTCGAGGTGCCGTTACTCCGCCACGTCGTAGCGCAGCCCGCTCGTGCCCTCGTCCTGGCCGAGGCGGCGGTCGCGGCCGATCCAGAGCAGGGACTCCCCGTTCTGCCAGCGCACGTACTGATATGAGCGAGTGAGCGTGAGCCCCCGCCGCGGCACCTCCTCCTCGCGGATCAGGTCGCCGACCCGCACGATCCGGCCCTGGGGGAGGAGGGGCCGGGGTGGTTCCTGGGCATCGGGCAGCGTCCTCACCTCGAGTTCGATCTGGTCGACTCCCGACTTCACCGGCACCAGCGGCAGCCAGGAGGCCGGCGGCTGCTCGACGATCCGATAGCGAAGCGGCTCGTCGGAGCGCCGGTTCTCGGCCGTGCCAGCCTCGATTTCGGCCTGAAGCTCGCGCTGTCGGAGCTCCTTCTCGGACTCGATCCGCCGGATCGGTCGACCCGCCGGCCCGACCACGACGCGCTCGACCGCCCAGGCCATGTTCGCCATCTCGTCACGGCCGAAGGCCACCTCCTCCAGCGCCTCCCCGCTGAGACTGGCCGCCGGCGACGGCGCGAGCACGAACGGGCTGCGGGCGGCCGTGGCGCCCTCGAGGCGGAACATGTGGAACTGCCCGCCGGCCCCATCCGCCTGCTCGACCGACGGGATCGACCAAAGCCCACCGAATGCGTCCAGCACCTCGAGGCGGTCGATCTGGCAGATCGCGCCGAGCTCGAGCTCGACCGGGATCACGAAGAAGTCGTTGCCGTAGACCAGCGCGAACTCCATGAACAGCATCCGGGCGAGGTCCTCCTTGCCGGCGTCCGCCGCCCCGTAATGGACTTCGGCGTCCTCGAACTCCCACCACCTCGGCGCGGGCATCCCGCGATAGGTCGCGGGGGCGGGGATCGTCGACTTTTCGAGCCGGGTGGAGTCGGGGTCGGCGCCGCCGGCCATCAGACTGGCCCCGGCGCCCGACTCGAGGTCGAAGGTCGACCAATCGACGCCGTCACCTCGGTATTCCGCGGCCCTCATCACGAGCTCTTTGCCGTCGAGCATCCCGGAGACGCTGAAGCGGTACTCGAGCCTGTCCGGCGCCCAGGTCGATTCACCCGCGACGGAGTCCGCGCCGGCATCGAGCGCATCCCACCAGGTGAGGAATGCGTCGGCCGCCCGCCGCGCCAGTTTGCGCTCCGCGGGGTCGTCGAAGCGCGGCTCGGCGGGCAGGTCGCCGCCTTCGGCCCGCACTTCGAGGATCGCGTCGCGGAGAGCGATCCCGTCGGGAACCCTCTCGGCGAGCGTCTCGACGATCCGGGCCGTGGCCCCGTCGAGGGCGGCGCGAGCCTCGCGCGTCGGTCGCTCGAGCCCCCAATCGAGCAGATAGTCCTCGCGGCGGTGGGCCAGACCCACCTCGTCGAGCCGGCGCCAGAACGCCAGCCCCGACTCGGCGGCCAGGCGGGCGTTCCGCTCGCCGGCCGCGAGCGCCGGCTCGCGCTCGACCACGGTCTCGAGCGGTTGGCCGCTCGGGTCGTAGGCCTCGCCCGTGACCGCGGACGGCGGGCTCCCCGGCGCGAAGCGGCTGATCCGGCCGACGTCCGCCTGCAGCCGGACGACGGCGGGCGAGCCCGCGTCCTCAGCCTGGAACTCCGCCGCCTGCCACTGGCGCCCAAGCAGCCAGAGCGGGTCCGCCACCCGCGCCTCGAGCCCCGGCAGCGAGGCGTCCCGCGTCCGCGGCTCGATCCGGTTCCAGGTCGTGATCGAGCTCACGGCGCGGTCGCCTTCGGAAGGTCGGTTGAGAGGGTCTCCCGGGGCTCATTGTAGGCGAAGAACAGCGCGGGGAGGAAGTGGCCGATCTTTCCGAGCGAGTCCGGATCGACCATCCTGACCTTCGCCAGCTCGAGCGCCTCCAGGGCGATGGCCTCGACGGCTTCCACGCTCCAGGTCGCGGCGTCGGCGGGGGGGACACCCAGGAGGATCGACTGCGGAGGGCAGCTCCCGGGCGCGTCATATCCGAACGCCACCGCCGTCGTCTCCGCCCCGCTGGGGACGACCTCCACCCACTCGTCTACGAACAGGCCCGACACCGGGCCCGAGAGGTCCACATCCCCGCCGCCCTCGACGACCAGCGAGGTTCTCCCCGCCTTCGGCCCCTCGCCCGGTTTGCCCGGCAGCCCGGCCCAGCGCTCGCCGGGCTCGGGGGCGGGGTACTGGGCGACGGCGAAGCCTCCGCCCGCTCCACGCCGCGAAAGCGGCTGTCCGGCGGTGGCGAGCAGGAACGCCTCCTCGAGCCGCGCCACGCCCGCGCGCACCCGCCCGATCCGCCCGAGCCAGTTCTCGACCGCATGGGGGACTTCGTCGAGCAGCCTGTCGGTTTCCGCGAAGCTGAGCCCGGCGGGGGGGTCGAAGGGCGGCAGCACGCGGAACGCCTGGCCCAGCAGCGTCGAAACAGCCTCCGACAGCCTCCTAACCGCGTCGGGGGCGGCCGTGTCGAGGCCGGAGAGGATGTGGTCGGCTTCCCCCTTGCGGGTGTTGGCCAGCTCGTGCACCCGGTCGGCCTGTGCCTGCAGCTCGGCCTCGTCCTCGGATTCCGGGACGGCGCCGGGGATGCCGAAGGCCGCGGCGGCGAGCAGCGCTTCGCTCAGCTCCGCCGCCCCGTTCGCACCGGCCAGCTCCTCGATCGCCGTTTCGAGGGCCGAGACGCACGGCTGGACGCGATCGGCATCGAGCCGGTCCGCCCGCACCGACGGCTCGGCCCCCGCCATCGGCGAGGCGAAGTCGCGCGCGTCGAGGGCCCGGCCGTCGACGATCAGCGCCCGGGTCGCCGCCGCGATCTCGGAGAGCTCGGGCAGGGTGAAGACGTTGGCCCCCCAGGCCGGGTCGCGGTCGAGGACGAGGACGATCTCCCCCGGGAAGCCCGGGCGCGCCGCGCGCGCCGCGTTCAGGGCCCGGGCCTCGAGCGAGCCGCCGCCCGCCTGATCCCCCGGCGTCGCCTCGTAGATCACGTCGAGGGGCTGGATCCGCAGGTCGCGCAGCGTGAACGTCTCCCAGCGCGAGGCCGTCTCGGGGTCGGTCGAGCGGTAGTGCGCCTGCCATTTCACGCTCCCGGGCCTCGGCAGGAGCTCGGCGCAGATCCCGCTCAGCACCGGCTCGGCGGTCGTCCGAGGGCCGGCGCTCTGCCCGTCGGGCGGACTCCATGCCTGACGACCCGCGAAGGGATCGGCAGACGTCGCCGAGCGCAGGATTCCGACCCGGTGGGTCAGGCCGAGGCCGCTTCGCCGCGGATGCGCGAACTCCAGCTCGGGCGGCGGAGCCTCGCCGCGGTCGAGCGCCTCGAGGCTGGCGCCGGCCCGCAGCGGGTTGCCCTGCACCGCGTGGTAGACGCTCTCGCCGAGCGCCACGTCGCTGACCGCGTCGGCCAGGTCGGCGAGGCCGTCGATCAGCGCGTCGATCGCCCCTCGGGCGGCGCTGCCGCTCGCGGGCAGGCCGCCGCTGCCCCACGGGATCGCGTCCCGGCGGCGGAGCAGCGCCATTCCGTCGAGGACGCCCCGGGCCGAGCCCCCGTCGGCGGCCGGCAGGAGCTTGCCCGCGGTCTGCGGCGCGAAGGCGCGGAGGGGGTCGAGGTAGCCGTCGAGCCGGGGGCTGGTGACGTCGTGAAGCGCCCGCTCGAAGCGGTAGCCCAGCATCGCGCCGAGGCTCTGCCCCTGCCGGATTCCATCGAACAGGTCGTCGACCTCGCGGACCCGGCGCGAGGAGACGTCGACTCCGAGGAGCTTCCCCGCGCTCTGCCCGGCGTGCGAGAGCTGGCCGCTGCGGAGGATCGCCGCGGTCGCGGCGTGGGCGGGCGAGGGGGTGTGCACCCAGCCGGCCGACGAGGTCGGCTTCACCGGTTTCCTCGAGGGCAGCGTGATCGGCCTTCCGGCGGGCTCGAGGTCCTCGACCCAGCCGAAGGCGCCCACGTGCAGCCCCTGCGGCTGCTTCGAGCGCATTTCGCCGAGCCGCCGCGTCGCGAGCGAGGTGATCCAGGCGTCGAGCCGGTGCCCATGCAGATCGAGGGTCTCGCGGAAGAGGCGGTCGAGCGTCGCCGAGGGGAGCCGGCTGAGCTGCCTGAGCTGGGTGCCGTAGCGGTTGATGCGGGTCGCCGGCCTGCCCAGCGCTCGGTCGGGCTGCGGCCAGAGGGCGTCGCCGAGCTGGCCGCCGCCGCCCGCCGGTTTCCGGCGCAGCCGCCAGAGCGGCGTCTTCACCGAGGGTGTGACCAGCTCCGGCTCGAGCAGGTCCGCCGGCGACACGGGGGGCGGCTGCTCGGCTTCGAGGACGGCGAAGGCCTGCGCCGCGAGCGCCTCCAGCAGCGCCGCCCGGGCCACGAGCCAGAGCAGCGGCCGCCGCCGGTCGCCGAACGGCCTGGCCTGTTTGTCCTGCCCCGCGACCACGTCCGCGAAGCCGGCCTTGAGCAGCCAGGCCAGGTAGCCGTCCTCGAGTTCCTCGGTGTCCGAGAGCGGCGCCTCCTGCACGACCGGCGCCCGCAGCAGCGCCGAGCCCTCCGAGTAGAAGGACCGGGTGATCGGCGGCGCGGAGGCGAGCCCGAGCGACTGGAAGACGGAGACGAGGTGGGCCGAGCGCGCCTGGAGATCGGCTCGCTCGGCGGCCGGATCGGCGGCGCCCGAGAGCGAGATCAACCCGTCGAGGTACTGCGGTCCGAGCAGCGGGCGCAAGGCATAGGCGGTCGAGCGCGCGTCCGAGCCGAGCAGCGCCAGCAGGTCCCCGTCGGGGTCGGCGCTGGGGACGCGCGGAACCCTGCTCGTCGAGTCGAGCCAGAGCGGCCGCAGCGCCTCCAGCACGGCGACGGCGAGCTGGATGCCGGCGCCCGCTTTCGCGCCAAGGAGCGTTGGCGGCGGCGCCACCGGCAGCACGCCGTAGGGCTGGGTTCCCATCCGGACCACGGGCAGGGGCCCGCCCGGACGGACGTACCGTTCGACGTGGTCGGCCAGCTGTTCCTGCTCAGCCGGGCTGAGAGCTCCGGCGAAGAGCTGCTGCAGGGCGTAGCCGCCCGAGCCGGGCCAGAGCACGGCCTGCATCAGCCCGGCGCGCGACGATTCCGCGCCGCCGGCGCCGTCGACGTCGACGAGGGCCTCGGGGTCGATTCCGAGGGCGCCACCGAGCAGCGCCCCGTCGCTGCCGGCTCTCGGAGCCGCCGTCGAGGGATCGTCGCCCAACCAGCCGACGGGTTCGGCCCTGGCTCGGGCGGCGTAGCCCGCGCGCGTCCCGCCGTCGGCGTTGTTGGTCGGCGTCGCCGGAGCGACGAGCCCGAGCCCGTCCGTGTACTGGTGGGCGAGCAGCAGGTTTGCGAGGTCGTCGCCGGCCTTGCCCTTCGAGGAGGCCCGGACGCCGAGTACCAGCAGCCGGTCGAGGCCCTTGTCGAGGCTGCCCGGCCTTGCGATCCGGAGCGCCATCCCGATCGACAGCGCCCGCTCGAAGTCGAGCATCCAGACCATCTCCTCGTCGGTCTTCAGCCCGTGGAAATCCACCGCTTTGGCCTCCGGAGCCGGGCCGACGGCCGGGTCCTTCCCGATCGGCTCGCCCCAGTGGACGAAGAGCCTCGCTCCACCGCGATAGCCGATGGCGACGAACCGGTCGGGTAGGAGCCGGGCCCGCGGCGCCCGGGTCCAGGCCGACTCGCGCCGATCGACTTTCGGCCAGCTCGGCCCCGGTTCCAGCTTCTCGTCTTCCGCCGGCGGCGCCGCCGGACGATCGTCCGGGTTGCTCGGGCGCAGCGCGCGCGCCACCCAGGCAGCCCGGGCGGCGCTGAACCGGGCCGCCAGCTGCGCCCAGGCCGCAGCCTCCAGCTCCCCGTCCCCGCCTGCCCGCCAGCGCTGCTCCCAGAAGTGGCGGCCCCACTCGATCTCCGCGTCGGTCAGCTCGGGCTCGTGGGTGTCCTGGTGGAGCTGATCGGGATAGATCCTGACCAGCAGCTCGGTGCCGGCGCCGCCCCTCGCAAAGCGCGTCTCGATCCGGACCGGAAGCAGGGTCAGCGGCAGGTCGGCGGCAAGCTTCGCGACCTCGGCGTCGTCGAGTTCCTCGAAGCCGGCGGCGAGCAGTTCGTTGCGCAGGCCCGAGAGCTGCTTTTCGATCTGGTCGCGCTGCTTTTGGTTCCTGGTCTTCTCGAGCGTCAGCTCGAGCTTGCCGATCTCCTCGCGCAGGCGCAGAACCGGATCGGGATCTGAGACGACCGGGCTCACGGCAGCACGTCCGTGGCGTGGATCGCGATTCGCACCGGCACTCGCAGGGCGACCGCCGCCGCCTGCGCCGAGTCCGTTCCCCAGGCCGGCCCCGTCGTACTCGCCGGCGTCGCGCTCGCCGGCGGCGCCGCCGGCGCATAGGAGAGCCGGTCGAGGTCGTCCTGGGTGGCGCAGAGGTGCGCCCAGGAGAGGTCCGCCCAGCTCGCCGGGTGGCCTCCCGGCACGTTGGCGGTGCCCGGCTCCTCCTCCTCGAGCCCATAGTGGGGTTTGGTCGGATGCTGCTGGAGGACGAAGAACCACCCGGCCCCGTCGCTTCCGCCTGTCTTCGCCTCGGTGCGGGAGAGGTCGAAGCCGAAGAAGTTGAGGTCCGGGTCGAGCCGCCCCTCGAAGACCGGCCATTTTTCGGCGCTGCCCAGCCCGCGCGGGGTGCCTTTGGTCGCTTTGGTCGCTTCGATCGCGAGCACGTCGGCCTCGAACCGGCGCAGGAGCTGCCCGCGGACGACGAGCACCAGCTTCCCGGTCTGAGCCGCGCCCTCGCCCTTGTCGAGGCGGCGGAGGCGGGCCCAGGTGTCGATCGGGCTGAGGTCGTGCAGGTCCGGGGGCGAGGTCTCGCCCGGCGGCGGGACCCGGGTGCTCGGGTCCCAGAACTGGCGGAAGTAGGTGCCTCGCTGGTCGGTCGGGTACTCGCGCCAGAGGAGCTCGCGGCTCATCTCGTGGTTGAGCCCGATCATGAAGCTGTTGATGAAGCGGTTGTTCGCTTCCAGCACCGTCACCGAGTTCTGCGGCAGGTTGGCGAGGCCGGGCATCACGTAGTCCTGGGACATTTCGCGGAGTGCGGTGACCATCGGCGTCGGGAATTCGGGCGCCGCCATGATCCCCTCGAGCGGGTCTTCCGGATTCCAGCCGCGTTCCTGCGGCACCTTCACCCGCGTCGCGATGCGTGCCGGCAGAGTCTTCTCCGGGTCGAGCGCCCTGACCAGCGTTGTCCTGGTTCCCGGCAGGTCGAGCCCCGGCCGTGCCGGGGGGTCGGCGCGCGCAGTCCAGCCGTCGATTTCACCCTGGAGCGTCACCGCCACCTGCTGGAAGGTCTGCCTCTGCATCGGTCCGTCGAGGTGAAGGTTCGAGAGATCTCCCTGCGCGATCGTCGCCCCCTCGACGCCGGCGACGGCCGCGGTTTCGGTGCCGTCGGGCTTCTTGCGCCGAGGCACGGCCACCCGTGGGTCCTTGTTCAGCCGCTCCACCAGGCTCTCCGGCCAGCGGCCGCGCGAGCCCGCTCGCCTCGCGACCGGGCCGCGGCGCCGACCGACGCGGCGGAAGGCGGGTGAGAGCGCCGGCGCAAGGCGCGTCTTCCGGGTCTGGGCGGAGAGCGTCGTCGACGCGCCGCCACCGCCCTGCACGCGAGCCAGCGCCGGGGCGCCGAGCAGGAGCATCGCCGGCGCCGAGAGCGGGAGAAACCGCGTCGCGTAGGTCGATCGGGCCGCCTGCCGGGCGAGCTGCGCCTGGCGGAGGACCTGGTTCGCGAGGTCGATCGGGCCCACCTGCGCCCAGGCGGAGGCCATAAGCTGCTCCTGGTGGCGCTGCACGACGAGAGTGCCGAGTGCGGCGGCGGCGCGGTGGCGCGGGTCGAGGTTGAGCTCCGCGATCCACGGACGCAGCCTGCCTTTCGTGGCCGGCAGGCCGGTGACGGCTGCCGGCCACCTGCCGTAGATCGGCGGCGGCAGCTCCAGCGCCTGCGGCGGCCGGCCGGACATCGGCTGGCCCGCATTGAGGAGCGCCCGCAGCCCGGCGACGAAGGCCGAGGTCGGACCGTCGCCGAGGTCGGCACCCGGCGCCTGGAGGGCGCCCTGGAGGCCACCGACCGCGCCGGCCGACGGCAGGCCGCCCCCCGGCTGGGTCGCGTCCATCGCCTGGGCGCCGACGCCGGCCGGCGAGGGGACCGGCTCGAGCAGCCGGGCGAGGCTGGCGAAGTCGCCTTCGAGGCCGGTGCCGAACTCCCAGGAGTAGAAGACCGGCAGTGTCACCGATTCCTGCCCGGCCGTCCACGCCGGGGCCAGCGTGTCGTCGATCTGCTTCTCTTCCAGGCCCGCGGCCCGCCCCGCCTCGAAGGCGGGAACGAGGCAGGCGCGGTAGCGGCGGCCCGGGTGGAGGCGCCGCGGGCTCACCAGCCGGCTGACCACCAGCTCGGGGTGGGCCTCGCTCGCTTCGTCGAGGTCGCTGGCGGCAAGGTCGCCGGACGCATGCACGTGCCCCCAGGCCCAGCTCTCCTCGAGGTCGGGAAGCTCGATGTCCGGCACCGTCCGCGGGTCGTTTCCGCTTGCGGGGCCCTCGACCGTGAGCGCCGGGCGCTGACTCGGCGGCCGGCTCTCCTCGTACGTCACTCCTTCGCGCAGCTCTACCACCACCAGCACGCACCACGGTCGCAGCCGGTCGGTCTCCGGGGCGTAGGGCGAGAACAGCCAGGGCAGATCCGGCCGCCCGAACTCGATCATCGGGAACCAGCTCGGCGTCCAGTCGTTCGCGCCGCGCTTCGGCTCGAAACGCGCGACCTGGTTTTCGTCGAGCATCCTGACGTCGCCGGGGCCGTAGACGAACACGTTCGGCGAGGCGGAGCCGGCGCCGTCGGCGAGCTGGACGTCGACGCTCAGCTCGGCGCGGGCGGGCAGCGTCTCTTCGAAGCTGTCGGTCACCCCGCGCAGCACGCCCCCGCGGGCGTATGAGAAATGCGAGTGGACGGCCTGGCTGGTGTCGACCATCAGACGACCTCGTGCGCTCCCACGACCTGGAGCGAGTCGGGGTCGTCGGCCGAGCGCCGGGCGGTCTCCGTCTCCGCGTAGGTGTCCCCGGTGGGCTCGACGCTCGTGTCCGCGCCGAGGGTGTCCCTGCGGGCCACGGCGTAGGGGACGTCGCCGACGCTCACCGGCGCGTTCGTGCCCGCGTAGCGCGCCTGTCCGCTCGAGCGGACCGACGCGCCGCTGCGGGCGAGGCTCGCGAGGGCGGTGGGGGAGACCTTCCCGGTCGCGGCAAGCTCCCGCGGCTCCTCATCGGGGTCGTCGATCACGTACTGGCGGTAGCCGAAGTTGGCCTGCGCCCGCGCGCCCGCCTCCAGCCCCGCCGAGCCGACGCTGTACCCGGCCCGGTACTTCTCGAACGAGGGCCGGGCCAGCTTCTCCTCGTCGGTGAGCCGCAGGAAGTCGCCCGGGGCGAACTGGTCGCGCAGTTCGCCTCTCGGCGGTTCGTCGTCGCCGATCGTGATCGCCTCGATGCCGAATGAGAAGCGTCCGCCGGCGATCTCGGCCTGGCCGTAGACCTCGAGCTGAAAGTCGAGCGGCACCACCCGCTGCCTCATGGTGAGGCTGCCGAGGGGATGGACGACGACGTCTTCGCTCGGCGCCTGGTCGCGGATCGCCACCACGGCATGAACGTCGTCGAGCGGGTTTGCGCTCCAGTTGGCCTTGTCCTCGAGCGCCGCAAGCAGCAGCCCCAGCGGATCGACCGGGGCGATCGCGAACGGCGGCGGTGGCTCGCCCACCGTCAGGTCGAAGCCGACCGAGGCCGAGAAGCCCATCACCTTGAACGAGGCGCTGCCGACCGCGTGCCACGGCTGCGGCCCGCTCAGGGTCACCTCGACGCCGACCGCCGCGAACTCGTCGCCGTTGCGCTTGACGCTGAACTGGCCGCCCATTTCGACGACGAACGAGAACGGGGAGAACTTGACCAGAGCGTCGAAGCCGAGGTATCCCTGGACAGTGAAGTCGCCGAGCGTGCCGAGGTCCTTCTGCACGAAGAGGTCGAGCCGCGCCCCCATCTGGAACGAGTTGGCGGTCAGGGCTTTGTAGGCCTCGAGACGCAGGCGGGGGTTCTCGCCGTCCATGATCGCTATCGCCAGCCGGTCGAGTTGCGGGAAGTTCGGCGGCACCGGGAAGCTCGGGTGGAATCCGCCCGCCGAGAGCCCGAAGGTCGGCTCGGAGCCGACCGACAGCCGCATCGCCATGTCGCCGCTGATCGGGAAGGCGGCGACGCGCGAGTTCCGCAGCGAGCCGTCGAAGGAGACCTCGCCCTTGTCGAAGTCGATCACCCCGAGCAGGTCGAGCTGGAGCCTCAGCACCGCCTCTTCGTCGACGGGGGGCACCATCAGTTTCAGGGTGCCGATGATCAGCAGGCGGATCGGCGAGGGCAGCTCGAGGACGAGCCCGATGTCGAGGCTGATCATCGACGCGCCCCAGCCGATCCTCACCATCGGCCCGAACACGTATTGGTTCTCCTGAACCGGGAACGAGTTGCGGAGGTCGCCGAGGATCTTGGGGGCGTTCGCCGCCACGTCGTGCGGGAACCGGACCGAGTCGAGGGTGCCGTCCTTCAGTCCCGTCCGCAGGTAGTCGACGTTGATCCCGCGGTGGATCCCGACCAGGCCGCCGACCCCGTTGAGCGTGAACCCGTAGCCGAGCTGGATCGGGTTGAATTCCGCCGCGATCACGACGATCAGCGAGAAGCCCTTGGAGCCGTCGGGCATCTTCGTCGTGAGCAGGCCGATCGCGGTGATGTGGAAGGCCTGGAACCCGAGCTCGATCCCGCCGCCGTATTCCTCTTTGACGTCGTCGAAGAAGAGGAAGCCGCCGCCGGTCACGGGACCGGCATCGACGGAGGCCCCGAGGCCGGTCGGGGGCTTGAAACCGACGTGCACGGCGAGCGGCCCGGCGTTGCCGCTGCGGTCGTCCTTCGGCTCGAGCCCGGCCCGGATTCCGATGCCCTCGACGCTGGCGGCGACCGGTCCGATCGAGAGCCCTCCGTTGACGGCCAGCGACATGTTGAGCTCGGATTCGGTGAAGCCGAGCGCGACGATCAGGTCGTCGATCCGGATGATCCCCGCGATCTCGAGACCGATCGGAAGGTCGACTTCGAGGCTGCCGCTGCCCTTGACCTTCAGCCCGTGCAGGCTCGAATAGGAAGCATCGAGCGAGGCCTGCGCTTTGATGCCGTCGCCGGGCAGCATCCGCTGCAGGAAGCCGTCGCCGTCGCCCGCCACGACGAGGATCAGCAGGTCGACGATGCTGACCTCCAGCACCACCTCGTTTTCGGTCCCGAGCGAGGTGGCGAAGCCGAGCCCCAGTTCCCCGACCGAGATCCGGGTGGCGCCCGGCGAGCCGAGCAGGATCATCCCTTCCGGCGAGTCGCTCTTGCGGCTCACCTTCAGCCCCAGCGTCGCGCTGGTCGTGGTGCCCGGCGTGCCCAGCAGGTCGGTTTTGACCTCGAGGGACTTCGGCGGCCTGATGATCGCCGCGACTCCGCCCGAGAGGTCCAGCGTCGTGTCGAGCTCGACGCCCCAGGACCCGATCTGACCGGTCACCGCCGCGCCGCCCGCCGCGTAGGGCATCACCGCGATGCCGGGAGCAAGGTTGCCGGTGGGCGGCAGGGCGAACGCGCGCAGCCCGACCTCGCCATAGCCTGCGACCGGGACCAGCCGCCCCGCCTGGAGCAGGGCGAGGCGGAGCTCGTGGCTGTCCTCGGGACGACCGAGGGCCGTGGTGAGCGCTTCGCTTTGAGGTGCGGTCCCGACCGGGAGGCCGAGGCGCCTGGCCGCGCCCGCCAGCCGCACGACCATCAGGTCGGCGTTGAAGTTCGTCGACCAGTCGTAGGCTTCGTCCAGCAGCGCGCTCGGCGAGGTGAAGAGCTTCGGCAGGCGCTCCCAGTAGACCTTCGGGAGCAGCGCCTCGAGCTTGAATTTTTCCTCGTCCGCCTCCTGGTGGACGAAGTCCACGAGGCCGGCGAGCAGCAGCAGGTCGAAGGTCGGGCCGGCGCGCTCGACCAGGTAGCGGATCACGAGGTAGTCGAGGAGACGGACCGGCAGCTCGGTCGTGATGTCGCTCTTGGTGACGAGCGCCTGCAACGCCGCCAGCCCGTCCTCCAGGTCCTGCTCGAGCTTGACGATCGCCTCGATCAGGGGGACGAGGTCGACCGCGAGCTGGATCGCGGCTTCGAGCTGTTCGTCTTCGTCGCTCGCCTGCTCGAGGGCGACGACGTCCTCACCGACCTGCTCGACGTCTTCCAGCAGCGAGGTGAAGTCGACCGGGAACGCCGTCGCCGGCGGGAAGTCGTAGCCCAGCTCCCGCACCAGCTCGGCGGCCGCCATCCCGGATTGGAGGTCCTCGAGCGGGGCGATCAGGATGCCGAGCTCGCGCAGCAGCGCGGCCTGGCCGGTGGGAGTGATCGTTTCTTCCGCTGCCATCAGAAGAACTGCTCGAGGCCGATCTGGTTGGGGCTTGAGAGGACGTACTGCTTGGCGCGACGGCCGTTGCTGTTCCCCTTCATGTCGGCGAGCGGGGTGTCGTAGGCGCCGCGGTTGTACTCGGTGGCGGTGATGTCGACCGCCGGCGAGTCGCTCAGCATCGCCTGCGAGGTGACGCTCGGGAACCGGTGCGAGCGGTTCTTGATCTTCGCCAGCAGGTTCGCCGCGACCCAGGCGTTCTGCTTCGGGAACCGCAGCGCGTTGAAGATGTCCACCTTGGTCTCGAAGCCGAGATCGCTCCAGGCACCTTCGATCTGTTCGAGCAGCTGCTTGCGATTCGTCTCGCTCAGCTCGGTCCAGGTGGTGTCGCCGGTGATCATCGCCGTAGTGGTCATCGCGATCTGGCCGACCCCGAGGGACTTCGCGCCCATGAACGCGCGGTCCACCGGATTGATCTCGTTGAGGAACTCGCGCACCAGGTCGAGCTCGACCTCGCGGATGTCGTGGAGGTGGAGGTGGTACTTCTTCTCGCCGAGGAAGCGCTGCAGCTTCTCCCAGGCGGCGTCGCGCCGCGGCCAGTATCCCGACTCGCCGGCCAGCTTGCGCCTGATCGCGTCAGCCCCCGGGCTGCCGTCCTTCGGCCGTCCCCAGGCCTCCATGAACATCACCGCGGCGACGAATAGCGGCGGAACGCCGTTCGCCCCGGTGGTTTCCGCCGCGGCGACGATGTAGTCGTGCAGCTCGAGGCAGATCTCGCGCATCGCGAAGAGCTGGCTCGCGGGGGCGCTGTTCGCTTCGAGCTGGGCTTCGACCTGCTGCCACTGGGTGGGCGGTTCCTGCACCTGCTGGGTCAGCGACAGCGTCACCACTTCGTCGTCCCCCGAGGTCACCACGACCTTGACCTCGTGCCCTCCCGGGCCCCTGGGGGTCCAGTTGAACACCCCTTCCTCGCTCTCCTCCTGGTGAAGGATCCACCTGCTCGTGGTGTTTGTGACGGTCCAGCGGTAGTTGAGGTCGGGCGTGATGTGGCCGGTGGAAACCGGGACGCTGTCGGCCGACGTGATCACGACGTAGTCCTGGCGCGAGTTCACCAGCAGCGGCTGCGTGAGGTAGGAGATCAGCGCCCATTCGTCGTTCAGGGCCCCACCAAGAGTGGTCGAAGTCGACTCGCCCATATCGGCTGCGGTCAGGCCGGGCGGCACGATGTCCTCGCTTCGGTTCGGGTTCATGGTTCGGGTTCCGGGAGCGGCAGCTGGTTGTTGTAGGTGCCCCACGACTGCCAGTCGCTGTTCCAGGCCCAGGCGACCGCCTGCGGGCCGGTCGCCGCCTCGGTCTTGAATGGCGTCGTCGCCGGTATCGGGCTCGTCCCGCCGAGGCCGCGCGCCGCCTTCCATTCTGTGCTGGTGAGGGTCACCGCTTTGGACATCCGGACGCGGTACCACTGGGGCGAGAGGTCGATGATCACGACCACGTAGAACCCACCGGAGTCGTCGCGGACCTTGCGCGTCACGGGGTCCTGGGCGCCGACCCCGAACTCGTGCAGCGACCGCTCGTAGTAATCCACCCGCCTGGGCAGGATCCAGCCGACGCAGTCGACCCAGTCCCCGGCCGGCTTCTCGGTGCTGTCGGTGTACATCTTCTGCGACCCTGTCGCCTCTTCGTACGCCGCTCCGGTTGGGCCACCGATCGGGTCGGTGGGGGTGGGGGTGGAGCTGAGGGGCCGCTGCCAGATCCTCTTCATCCGGAAGACAGCCCAGTTGCCGCTCACATCCGTCCCACCCTGCTTCGCGACGACGTCGCTGTTCCCGTGCATGAAAACCCGGGTGACCGCATTCGGATCATCGACGGCGAGCGTGTCGCTGACCGCCGTGAAGGCTTCCCCCTCCTTGCTCTTGTCGAGGAGGTCCGTTTTTCCGGCCGTATAGGTGAAGGTCAGCGGCGTGGCCACCGGCCGATCGTCCTTGCCGGAGGAGTACACCGTCGGTGACCCATCGCGACGAGCCTAGCTCAGCCGATCAGCCGATTCAAAAAGCCAGACGAATGAACGAGAGCCGAGTAGGGTTGCGCCGGGAGCGGCGAGGGTACGAGATCGATCAGATGAATGACGACTGGAGGCTTCAGGTCGATCTACGCGAGGAGAACCATGCCCGAAGCCTGACCGAGCGCCTCGCCGCGCAGCAGCTCGAGCACGACCTGAGCACCGCGTTTCACGACCGCGTCATCGTCACCCGAGACGGTGCCCGGGTGTTCCTGTACGCCGGCACCCGCGAGCAGGCCGAGCAGGCCCGAGATGCGATCGAGGAGGACGCGCGGGGGCACGGATGGCAGCTCGAGGTCGACTTCCGCCGCTGGCACCCGATCGCGGAGGAATGGGAGGACCCCGACAGGCCGCTGCCGGGCGACGAAGCCGCCCGGCTCGCCGAGCGCGAAGCGCTGATGGCGCGCGAGCGCGAGGAGACAGCGAGGAGTGGGCACCCCGAATTCGAGGTGAGAGTCGACCTCCCCTCCCACCACGACGCGGTGGGGCTCTCCGAGCAGCTCCGGCGCGAGGGCCTTCCCACGGTTCACCGTTGGAGGTACCTGCTGATCGGCGCCGGCGACGAGGACAGCGCCAAGGCGCTCGCCGAGCGGATCGAGAACGAGGCCCCGACCGGTAGCCGGATCACGGTCGAGGGCACGTGGGCGGCGGCCTATGCCGAGCGCCCGCCGAACCCGTTCGCGGTTCTGGGTGGCTTGGGGGCCTGAGGCGACGTTCAGTTCCCTGACCGGTCAACAACGCCCTGAACGAGCGCTCCATCCCACTCGCTCAGTCGCTCGACCGCCGGGCCGACGTGGGTGAGATATCGCCTGACCGCGTCCTGGACGCACGGCTCCGCCGCGTGGTCGGGAAGCGCACCCAGCAGGTTCAGCCGGCTCTCGGCGATCCATGCCGAGAGGTCCAGCTCGCTCAACCAGATCCCCTCCGCTCGCCACGTACTGCACACCATTCGCGGCCAGTCCTCGATGCCGCTGGGGTATGGATTGGGGGGACAGAGCCGGTTCCTTTCCGCGTCGTCATCGCGGTGGGTCTCGACGAACCCGATCATGGCCGCGTTGAAGCAGGGCGAGAGCTGGCGCACCTGCTGGAGGACGATCCGACCCGGCTGGAAGATCGGCGTCGCCGGGGCGTTGTTGAGGCCGAGCGCCGTGCAGTCGACATGCAGGGTGTCGGCGTCGGTCTCCCGCTCTCCCCGTTCGAGCACGATCCTGTCGGCCTCAATCCGTCGCACCCGGCCGAGCCTGACGACGTCCTCGATCTGCCTCAGGGCCGCCAGCTCCCCGGCGCTGAGCATCGTGCCGCGGAACATCGTCGCCGGCCAGGTCGGGTCGATGCGGGTCAGCCGCCCCGAGGCCTCGAGCCGCTCGAAGAGATCGTCGATATTCGCGGCCTCGGCGCCGGCCTCGACATCCAGGGCGTTCCCCTCCATGATCGCCCCGACCTGGTCCAACGGCTGAAAGTGGCGGCGGTCATAGAACCAGGCGTCGCGGGGCCGGACCCAGCGAATCCGATCCGGGTCGACATCGTTGTCGAGGAGCCAGGTACACGCGTCGGCGGCCGTCTTGCCCGACCCGAGGACGGCGTAGGAGCAGCCTGATTCCGCCGCCGCCGGCAACTCGTTGATGGGCACGACCCGAGCGCCCGGCGCGACCTGAAACGGAGCGGCGTGAGTCGCCGGGATCGACGCCTCCAGATATCGAGCATCGACAGTCCGGCGACGGACAGCGATCTCGTGAACCTCCCCGGTGCCCAGGTCCCTGACCCGCTGCTCGCCGTCCTCGCCGTCGCCGAGGTGCTCGACGCCGGTGAGCACGCGGACGCGGCCCGACTCCTCGAGCCGGGCGGCGACCTCGGCGAAGTATCCGAAGACCTCTTCGCCGTTCGCCCGCTCGTAGTAGCCGGCGTTCTCGCCGGACCGGTCGATGCGGTTCTCACCAAGCGCCAACGAGTTCACGCCGTAGAAAGCGGAAGGTGTGTGCAGACGAACGAACGGATACGCATCCATCCAGTGGCCTCCCGGGGAGGGTCGACGGTCGACCACCGCCACCTGGACATCGGCCTCGGTCACCAGCGCGTCGGCGAAGGCGAGGCCGGTTGCGCCGGCCCCCACCACCAGATAGTCCACGTCGTCGACGACCGTGCTCATTTCCATGGCCCCAACTCCGAAACCTACTTTGTCCGGGGTATAGTTGGCCCCCGTGGCCGGGCAGCTGGCAAGAGGGCGCCGTCTCGGTCACCTGGTTGCCTCGATCCTTGGGGCCATGTTGCTGATCCTGCCGGCGGCAAGCGCCTTCGCCAACGACGCCTATGTCGTGAATCGCGCCTCGAACACCGTCTCGGTCTTCGACACCCGGAGCAACCAGGTCGTCGGCTCTCCGATTCCGGTCGGCGAACTCCCCGAAGCGATCGCGATCACCCCCGACGGCCGAAGGGCCTACGTCACCAGCGCCCTGGGTTCCAGCATCTCGGTGATCGACACCCAGGCCAACCAGGTGGTCGGCGCGCCGATCGTCGACACCGGGCTCCCCGATGGGATCGCGATCACGCCGGACGGAAAGACCGCCTACGTCACCCCTTCTTCGGCAACAGCGTCTCGGTGATCGACACCCAGGCCAACCAGGTCATCGGCTCCCCGATCACGATCGGCTCGGAACCGGCCGCGGTGGCGATCACCCCCGACGGCAGGTTCGCCTATGCCCTCAACTCCGGCAGCAAAAGCGTCTCGGTGATCAACACCCAGACCAACCAGGTGGTCGGCGCGCCGATCACGGTCGGCAAATTCCCGATCGGGATCGCGATCACCCCCGACGGCAGAACCGCCTACGTATCCAACGCCGGCTCGAAAAGCGTCTCGGTGATCAGCACTCAGTCCAATCAGGTTGTCCCCCCCGCGATCAAAGTCGGCGAAGAACCGGCCGGGATCGCGATCACCCCCGACGGCAGGTTCGCCTACGTCGTCAACAACGAATCGGGCGACGTCTCGGTGATCGACACGCAGACGAACCAGGTCGTCGGCACGCCGATCAAAATCCACATCGGGGGGATCGGCATCGCGATCACGCCGGACGGCAGCGAGGCCTACGTCACCGAAACCGGCCCCAGCGGCGTCACCCCGATCGATATCCATTCCGGCATGCCGGGCGCGTCGATCGGGGTCGGCACCGATCCCTGGGGAATCGCGATCGTTCCCGACCAGTCGCCCGTGGCCAGCTTCACCGCGCCCCGCGCCCGACCGGGCGTGCCCCTGGCGCTCGATGCCTCGGGCTCCAGCGACTCCGACAGCACCGTTGCCACCTATGCATGGAGCTTCGGGGATGGCCAGGCCGCGACGACCGGCGGCCCGCGCTTCACGCACACGTACCCGAAGCCCGGCACCTACCAGGCGACGCTGACCTTGACTGACAGCGAGGGGTGCTCGACGTCCATGATCTTCACCGGGCGGACCGCCTACTGCGACGGATCGTCCTCGGCGAGCCAGACCAAGACGGTGCGGGTCTCCTATCCCGGAGTCCGCGTCAAGTGCCCGAGGAACGCCAGGCCGAAGGGCTGCCGGTACAAGCTTCAGGCGGTCTCCAAGAGGCGCAAGGGCAGGGCCGAGAGCGCCGTCGGCAAAGGCAAGGCGAAGGCCGGGAAGTCGGCGATCGTCTCGCTCGTGCCGAAGGCGAAGTTCAGGTCCAAGCTCGCCGGCGCCAGGAAGGTCCTGGTCAGGGAGACGGTGGAGATCCGCGGCTCCCGACGGACGAGCTATCGGAAGCTGAAGATCGTCCGGTAGCGATGAGTAGGTTCCCTGGCCGTGAGGCGCGTCGTCCCTCTGACCTTGGTCCTCGTGTTGATCGCAGTCGCCGGCTGCGGCTCATCTTCCTCCTCGAGCTCCGCGACCGACACCGCGGGGAGCAGGGAAGGGTCGCTGACCAAGGCTGAGTTCATCGCCAGGGCCGACTCGTTCTGCGAAGCCTCGAAAATGAAGCAGGAACCTCTGCGGCGGCAGCTCGAGAAGGCGGCGCGGAAGGCGAGGGAGGAGGAAAGGGACAACGGCAGCGCCTCGGACGCAGCCCGCGGGGAGCTGGCTCAGACGCTGGGACGGATCGTCACGATGGCCGAAGCCGGCCTCGCCCGGGTCCGGGCCCTCGGGCCACCCGATGCCGACGCCGATCAGCTCGAACTCATCTTCCAGACGACCGAATCGGCGTTCCGAACGAGTCGCGCCTACGGGGCGGCGCTGGAAGGCCACGAAGACGCCAGGGCTGAGGCGATCGCCGAAAGGGGCAACGCCGAAACGCGCGAAACGGCGGCCCTGGCCAAGCGGTACGGGTTCAGGGTCTGCGGCTCCCAGCCCTAAGGGCATTTGCAACTAGACTCGGCGGTGCGTTGGGGCTTTTTCGCCGTAAATCGAAGGACGCTGAAAGTACCGGGCCGTCTCCGGCGGAGATGCGGGGTCGCGCCGCGGAGATCGACGACCCCGGCGACCTCGGCTGGGAGGTCGTGTGGGAGGCGCTGAAGACCGAGGGGCCGATGGACACTCCCGCGACGATCACCGCCGAACTTGGGATGAGCGAGGAGCACGAGATCTCGCAGACGACCAGTGACATGCCGGCGACCGAATTCAGCGGGATTCGGAATGGGCGAGGCGTGGCCCTGCGGATGGGGGTGGTTCCCAACGCCTGGCGCGACCGTGGCGCCAACGAGGTCCAGGTGCAGGCTTCGGTCGTGCCGTTCAAGCTCCGCGAGAACGACGGCCGCCTCCTCGCCGAGCCGGGCGCGCCCCCCGAGGTCGAAGAGCTACTCGCCGGGCTGGCGCCGTCTGCCGACGTCTGGCGTGACGTCGAGGTCGAGGGGGGACCGGACGGGATCCTCGCCCGCCGGCCGATCAAGATGAAGGGAAACCCCCAGGGCTACGTGTACGACCTCTGGCTCGTCGAGCGCCTGGCCGATCGCCTCGGCGCGTAGAGCCTCAGGTCCGTGAGCTCGCGGCCTTCGCGGCCGCGTCCTGCTCAGCGGGCTCCTCGTCGGGCGGCGGCACGCCGGCGACCTCGTAGGCCTCGGGCTGGTCGAGCGTCTCCCGCTCGAGCAGCGCAGCGGCGAGCGCCTCGAGCCGGTCTCGCTCGTGCCGAAGGAGCTCGACGACCTCGTCCTCGGCTTCCTCGACGATCCGACGGACCTCCTTGTCGACCAGCTCCTGGGTCGGCTCGGAGGCCGGCATCGTGCCGGGCAGCAGGACGCCGTCCTGGCGCCCGTCGGTGACCGCGATCGGCCCGACCGCGTCGCTCATCCCCCAGCGTCCGACCATGCCGCGGGCGACCTGGGTGAGGTTCTGGATGTCCGACTCCGCCCCGGTCGAGAGGTCGTCGAAGACGACCTTCTCCGCCGCCCGGCCGCCGAGCGCGACCTTGATCTGCGCGAGGAGTTCCTCGCGGCGGTAGTTGTAGCGGTCGCTCTCCGGAGTCGAGAGCGTGACGCCGAGCGCCTGCCCGCGAGGGATGATCGAGATCTTCCTGACCGGATCGGCGCCGGGGGTGAGCATCCCGACCAGCGCGTGGCCCGACTCGTGGTAGGCCGTGCGCCTGCGATCCGCGTCGGTCATGACCACCTGCCGCTCGGCTCCGAGAAGGATTTTCTCGATCGCATCGGTGAAGTCGCGCTGCTCGACCTTGGGGTGGTCGCGGCGGGCGGCAAAGAGCGCCGCCTCGTTGACCAGCAGCGCGATGTCGGCGCCGGTCGAGCCCGGGATCGACGCCGCGATCCGGTCGAGGTCGACGTCATCCGCCAGCGCCACGTCGCGGGTGTGGATCCTGAGGATCGCGACCCGCCCGTTTCGGTCCGGCGGGTTGACCGCGATGCGACGATCGAAGCGACCCGGGCGGAGCAGCGCGGGATCGAGGATCTCGGGACGATTCGTCGCCCCCAGCACGATCACGTCGGTGTCCGGCTCGAACCCGTCCATCTCGGTCAGGATCTGGTTGAGCGTCTGCTCGCGCTCGTCGTTGCCGCCCGAGAGGCCGCTGATGTTGCCCGAGCGCGACCGGCCGATCGCATCGAGCTCGTCGATGAAGACGATCGCCGGAGCGGCCTCCTTGGCCTGTTTGAAGAGATCGCGAACCCGCGAGGCGCCGACGCCGACGATCGCCTCGACGAACTCCGAGGCGGAGATGTGGAAGTAGGCGGCATGGGCCTGACCGGCGACGGCGCGCGCGAGCAGCGTCTTGCCGGTCCCGGGCGGGCCGTAGAGCAGCACCCCGTGCGGGATCCGCGCCCCGAGCCTGGTGTAGCGCTGCGGGTTCCTGAGGAAGTCGACGATCTCCTCCAGCTCATCCTCGGCCTCGTCGATCCCGGCAACGTCCTTGAAGGTGACCCGGTCCTGGCCATCCGCCTGGACCCGCCGCGCGGTTGAGCGGCCGAAGCTGCCGAGGATGCCTCCGCCTCTGGCGCCGGCCTGCCTGCGGATCAGCCAGATGAAGAAGCCGATCAGCAGCAGGGTCGGGAGGAAGCCGAGGATGATCGTCCCGATCACGGAGCGACCGGAGTCGGGCGGCGAGGCGTTGATCACGACGTTGTGTTCGGTGAGCAGCGTCGTGACCGCGTTGTTGTCGATGAACGAGGGGACCTCGGTCTTGAAGTCGTTGCTGACCTTCACCGGGTCGCCGCCGTCCGGCGGCGTGTAGGTCGCTTCCCGCTTCAGTGTTCCCTCGATCGAGTCGCCGGTCGAGCTGATGTCGCGCACATTGCCGGCGGTCACCTGGTCGACGAAGAACGGCTGGTAGGGCACCTGGGGCCTGCTCGCCGGGCCGCTGGTGAGGATCGCGACCAGCAGGTTCAGCGCCAGCAGCCCGACCAGGACCCAGATGAAGGCCCTGTTGCGGGGGATGATCGGGGGCTTCTGCTGAGGTGGCGCGCCGCGACCGTCGGGCGCCGGGTCCACGCGCCAGCCCGACGGGTGCGGCGTCGTCGGGGGAGTCTTCGGCGGCGAGACCTTCTCCGCGGTCTGATCGGAAGACGAGTCTGGGGACAAGCTCCCAATGTACTCCCGGCCCGTCAACCGCCACCCGACGCCGCGAGCGCTTCGAGGATCACGTTGGTAACAGCCTCAGGATGGGAGAGCATGACGACGTGGGAGCTGTCGACCTCGGTGATCGTCGCTCCGGCGCGCTCGGCCATCGAGCGGACGACGTCGGCTCCGGCCGCCCTGTCGGCGGTCGCGACAACCGCCCACGACGGCAGGTCCTTCCACGCCGGCGGGCCGTTGGCCTCGGAGAAGGCGAGCTCGGCGACCGGCCGCTGCGTCGCGGACATCAGCGCCGTCTGCTCCGCCGGCAGGTCGGCGGCGAAGGCGTCCTGGAACTTGCCAGGATCGATCGCGAACTCGACCGCCGGCTCGCCGCCATCGGCCGACGGGTAGTGCTGCGGGACCTGCGCGCTGCTCAGCACCGCGACCTCCGACCTTGCCGTGGCCTCTCCCAAGGACTCTCCCTCTTCGGTCGCGAACGCGGCGACGTAGACGAGGCCGATGACGTTCTTGGCCTGCTTCGCGGCGTTGGAGATCACGGCGCCGCCGTACGAGTGGCCGACGGCCAGCACCGGGCCCGGAGTCTGATCGAATACGCCGGCGGTGTAGGCCGAGTCGATCGAGATTCCCCGCAGCGGATTCGCCGGGGCCTTCACCTTGACGCCTCTCGCCAGCAGCCGCTCGATCACGGCGTTCCAGCTCGATCCGTCGGCGAAGGCGCCGTGGACCAGAACGACCGTCGGCGAGCCGTCGGTTTGTGTCGGGTCAGACATCCGAGCTCCTCTCTTTGGTGCGGATCAACGCAATGACCTGAATGCGGACCTGAGCTCCGCGGCGAAGAGCAGGGGCTCCTCCCAGGCCGCGAAGTGGCCGCCCCTGTCGACCTCGTTGAAGTAGGTGAGGTTGGGGTAGACGGTTTCGGCCCAGGCCCGGGGGGCTCGGAAGATCTCACCGGGAAACACGGTGAAGGCGACAGGGAGGGAAACCTCGGGCGGCGTCTGGGCCGGACCGGCGGCCGCCGCATTCTGGCCCTCCCAGTAGATCCGCGCGGCCGAGGCGCCGGTGCCCGTCAACCAGTACAGGGTGATGTTGTCGAGGACGCTGTCGCGGGTCAGCCCGCCCGACGGCTCGCCGTCGACGAAGGCCCGCGAGATCTTCTCGTAGGCGTCGGTGTCGTGGTCGAGCATCCAGCCGGCCAGCCCCGCCGGGGAGTCGGTGAGGGCGTAGCCGATCGTCTGCGGGGACTGGCCCTGCTCGGCGATGTAGCCCCTCCGGAACTGCCGCGCGAATGGGACGAAGGCGCTCTGTTCCTCCTCGCTGAGACCCTCGGGCGCGGGGGCGCCGCCGAAGACCGCCGCCGCGATCTCGGGCGGGGGCCGGCGAAGGAAGTTGAGGTGGATGCCGGCCAGCCCCTCCGGCGCCAGGATCGCGAGCGTGTCGGTGACGGCGGCGCCGACGTCGCCCCCCGGGGCGACGTAGCGGTCGTAGCCGAGACGGTCCATCAGCTCGGTCCAGGCCCCCGCCACCCGGCCGGCGTCCCAGCCGAGCTCCGTCGGCTGGCCGGAGAAGCCGTAGCCGGGAAGCGACGGCACGACGAGGTCGAAGGCATCCTCGGGGGCGCCGCCGTGAGCGGTCGGGTCGGTCAGCGGGCCGATCGCCTCGAGCATCTCGATCACCGAGCCGGGCCAGCCGTGGGTGACTATCAGCGGCAGGGCGCCCTCGTGACCGGACTTCACGTGGATGAAGTGGATGTCGAGCCCGTCGATCTCGGTCAGGAACTGGGGCACGGCGTTGAGGCGCGCCTGCGCCCGGCGGAGGTCGTAATCCACGCCCCAGTAACTCAGGAGTGCCTCGGTGGTCGCCAGCTGCACGCCCTGCGAGGAGTCGTCGACGAGCTCCTCCGGCGGCAGGCGCGTCGCCGCGATCCGCCGCCGGAGGTCGTCCAAGGGCTGATCCGGGATATCCACCTCGAAGGGCCTGACCTCCGACATCAGCGCAGCGCCCTGAACGTGTCTCGCACCTCCTTCGAGAAGGCTTCCGGCTGCTCCCAGGCCGCGAAGTGGCCGCCTTCCTCGAAGTCGTTGTTGTAGTGGATGAGGTCGGGGTAGGCCCTCTCGGCCCAGCTCCTCGGCGCCGGATAGAGCTCGTCGGGAAAGACGGTCACTCCGACCGGCAGCTCGACGCCCTTGGCTTCGAAGAACGCGAGCTTGCTCTCCCAGTAGAGCCGCGCCGAGGAGATCCCGGTGTTCGTCAGCCAGTAGTGCGTGACGTTGTCGAGGACGTCGTCCCTCGAGAGCCCGCCGGGGTTGCCGGCGAACGCGCGCACGATCAGCTCGTAGCTGGCGACGTCGTGGTCGAGCATCCAGGCCGCCAGTCCCACCGGCGAGTCCGCGATCCCGTAGAGGGTCTGCGGGCGGTTCCCCATCTCCTGGGAATAGCCGATGCCGGTCGCGAAGAAATGGACCAGCACGTCGTATGCCGTCTGCTCCTCCTCGGAGAGCCCATCCGGGGCCGGGTCCCCGATTTGGACCGCTCGGGAGATCTCGGGCGAGAGTGTCGCCGGCATGTTGGTATGGATCCCGAGCAGCCCGGGCGGCTTCAGCAGCGCCATCTGCTCGGTGACGGCATTGCCCCAGTCGCCCCCCTGGGCGACGTACTCGGCGTAGCCGAGTCGTTCCATCAGGACGACCCAGGCGCGGGCGACGCGAATCGGGTCCCAGCCGGTCTCGGTCGGCTTCGCCGAGAACCCGTGGCCCGGGATCGAGGGGATCACGAGGTGGAAGGCATCCCCGGCGGCAGCACCATTCGCGGTCGGGTTCGTGAGCGGATCGATGATCTTCAGCTGCTCGACCGTCGAGCCCGGCCAGCCGTGGGTGACGATCAGGGGGAGCGCACCTGTGTTCTCGGAGCGGACGTGGATGAAGTGGACGTCGACTCCATCGATCTTGGTGATGAAGTGGGGCAGGGCCGCGAAGCGCTTCTCGAAGCTGCGCCAGTCGTATTCGTTCTCCCAATACTCGGCGAGTGCCTGGATCGTCTCGAGCCGGACGCCCTGGGAGGGGTCCACCTCCCGGTCGGGCCACCTCGTCGCCCTGATGCGGTCACGAAGATCGGTGAGCTCACCCTCCGAGACCTCGATCGTGAACGGATTGATCGCGGTCGCTGTGCCTGTCGTGCCTGTCATCTGTCAGCTCCCATCCTTGGTCCGTTGCCTGGCTGCGGCAGATCATTCGGCGAGGGTGATCAGCGGCTTGCCCTTCTCGACGACATAGGTCGCGAGCTCCGCGGCATCGCCGTCGCCGACGTTCTTGACTGAGTGGACCGCTTCGGCCGGGACGGTCAGGGCCTGGCCCGCCTGCACCGTCCTCAGCTCGCCCTCGATCTCGTATTCCAGGGTCCCCTCGAGGACGTAGATGATCTCCTCGCCGGGGTGGAGGTGCCTGATCGGCGGGGCATCCGGGCTGATGCCGACCCGGTTCTGGATGACCTCGCGGCCCGGAACGCTGAGATCCTGGCGCTGCAGATCGGTGCGGGTGAGCCCCGGAACCTGCTGTTCCATCGCGTCGCTCATCTCCCAACCTCCGTCGTGTCGCAGTTGCCGGGGAACACAATCTCATGAAGAACCTGCGCTCGCGCCCGTGAAGCACCCTGGTGTGGAGCGCCGGTGTCTTCGCGGTTCCGGGCCGGGCACCGTTCCACCGTGCCCGCAGAACATGGACCCGGCCCGACCCTCAGAATTGCGGCGATGACGGCCGAGGCGACGATCGTCGACGCCGGTGGGCGCGAGGTGCGGGTCAGCAATCCCGGCCGGGTGATCTTTCCGGCCACCGAGCGCACTCCCGCGTTCACGAAGCTCGAGATCGTCGAGTACTACCTGGCGGTCGGGGACGGGATCATGAGGGCGGTCGGGAACCGCCCGACGACGCTCGAGCGCTGGCCGAAGGGGGTTCACCCTGGGATCGTCGTCTCGACGCGGCAGAAAGGCGGCGGGGACGCGTTCTTCCAGAAGCGGGTTCCGCGCGGGGCGCCGGGCTATGTGCGGACGGCCCGGATCGACTTCCCGTCCGGCCGGCACGCGGACGAGGTCTGCCCGACCGAGCCGGCGGTGGTGGCGTGGGCGGCGCAGATGGGGACGATCACATTCCACCCCTGGCCGGTGCGCGCAGCCGACGTCGACCACCCCGACGAGCTGCGTCTGGACCTGGACCCGCAGGAGGGCACCGACTTCGTCGACGCCGTCCGGGTCGCGGTGGAGGCCAGGGGGCTCCTCGAGGAGCTCGGCTGCGCCGGCTTCCCGAAGACGTCGGGCGGTCGGGGCGTGCACATCTACGTTCGGATCGAGGCGCGCTGGAGCTTCACCGAGGTCCGCCACGCCGCGATCGCCTTCGGCCGCGAGCTGGAGCGGCGAATGCCCGGACAGGTGACGACAAAGTGGTGGAAGGAGGAGCGCGGCGAACGGATCTTCGTCGATTACAACCAGAACGCCCGTGACCGGACGATCGCCTCCGCCTACAGCGTGCGGCCGAAGCCGGGCGCGCCGGTCTCGGCGCCGCTGACGTGGGACGAGCTGCCGGAGGTCGCCCCCGAGGACTTCACGGTCGCGACGGTGCCCGCCCGCTTCGCCGCGGTCGGAGACCGTCACGCGGCGATCGACGAGGTGGCTCACTCGCTGCAGCCGTTGCTCGACATGTACGAGCGCGATGCGGGCGAAGGGGAGGGCGACATGCCGTACCCGCCCTCCTACCCGAAGATGCCGGGCGAGCCGAGGCGCGTGCAGCCGTCGCGGCGGCGGAGCGCCGACTAGGGCGACTGCGGCAGCTTGGCCGCGCCGCGCTTGGTCACCGGCGCCGACGGCGGCGGCACGACCGGCCCGATGTCGCCGTCGGGGGCGTCGTCGAGGTCGACGATCACCGGTGCGTGGTCGCTCGGCCCCTTCCCTTTGCGCGCCTTCCGGTCGACCCACGCCGCGCGGACCCGATCCGCGACCGGCGCGCCGGCGAGGATCAGGTCGATCCGCATCCCGAGGTCGCGGTGGAACATCCCGGCTCGGTAGTCCCAGTAGGTGAAGACCCGCTCGCCCGGCCAGCGGTCGCGGACGAGATCGCGCAGGCCGAGCGCCCCGAGCTCGGCCAGCGCCGCGCGCTCCGGCGGGGTGACGTGCGTGTGGCCGGCGTAGGCCTCCGGGTCGAACACGTCCTCATCGGTGGGGGCGATGTTCATGTCGCCGCAGACGGCCGTGGCGTCGGGGCCGGCCGCAACCGCTTCGCGCAGCGCGCCGAGCCAGGCGAGCTTGTACTCGTAATGCTCGGAGCCGGGCTCGCGTCCGTTCGGCACGTAGACCGAGAGCACTCGAATTCCGTCACAGGTGGCAGAGATCGCGCGCGCCTCGGGGTCGGGGAACCCGGGCGCGCCCTCGAGGCCGGGGACGACGTCCTCCAGCCCCACCCGCGAGAGGATCGCGACGCCGTTCCAGGTCGCCTCGCCGTGGACCGCGACCCCGTAGCCGCGGTCCGCCAGCTCGTCCCGGAGCAGTTCGACGAAGGCGTCGTCGGCGAGCTTCGTCTCCTGCAGGCAGACCACATCCGGATTCCGCTCGTCAAGCCACGGCAGCAGCCGCGGCAGCCGCTGCTGGACCGAGTTGACGTTCCAGGTGGCAATCCGCACCCATCGGACGGTACTCGCCGGGTCGTCTGGCTCGGAATCAACCGACCTCCACCGCTCCTGCGAAGTGGCAGTCGGTCGAGAACGGGTAGTCGTCACTCGTACTCGGACGATTCACAAAATTGGTGTCGGCCACGAGGTTGCCCCAACCGGGAACCATCATGAAATGGCCGTCGGTGGACATCGCGGCACCGCCGTCACCGTTGTCCTCGTAGTTGAAGACAACGCCCTGGCCCTGGGTCAGGTTGTAGTCGACATCGTCTTCGGTGTCCGAGAAGGCCGGCGCGGTCCCCCGGTTGTAGATCACCATCGCAGTGCCGGTGTTTTCGAACTGGACCCCTGGCGGATCAAAGTCGAAATTGGGGTCGCAGATCCCCATCAGTTCAAAACTCGATGTCTTGGCAAGGCTGACGAGCTGGTTGTCGGAGGCTCCCGCCGAGAACGTCTTCACGCTGTCCACAGTTGTCGCGTTGGCCGCACTCGATGCGTTGGCGGCATTCGTGGCGTTGCTCGCTGAGGGCACCGTTCCGAGCTTCCCAAAGTCGATCTGAGTCCCGGTCAGTGTGTGTTTCTGTATGCGGTTGCCGGGCACCGAGTTCTGCTTGATCCTGGTGCCATTGATCTTCTTGCCGCCCGAGCTCTTGGCGGCGTACACCGATCCGCCGAGCGCGAGGAAGAGAGCCAGACACGCTATGACCATCGCCGCCGACGGCCGGCGCGAGCCGAGGTTGTTCATTGTGTCCCTCCTTGGGATTTGAACGATCTCCCCCCGGTTACGCGCCACGGTGTCGTCAGGTTCAGACAACAATTTCGAGAGACGCGCTGCGGCCACGGCCAAACCGGCCGGCGCTCGGTCCGTTGGGCGGGCTAGGATCGGTTCGCCGATGCAGGCACTGATGAAGAGGGTTCGGAGGAGAGCGGTCGCGCTCGGCATCTCGGCCCTGATCGGCGCCGGCGCCTCGATGCTCCTGACCGCGAGCGGAGCCGAGGCGGCGAACGTGATCGTGGGCAGCCCCTTGAAAGCCGATTTCTCAGGCCTCCTCGGCAGCATTCCCACCGGCACCTGGGCGAACACTGCGATCGCCGAACCCGGAGCCAATGTCACCTCGCCGGTTTCGGGCGTGGTGGTGAGCTGGCACATGACCGGCAATTACACCGTCGGACGACCTTTCGAGCTGCGCGTCCTCGAACCGGCGGGCTCCGGCCAGTACACGGGTGCCGGCACCAGCAGCCCGGCCACCCCGACCGGTGGCATGCAGACCTTCGCCGCGAATCTGCCGATCAAGACCGGCGACCTCGTCGGCCTCGACGTGAACGAAGGATTCATCGGCGCCGCCGGCGTCGCCGGCTCCCACGTGGTCGACTGGTTCCCCGCCCTCCCGGATGGCTCCACCCTCGCGCCGCCCTATTCCTCGAACGACACGGAACTCGGTTTCAACGCCGAAGTCCAGCCGCAACCCGGGATCGAAGGCATCCTCCCCAACGTCGGCTCAATCGGCGGCGGCCTTCATGTGGGGGTCAGCGGACACGATTTCACCAACGTCAGCTCGGTCATGTTCGGTGCGCTGCCCGCGGCGAGCTTCACGGTCGAATCCGAACGAAACATCGCGGCGGTCGCGCCGCCCAGCACCGGTCCCGGCGAAGTCGATGTCTCGGTCACGACGCGCGCGGGAACGAGTCCCGCTGTGACCGCGGACAGATTCACCTACGTCGCCTGCGTGGTTCCGAAGCTGAAGGGCAGGACGCTGAAGTCGGCGAAGAAGAAGCTGAGGAAGGCCGAGTGCAAGCTGGGCAAGGTCAAGGGCAAGAAGTCCAAGAGGGCGAAGGTGAAGAAGCAGAAGCCGAAGCCCGGCAAGATCCTGCCGTCGAGCGCCAAGGTCAACCTCACACTCGGCTAGGCCGCCGGTCGCTCAGCGCTCGTCTGTGACAAGCCGCTCACAGAGCGAACCGATTCGAGATCGGCGCCGTAGTCCGCTGCGTGAAACGGAACGGCAAGAGAATCGCAGCGAGCGCGGCGGTCCTCGCCGTCGTCGGCTCGGTGGTGACGCTCGCCGGCGCCATCCGCGGGTCCGGAGATCCCTCGATCCCGGCGACGTTCCATCCCCGCACCTTCTCCTGGCTCCAGCCCGGGGCCACGCCGCGCGGTTGGTCGGCATCACGGCTGCCGGGCTCACCCGCGCGCCTGCCCGTGCCCCCGGGGTGGCGGGGGGAAGCCGGCGACCCCGGCACCCGGACGGAGGCGCTGCGGACGCCGTCGGGTGAGTTCGCGGGCTATCTCAACGCGACGCCCCGGCAGGGATCCGAGAGCGCCGGCAACTGGAGCGAATTCCGCCTCGACCACAACGTCGACGAGGGCGATCGCGAAGTGCGGCTCCTGGCGGGGGCGACCGACCTGCGGTTCCGGTCCGGGGCCGGCTCCTGCGTCCTCGATTCCTACCTGACCGACAGCGGCAATCGCTACCGCGAGGTGGCCTGCATCGTCTCGGGGCCGGCGGCAACGACGGTGATCGTCGGCGCGGCGGCGCCGCATCACTGGGCAGCCGAGGCCCCGACGATCGAGCAGGCCATCAACAGCTTCACGACCTGACCCGACCAATTCAGAAAGGAGAAATCGGATGATCGCAACCCAAGTCAAGAAACTAGCCGCACTCGCCGCGGTCGTCGCGGTGGCCGGGGGTGGATCGGCGACGTTCGCGGTCGCTTCCCATCACCACCATCGCAGCGGGATCCCCCAGCACAACGGGGGCGACCACGATGGCGACAACAATGGCGGCCCCAGCGACGGCGACGGCAGGGTCTAGGCGAGTGGCAGCAGCGACCGCCATGGCCGCGGCCGGATCGACGGACGTCGCCACCCGCTACGCCGACTCCGACGGAGTCAGCATCGCCTACCAGGTCCACGGCGACGGACCGATCGACGTGGTCTTCGTCCCCGGCTTCGTCTCCCATGCGGACCTGTTCTGGGAGGAGCCGCACGCGGCGCGGCTCCTCCGCAGGCTCACCTCGTTCGCGCGGGTGGTCGTCTACGACAGGCGTGGCCAGGGCCTCTCCGACCGCAGCGGCCGACCGCCGACCCTGGAAGAGTCAATGGACGACCTCCGAGCGGTGATGGGTGCGGCGGATTGCGCCCCCGCCGTCGTCTTCGGCGTCTCGGAGGGCGGACCGCTGTCGGTCATCTTCGCGGCCGCCCACCCCGATCTCGTGTCCTCGCTCGTCCTCTACGGCGCCTTCGCCCGGGTCCTCGCCTCGCCCGACCACCCCGTCGGCATGCCGGCCGCCGCACTTGACGCCTTCCTCGAAATGGTCGTCGAAGAGTGGGGCGGTCCGGTTGCGAGCGGCCTCTGGGCACCGAGCCTCGCCGGGCATCCCTCGTTCGAACGCTGGTGGGCCCGGCTGCTGCGCCATGGGACGAGCCCGTCGGGTGCGGTCGCACTCTTCGACCTCTACCGCGATCTCGATGCCAGGCCGGTCCTGCCGATGATCCAGGCTCCGAGCCTGATCCTCCATCGCAGCGACGACATGGTCGTCCCCGTCGGCCAGGGCCGCTTTCTGGCGGAACGGATTCCCGACGCGCGGTACGTCGAGCTCAGCGGCAGCGACCACCTCCTCACCGCCGGCGACCAGGACGCCCTCGTCGACGAGATCGAGGAGTTCCTGGTCGGCAGCAGGCGCGCACACGAGCCCGAGCGCGCACTGGCAACGGTGCTCTTCACCGACATCGTCGGGTCGACCGAGAGGACCGGCGAGCTCGGCGACCGCCGCTGGCGCCGCCTGCTCGAGCGCCACAACATGGTGGTGCGCAGGCAGCTGGCGATCCATCGGGGCGGCGAGGTGAAGACCCTCGGCGACGGCTTCCTCGCGACCTTCGACGGGCCCGCCCGCGCAATCCGCTGCGCCGCCGCGATCCGCGCCGACCTGCGGGGCATCGGCATCGACATGCGGGCTGGAATCCACACCGGCGAGGTCGAGATGATCGGGGACGACGTCAGCGGCATGGCGGTCAACATCGGCGCCCGCATCGGCGCCCTCGCGAACCCCGGCGAGGTCTGCGTCTCGAGCACGGTCAGGGAGCTCGTCGTCGGCTCCGGCCTCGAGTTCGCCGAGCGCGGGATCCACGACCTCAGGGGCGCCCCCGGCGAGTGGCGGGTGTTCGCGGTCGACCACTAGCTCAAGCGGGACCGCGGCGGTCCGATAAAACGCCGTATGGCCTCAGACCATGGTTTCCGTCCGGTCCGGTTGACGATCGTCGACGACCTCCGCCGCAATCGCGCGACCGTCTTCTTCCGCGCCCTGCTGGCGCTGCCGCTGATGGTCTGGCTGGCGGTCTGGGCGGTCGTCGCGCTGGTGGCGGGTGCGGCGAACTGGGTCGCCGCCCTCGTGCTCGGCCGCTCGCCGTCGCCCCTGCATCGCTTCCTCTCGAGGTTCCTCAGATACGCGACCCACGCCTTCGCCTACCTCAATCTCGCCGCCGGGCCGTTCCCGGGGTTCGTCGGCAGGCCCGGCTACCCGATCGACCTCGAAATCGATCCGCCCGCCCGCCAGAGCCGCTGGAGCGTCCTCTTCCGCGCCGTGCTCGCGATTCCGGCGATCCTCCTGGTCACGATCATCGCCGGCTACGGCGCGAACATCTACGGCCTGAACTCTCGGGCGACCCTCTCCTGCCTGCTCTCGGTGGCGGCCTTCCTCGGTTGGTTCTCGGCGCTCATCCGGGGGCGGATGCCGCGCGGCCTCCGCGACTTGGCCGCGTACGCGCTCTCCTACGGCGCCCAGTTCTGGGCCTACATGCTGGTCCTGACCGACAGGTATCCGTCCTCCGACCCGCTGACCGCGATCGGCCCGCTGCCGGTCCGCGACCACCCTGTCCGGCTCGAGACCGGCGGTGACCTGCGGCGCAGCCGGCTGACGGTCTTCTTCCGGCTTCCGCTCGCGTTTCCGCACCTGGTCTGGCTGGCACTCTGGGGGCTGCTCGCAGCTTGCGCCGGCGTCATCAACTGGTTCGCGACGCTGATCCGCGGCACCCCGCCGCGCGCGATCCACCGCTTCCTCGCGGCCTACCTCCGCTACCAGGCTCACGTTGCCGCCTACCTCTTTCTGATCGGCAACCCGTTTCCCGGCTTCACCGGCACCGAGGGGAGCTATCCGATCGACCTCCACATCGCCGGGCCCGAGCGCCAGAACCGCTGGACCGTCCTCTTCCGCCTGATCCTCGTCGTGCCGGCGCTCATCGTTCTCGGCATCTACAACTCGCTCCTGCTCATCGCCGGCTTTCTCGGCTGGTTCGCGGCGCTGTTCACGGGCCGGATGCCGCTCGGCCTGCGCAACGCCGGCGCGCTCGTTGTCGGCTACGCGGCCCAGACCTACGCCTACATCTTCCTCGTCACCGGCGGCTACCCGTACAGCGGCCCGGCCGAGCCGCGCCCGGCACCCGCCTTCCCGCGGCAACCGCTTCCGGTGCCGATCCTCGCGCCGACGCCGGTGCCCGTCTGAGCCGACGAATGGCGGGGAGCGTCACAGCCGCGGTGGGGAAGGTGGCGGAGACGGAGCCGCGCTGGTACCAGCGGCCGGCGACCTTCGTGCTCCTCGGCGGCGCCGCCCTCTGGGCCTGGGCAGGCCACGCGCTCTGGGTCTCGACCGAAACCGCGCCGATCGCCGGACCCCAGCTCGAGGCGAGCCGATACTTCAGCTCCTCCTTCCTCGAGCGCAGCGCCACCTACGGCCGCTTCCTCGAGATCGAGTCCCTGCTCGGGATGGCGACGCTGCTGGTCGTGCTCGCCCTCTACGCCCGCCACGGGCACCGGCTGATGCGCGAGTCCGCCGCCGGCCGGATCGGCACCGGGATGCTGCTCGGGATGCTCGGCTTCGGCGTCGTCTGGCTGGCCGAGGTCCCGTTCGGCCTCGTAGCCCTCTGGTGGCAGCGCCGGTACGACGTCTCCCACCAGGGCTACGTGCCGTGGTTGATCAACAGCTTCCTGGGCCTCGGGACCACCTTCCTCTTCGTCTGTCTCGCCCTGCTGGTGACGATGGGGCTGGCCGGCGTCATGCGGCGCTGGTGGTGGGCGGCGGCGGCCCCGGTGCTGGTCGCGATCGGACTTGCGTTCACCCTGGTCAGCCCCTACCTGATCCCGAGCACGTCCCCGCTGCGCAGCCCGCAGCTCGTCGCCGACGCCCGCGCCCTCGAACGTGAGAAGGGGCTTTCCGGAACGAGGTTGGAGGTCCAGGACGTGCATCGGTTCACGACCGCGCCGAACGCCGAGGCGGCCGGATTCGGACCGAGCAGCACCGTGGTCCTCTGGGACACCCTCCTCGACGGCAGGTTCAACCGCTCCGAAGTCCGCGCCGTCCTCGGCCACGAGCTCTCGCACCTGGCCCATCACGATCCACTCAAGGGACTCGGCTGGGAGGCGCTCTTCCTGATCCCGGCCTGGGGACTGATCGCGCTCCTCACCCGCCGCCGGGGAGGGATGGCGCGCCCCGAGGCGGTCCCGATCGCCCTGCTGGTGCTGGTCGCGCTGCAGCTGCTGACGACCCCCTTCTTCAACGCCGTCTCGCGCCGCCAGGAGGCCGCCGCCGACTGGGGAGCGCTCGTCGCGACGCGCGAACCCGCTGCCGCGAGGTCGCTGGAGCGCAAACTCGCGATCACCAGCCTGAGCGAGCCCGACCCCTCGGGTTTTTCGTCCTTCCTGTTCGACAACCACCCGACGGCGATGGAACGGATCGCGATGACCTACGCCTGGGAAGAGCGGTCCGCGAATGGTCAGCAGAATTTAGGAAGCTCACATCTCCCCTGAAGGTCGTCGGCCTAGGTTGGGGGAATGAGCCGACCCCAGAGTTACTCCCACGTGCTGGCGAGCTTCGTCGCCGAGGCAGCCCACGACGCGCGCGCCGCTTCGCGGGACGCCCGGTCCCGCCGGCGGGTAGCTGCGCCGAAGTCGCCGACCCTCCGCCGGGTGAGCTTCACCCGCTCGCCGGCCCCGCCGGAGGAGACCCTCAAGCCCGCTGCCTGAGCGGCCCGACCGGCGCCGTCGCCCGCCACATCCTCTCGACGCCGGAGGCCGCCGGCGCGCTCGCGTCGCCGGGCTCTTCCCCGACCGGCTCGAAACCGAGCCCGGCCGGGACTCCGGCGCTCGCGATGTTGTTGACGTCGTGGTGGATCTCGACGCGATCGATGCCCGGCAGGCTCAGCGCGGTGTTCGTCAGCCCCATCGCGACCGCCGTCGCGACGCCCTGGCGCAGGTGCGGGACGGCGATCCAGTAGCCGAGCTCGATCCCCCCGGGGCCGATCCGGCGGTGCATCCCACAGCTGCCGGCGAGATCGCCGTCGCGAACCACGGCGAGCAGGACGTCGCCGCCCGCCATCCATTCCTCCTCCCAGCGCCGGATCAGCGCGATGCGCTCGGCCAGCGTCCTCGGCTCGGCCGCCATCCAGGGCATCCAGGGCCGCAGGTGCTCGGCGCTGGCGGCGACGAGCCGCGCGAAGCCCTCGGCGTCGTCGACCGCCCACCGCCGCAGCAGCAGCTCGCCGGCCTCGACCCGCTCCGGTAGGCGTTCCATCGCCGCATGCTAGGGCGCTAGACGGTGAGCGCGGCGAGCGCGATGACCGAGACGGCGACGACCAGGAGCGCGGCCCCGGTCAGGATCCGGTCGGCGCGGCCGAGGCGGTTCTCCGCCATCAGATCCGGGTCCCCGCCGAGCGCGCGCATGAACGGCAGCAGCGGCAGAAGCAGGACGGCGTTGAGGGCCTGCGAGAGGAACAGGATCGAGATCAGCGGGGCTCCGGGGATCAAGACCAGCGACGCGGCGACGACCACCACCGCGGCGTAGCTGAGATAGAAGGCCCGGGCTTCCTCGAAGCTGTCGTCGAGCTTCGCCTTGCGCCCGAACGTCTCGGACACCGAGTAGGCGGTCGAGAGCGGGACGATCGCCGCCGCCAGCAGCGCGGCGCCGAGAAACCCCAGTCCGAACAGGGTGGCCGCGACATGCCCGGCGAGCGGTTCGAGCGCATGCGCCGCGTCGCGCGCGTCATTCACATCGACCCCTTCGGCGTGCAGCGTCGCGGCACAGGCGACGACGACGAACGCGCCGATGACCCCGGTCAGGACGGCGCCGACGATCACGTCGATCCGCTCGTATGGGAGGTCGCGGGCGGTCAGCCGCTTGTCGACGCTGTAGGACTGGATGAACGCCAGGCCCCAGGGCGCGAGCGTCGTGCCGACGGTGGCGACCGCGACGAGGGCGGCCTCCCGGGTCAGCGGCATGTCGGGGACCACGAGGCCCTTGGCCGCCTCGCCCCAGGCGGGGTGGGCGAGGATCCCGGAGAGGACGTAGGTGACGAAGACCGCGCTGAGCGCGAGCAGGACGTGCTCGACGTAGCGGAACGAGCCGCGCAGCACCAGCAGCGACACCCCGGCGGCGGCGAGCGGAACCGTCACGTAGCGGCTGAGGCCGGCGAGCAGATCCCCGGCCGCGGCGACCCCGGCGAACTCGGCGCAGAGGGTGCCCGTGTTGGCGATCAGCAGCGCGCCGATCCCGACGCCGGCGGCGCGTCCCCCGTAGCGCTCGCGCACCAGCGTCATCAGGCCCTTGCCGGTGACGACGCCGAGCCGCATCCCGAGCTCGTGGAAGACGATCAGCGCCAGGGTCGAGACCGCCAGCACCCAGAGCAGCTCGTAGCCGTACTTGGCGCCGAGGATCGAGTAGGTCGTGATTCCGGCCGGGTCGTCGTCCGAGAGACCGGCCAGGACGCCGGGCCCGACCACCGCGAGCAGCGTCGCCAGGCCTCCGATCGCAAGCAGCCTCGGCCGGCGGCGAGTCAGGTGCCAATGAAGATGGCGCCCGGGCGTCCGCCGGCCACCGGCGTGGCCACTCACGCGACGACCCTACACGCAGACCTAGATACTGTCGGCGATGAGCGGTGTGGATCCCGGCGACGGCCCGGTCGGCCACCAGGTCCGGCCGGCCGAGCGGACGGACGTCGAGGCGATCTCGAAGGCACTCGGAGCCGCGTTCGCCGACGATCCGGTGATGAGCTGGCTGATCCGCGACGCCGAGCGCCGCCCCGACGTCCTGGCCGGGAACTTCCGGCTGCTGCTCGAGGAGATCTGGCTCGAGCACGAAGTCACCTACACGACCGCGACGAACGCGGGTGCGGCGATCTGGGACCCGCCGGGGAAGTGGAGCGTCAGCATCGCCCGGCAGGTCGGGCTGCTGCCGCGGGCGCTGCGGATCTGGGGTCGGAACCTGCCGCGGGCGCTGCTGACCCTCGCCAGGATCGAACGCGGCCATCCAACCCGCAGCCACTACTACCTCGCGGTGCTCGGGGTCGAGCCCGGGAGCCAGGGGCGCGGCCTCGGCTCGGCGATGATGTTCCCGATCCTCAGCCGCTGCGACGCCGAGCGGACCCCCGCCTATCTCGAGGCGAGCTCACCCCGCAACCGCGCCCTCTATGAACGGCACGGATTCGAGGTGACCCGGGAGTTCCGGGTCGGGGCCGCCGCGCCGCCGATCTGGGGGATGTGGCGGGACCCCCGCTAGATGGGAGCGCCGGACCGCGACGCAGTCGCGCTCGACGCGGCGACCGAGCTCGAGGGCGCCGACGGCGCCTACTCGGCGCGGCTCAGCGACGCCTGGGAGATCTGGGGCCCGAGCGGCGGCTACCTGGCGGCGCTGACGCTGCGGGCGGCGGGGGAGGTCGCCGTCATCCCGCGCCCGGTCAGCTACTACTGCCATTTCCTCAGCCCGCCCGGGTTCGACCGGGTGGAGCTCGCGGTCGAGAGCCTGAAACAGGGCCGCCGCTCGGAGGCCCTCGCGGTGCGGATGACCCAGGGGGGGAGGGACATCATGCTGGCGCTGGTCCGGACCGCCGCCGAGGGCCCGGGCTACCGCCATCAGGAGATCGAGGCGCCCGCCGTGGACGGACCGGAGGCCTCGCCGACGGTCGAGCGGCTCGCCGACGACGGCAGCCCGCTCTACGCGTTCTGGAACAACGTCGCCTGCCGCCGTCCGGCGGTCGAGAGGACGGGCGGCGAATCGCCGGCGCTGATCCGGGAGTGGGTCCGGTTCGAGCCGGTGGGCTGCTTCGAGGACCCGTTCGTCGACGCCGCCCGGCCGCTGATCCTGCTCGACACCTTCGGCTGGCCCGCCGTCTGGATGAAGCACCGCGGCGCCGACTTCGTCGCTCCCAACCTCGATACCGCGGTCTGGTTTCACCGACCGCGGTCGGCGAGCGAGTGGCTGCTCGTCGATCACCGCTCGCCGGTCGCGGGCGACGGGCTGATCGGCGTCAGCGGCAGGGTCTGGGACACGGAGGGGGGCCTCCTCGCCAGCGGCGGCGCCCAGCTCTACTCGATCCCGAGGGCGTAGCTCGCCCGACGACCTACCGGCGCAGCGGCTCGCCCCGGGCGGCGGGGTGCGACGTCATCGCCTCCTCGATCGAGAGCGGCGCCGGCGACAGCAGCAAGGAGATCATCGCCACCGAGGCGTCGATCGCCGCGACGATCAGCCCCAGGTTGCGAAAAAGGATGTGTTCGGCTGAGCCGAAGGCCGCCGTGGTGAGGAGCGACGCCCCGAGCACGATCCATGCCGGCCGCGCCATTCGGGTCGTCCCCGCGGTGAGGATGACGGCGGCGAGCCCGACCAGCCAGAGCAGGAACTGCGGACTGAGGACGCGGCTGGTCACGACCAGGAGCAGGACGATCGTGAAGACGAAATCGCGACTCACCGACGCGTCGGCGAGGTCGGTGCGGCCATCGTGGATCGCCCGAGCGCGGAACCACCACCAGAGCGCCGCCGCGGCGAGCGTGGCGACGCTGAGCCACTTGAGGACGCCGGCGACGGTGTCGGCGGTCGGGGTGGGGATCTCCCAGGCCCCGAACCGAAGAACCCGGGGCGCGGGTTCCCCCGTCACCAGTTCCCTCAGCTTCCAGGGCGCCGTGGCGACCGCTTCCTCCTGCAGACCCCGATGGCGCTGCTCGGTCAGGAAGGTCGAGAGGTCCCCGAACGAGATCGCCGCGACGAGCGTGATGATCGAGGCGACGAGGATCGCCGCCAACCCGGAGACGAGGAGTCGCCGCCGGTCCCACTCGCCGAATAGAAGAACCACCGGCCAGACCTTGATCATCGCTCCCAGCCCCGCCAGGGCCCCGAACAGCGTCGGCCGCCGGTGGATGACGACCAGCGCCGCGATCCCGATCACCGTCGGGACGATGTCGAACCGGAGCACCGCGTAGACGCCGAGGAGGGGCATCGCGATCAGCCAGACCCAGACGCCGGTGTATCTGCCGGTGCGACGGCCGAGCTCGGCCAGCAGAACCAACCCGACGAGATCGATGATCAGCATCAGGCCGGCGAACGAGGTGCCGTAGCTGCTCGGCCCGAGGCGCGGGATCAGCATCAGGAACGCGGCGCCGGGCGGGTACTGCCAGCTTTCTTCGTTGGGGATCGCGTGTTGGTGGGCGAGGACTTCCGACCAGCGGCGATAGACGTCGACGTCCTCGAGGTGGAGCGGGCTTTCGTGGTGCCAGAACCCGGCGTTGATCACGATCAGCGCCCTGGTCGCGACCCAGACCCCGATCCAGATCCAGACGGTGCGGTTGGACAGCGCCGATCGCACCGTCAACGCAATTCGCTCCGCCGCGCCCGCCATGACCGCAGGTAAGTATCAGAATGGGCGGGCGAACCGGAAGCCAATACGTGGAGGAGAGCGATGGAGGCCACTGCCCGACCCGAGCGACTGAACGACGTGGGATTCAACGCCTTCCGGCAACGGACCGAGGAGGGGGGACCGGTCGTGATGCTCAACCTGCTGCGCTTTCACCCGGAAGGAGGTCGGGAGCGCTACGCGGATTACAGCGCCGCGGTCGCTCCGCTCCTGGACAAGGTCGGGGGCCGGATCGTCTTCGCCGGCGAGCCGGCCGCACCGCTCCTGGGAGACGACTCCTGGGATCTGGTCGCGCTGGTCGAATACCCGAGCCGCCGCGCCTTCCTCGAGATGATCTCCTCTCCGGACTACATCGCCATCGGCCATCTCCGAACCGAGGCTCTCGCGAAGGGCGAGCTGCACCCGATGGATCCGGCCGCCGTGTGAGCAGGCGGTCGACGCAGATCTCGAATTCATCCGCATCGACGCGCACTCACGTGCGAAGATCGCGGCGATCCACCGGAGCCGTCCCCAAGGAGAGGAGCGAAGGGTGTCACTCGACCAGTTGAAGTGGAGGGGCGCGACCCGCGCCAGGGCAGTCGTACTCGTCCTCGCGCTCGGACTGGCCGGCGCCGCCTGGACCGGATGCGGCAGCAACGAAAGCACCGACACGGTGAACTCGATCCAGGAAGAACTGGAAGAAAAGGCCAACGAAGCGCAGAAGGAACTGGAAAAGAGCGGTGAAAAGGTCCAGGAAGGCGTGAAGAAGGGCGGCGAGGAACTGAAGAATGGCCTGAAGGAAGGCGGCGAAACCTCGAAGCAGGGCGTCAAGAAGGCGACCGAAGAAGCCGAATCGGCGATCAAGGAAGGGGCCGAAAAGGCGGAAAAGGGCTTTGAACGGGCCAAGAAGGAAGCCGAAAAGGGAGTCGAAGAAGCCCAGAGCCCGTAGCCGGATGCTTCTAGCGGACCTGGCAGACCCGGGTGAGGGTCATGCTGAGGCGCTGCCCGTTGTCGAAGTCGAACCTGCCCCTGGCGAAGGCGAACGGGCCGCCGCCGAACCCGGCCGGCGCCGCGCAGCGGGCGCTGAGGAAGCTGCGCGGCTCACCGCGGAAGCGGTACTGCCGGTCGAAGTGGAGGGAGAGGTCGGTGACGTAGCCGAGGTCGGAGGCGATTTCCGGGATCCGCGCCGTGAACACCGTGCCGAAGTCGCCCCTCGCCGGATGGCTGATTCCGAACTTGAGGACGATCGTAGTCTTCGCCGGGTTCGCGTTGTAGATATGGAGGAGCAGCCGCGGGTGCCGGGAGCTGCCGCTGTTGAAGGCGAGGATCCTGCCCTCGACCGGGAACTGGTCGTTGGAGAAGTCGACGATCGCCCCGAAGTGGCCGGTTCCGACGAGGGCCGGCCGGCAGCGTTCGAGCGCCTCTTCGGTCGAGGTCGACTGCAGCATCCCCGGCTCGCAGCGGGGCAGTCCGCGCGTGTAGACCTTGCTGTAGCGATTGACCGCGATCGAGATCTGGCGCAGCCCCGGCGGCCGGCCGCCGTGGACGCTCGTGACGGAACCGCCGATCAGGACGCTGACCGGGGCGTCGCGGTCGCGCGGCAGGACCTTCGGCGCGAAGCGCCCGTTGAAATCGAGGCGCACGTCGCCGTGCTGGGTGAGCTCCGCCCGGGCGAGGCCGGCACCGAGCAGCACGACGGCCGCGATCGTCAGGAGGAGGATGCGTCGCATCTTCATTCAGTCTAAGGATGGCCCTGAGCCGCAATCGTTACGCCTTTGCAGCGATTTGAAGCGTCTAGGCTTGGTCCGCAGATGGCCGGCCGAGCCGAATTCGACGCCTGGATCGCCGCCTACGAGCGCGCCTGGCGCACGCCCGGGACCGAGCCGCTCGCCGAGCTCTTCGGCGCCGATGCGACCTACCGGATGTCTCCCTACGAAGATTCCGCCCGCGGCCTCGGGGCGATCGCGGCCCTCTGGGAGCGCGAGCGCGAGGGCCCGGACGAGGGCTTCGAGATGACGCATGAGATCGTCGCGGTCGAGGGCGACGTCGGGGTCGTCCGGGTCGAGATCTCTTACGACCGTGGAACCGAGTACCGCGACCTCTGGCTGATCCGCCTCGATGCCGACGGACGCTGCGTCGAGTTCGAGGAGTGGCCGTTCTGGCCGGAGCGGCGAATCACCGCCGACGAGGACCGATGAGGACGCACACCGCATACATGACGTTCGAGACCGAGGAGCGCCGAGAGCTGGTGCGGATCACCGATGAGGTGCAGGCCGCGGTCGACGAGGCCGGGATTTCCGAGGGGATGGTGCTGGTCTCGGCGATGCACATCACCGCCGGGGTATGGGTCAACGACGACGAGCCCGGGCTGCACGAGGACACGCTGGAATGGCTCGACAAGGTGGCGCCGCCGAGCTGGAAGCCGGCGGCCGACGAGGTCGCCGAGGAACTCCTCCCCGACGGCGGTGACTATCGCCACCACCGCGGCGGCGAGGACAACGGCGACGCCCACCTCAAGAACCTCCTCGTGCATCACCAGGCGATCGTCCCGGTGACGGACGGCCGCCTCGACCTCGGCCCCTGGCAGCAGGTCTTCTACTGCGAGTTCGACGGCCGCCGCCCGAAGCGGCTGGTGATCAAGGCGATGGGTGAGTGATGCGATCGATGGCTTCGCGGCCGGCGGCTCGCACCTCCTCGGTCGCGGCGGCGACGCCCTCGCTCGGCCTGCCGCCGACGATGTTGCGGAAAGCGTTCTTGAACCGCTCGGTGCGGCGGTCGGGGCTGAACCGGTCTTCGGCCTCGGACTGCTTGGCGGAGTCGCGCTCGCCGTAGCGCCTCCGCGCCCAGGGCGAGCCGGGCTTTCCGATGCGGACGGCGCCATAGACCGCGATCGGAAGGACGAAGAACCCGACCGTGCCGTGCAGGAGCCGCTGCTTGAGGAAGCAGACCGCGACACAGAGGAAGACGATCAGGGCGCCGGCCAGGCTCTCGAGGGTTTCGGCGAGCGAGCCGGTTTCGAAGGTGAACGGGGTGAAGCCGAGGAGGATCAGGCCCATCGCCGCGGCCGCGATCACCGTTGCGTCGATCGAAACCCGTCCCTGCTCGGACCAGTAGACGTCTTCGAGGTAGACCCAGAGCGCGAACTCGTCGATCGTCAGGCCGGCGCCGATGCCGAACGCGAAGGCGCAGATTTCGACCCAGGGGCTGTCGCCGAGCACCGTGAACCCGACGGCTCCGGCGACCATCATCGTCACGATCCCGAAGACGAGGTGGTGGACGTGGACGCCGCCCTCGCTGACGACGCTGCCCGGCCACCAGGGCACGCGGGGGCTGCGCATCAACCTCGTGCTCATCCGGATGAACCCGAACGAGAGCAGGAACCCGACGAGGACGAGGAAGAGCCCCTGCTTTTCTTCGGCGACGATCTGGTCGTTCCAGAAGTCGGCGAATATCGACGCGGTGATCATCGGCCGGGAACCGAGTGTATCCGCGGCCCGTCGCCCTCCTTTTCGCGGATCAGCTCGACGGTCAGCAGCACCGCCGCGACCCCGTAGAAGGGGGTCGTGGCGAGGTTCCCGAGGACGTCCGCGAGCCAGTTGGCGATGAACTCGGAGCCGATCAGGTGGTGGGGGAGGTCGGTGAGGAGATCCGTCAGGGCGTCGCCGAGCAGCTCGATCGGGAGCAGCACCGAGAGAACGGTCCAGAACCGGCCCCGGACGAGGCGGATGCTGTGGCCGAGGGCGTCGCGAACGCCGCGGCCCTCGATCTCGATCAGGGGGGCGGCGAGGGCGAGGAATACGAAGGCGATTACGCCGGGGACGAAGAGGAGGATGAACCCGACCGCGACGAGGACCGCGTAGATCACGTCGATCAGGATCAGCCTCCCGTACTCGACCTCGCGCGCGATCTCGTGAAGCGACGGCGGCTCGTGGTCCTCGTGCTCGCCGGTCATCAGCGCGGCGAGCGCGCCGGTGTAGAAGACCTCGCCGAGCAGCCCGGTGATCGCGAGCAGGATCAGCGCGACCAGGGTGCCGGCGATCTCTGCCGGGCTGCCGAACTCGATCGTTCTGCTTTCGAGCGTGATCGCCAGAGCGTGGATGAGGCCGACCGGGATGAAGACGATCGCGCCGATCACCAGCAGCAGCGGAGCCCAGCTGAGATAGAGGCGCCAGATCCCGGCGTACGCCCGCAGGGTGGTGAGCCGCTCAGCCACCTCAGCGGCGCCGTCGCCGCCGCCCGGCCGGCATGCGCCCCCGCGCCTCGAGCTTCGCGCGCGAGGACTCGTTCGCCGGAACCCGGTGCAGCTGCCGCAGCTCCGGGATCAGCAGTTCTTCCGCGCAGCGGCGGTGCCAGTGGTGATGCTCGGTGCCGCCGAGCCGCATCACGTACTGGACGACGACGTGCTCGGACCCGATCTCGATCTCCCCGTGGCATCCAGGACAGCGATAGAGCTTCTGCGAGATGCTGCGGATCACCCAGGCCTCGTTGCCCTCGTCGTCGTAGCCGCGCAGGCTCCAGCGGACAGTGGGCAGCCCGGCGAGGTCGCTCATCGTTGCGAGGCGAGCCAGCCGAAGCCGGCGGCCATCGCGATGTTCGCCACCCCCGCGAGCCGCAGGCCGAGCTTCGCGCCCGGCCGGCTCACCGCGGGCGAGGCCGACCAGAGCGCGTCGGTCGCGATCTCGGTCCCCCGCAGCCATGCGAGCGCCCACCAGTCGCCCGGCTCGTCGCGGACGGCGGCGACCGTGTGGGCGGCGGCAAAGGTGAGCCAGATCGGGCCACAGCGGCGGAACAGGTGAGCCGCGTCGGGCGAGGGCTCGTCGTGGCCGAGCACCCGCAGCGTCGCCTCGGGAGCCGCGATCGCCGCGGAGCCGAGGACGAGATCGAAGGCGACCATGTTGCGGTTGGTGATGCGCAGCGCCTGCTCGAGCGTCATCTGCATGCTGCATCCAACCAGATCGGAAGGGAAAGCCAACGGCCCGGCGAAATGGACCGCCGTGACCAAGACCGCCACCAAATCCCCCCAGTTGACGAGCCTCTCGGAGTACATCCAGGAGCGCTTCGATGAGTTCTCCCGGTCCCAGAAGGACGTCGCCCGTTACATCGTCGACCATCTCGACGAGGCCGCCTTCCTCACAGCCGAGGAGTTGGCGCGGCGCGCGAGCACCTCTTCTTCGACCGTCGTCCGCTTCTCCCAGGCCCTCGGATTCGAGGGCTATCCCGAGCTCCAGCAGGCCGCGATCGAGGAGTACCGCAACACCGCGGTCGCCGCCAATGGGACCTCCGGCGGCGGCGCCCTCTTCTCCTTCGACCACTCCGAGCTCGAGGGGTCGTTGAGCACCGATCACTCGAACCTCGAGGAAACGGCGAGGAACCTGACCCGGGAGCAGGTCGACGGCGCGGTGGCGGCCCTCGCCGAAGCTCAGCGCGTCGTCGTTGTCGGCGTCGACCAGATGGCGTTCTTCGCCAGCTACCTGCGCCACATGCTGAGCCTGCTCGACATCCGGGCCGAGATCGTCGCCAGCACCGGCGGCGAGTCTCTGCAGCGGCTGGGCCGGATCGACGAGGAAACGCTCGTGATCGTCCTCTCCTCCGGGCGCGCCCATCCGCTGCTGCTGCGGGCGATGAAGCTAGCGATGCACCGCCGGGCACGCACCCTTGCGATCTCCGACGCCTCGATGTCGGAGGTCGGGGAGCACGCCGAACAGACCCTCTACTTCTCCTCGAACAGTCCCTCGTTCGCGCGCTCGAACACGGCGCTGATGGCGCTCGTGCAGGGCCTCGCCCACGGCCTCTACGCCCGCGACGAAGCGGCGCACAAAGACCGCATCAGGGCCTACAAACTGAAGTAACCGCGCCACTGAAGTAACCGCGCCACCTCCTCCGCTTCGCATCAGGCCCGCATCTCCTCCGCTCCCGCGCGGGCGCGCCGATCGCCACCGGAAGTCTCGCGCCGGCGCTCCCGCGTCCGGGGATGCGGGGTGTTTCCCACCGGGCCGGCGAATTAGCGAGCATCACGATCTGATTCTTTGCGAGCGGCGCCGATACGGCGGAGTGGCGCCACCCCCGGAGGCGTAGCCGAGGAGGTGGCGCTTTATATTGGCCGTATGGCCGAGCACGCGACCTTCAGGCTGAAGACGGGCCTCGCCGAGATGCTGAAGGGCGGGGTGATCATGGACGTGGTCACGCCCGAGCAGGCGCGGATCGCCGAGGAGGCGGGCGCCTGCGCGGTGATGGCACTCGAACGCGTCCCGGCCGACATCCGCAAGGACGGCGGCGTCGCCCGGATGTCGGACCCGGCGATGATCAAGGGGATCCAGGAGGCGGTGACGATCCCGGTGATGGCGAAGGCCCGGATCGGGCACTTCGCCGAGGCCCAGGTGCTCGAATCGCTCGAGGTCGACTACATCGACGAGTCCGAGGTCCTGACCCCGGCCGACGAGAGCAACCACATCGACAAGTTCGCCTTCGAGGTGCCGTTCGTGTGCGGCGCGACCAACCTCGGCGAGGCGTTGCGGCGGATCGGCGAGGGGGCGGCGATGATTCGCTCCAAGGGCGAGGCCGGGACCGGCAACGTCGTCGAGGCCGTGCGCCACATGCGCGAGATCACCGGCGGGATCAAGCGCCTCGCGCAGCTCGGCCCGGAGGAGCTGGCCGGCGCCGCCAAGGAGCACCGCGCCCCGCTCGAGGTCGTGCGCGCCGTCGCCGACGCCGGCCGGCTGCCGGTGCCGCTGTTCTGCGCGGGCGGGATAGCGACGCCCGCCGACGCGGCGCTGATGATGCAACTCGGCGCCGAGGGGAACTTCGTCGGATCGGGGATCTTCAAGAGCGCCGATCCGGAGCGCCGCGCGAAGGCTATCGTCGAGGCGACGACCCACCACAACGACCCCGAGCGGGTCGCGGCGGCATCGATCGGACTCGGCGAGGCGATGCCGGGCCTGGAGATCTCCGAGCTGGCCGCGGCCGACGCGCTCCTCCAGGACCGCGGTGCCTGACCTCCGGATCGGTGTCCTCGCGATCCAAGGCGGGTTCGAAGCCCACGTCAGGATGCTGCGCGGGCTCGGCGCCGACGCCGGCGAGGTGCGCGTCGCCGAGGAGCTCGAGGGTCTCGATGGCCTCGTCGTCCCCGGCGGCGAGAGCACGACGATCGTCAAGGGAATGCGGGCGGCGGGTCTCGAGCAGCCGATTCGCGCAGCACACCGCGACGGGCTCGCGGTTCTCGGGACCTGCGCCGGCCTGATCGTCTGCGACGACGCCCACCTCGACCTGATCGACGCCACAGCGCGGCGCAACGCCTTCGGTCGCCAGCTCCAGAGCTTCGAGGCCGACGTCGAGGTCGAGGGGATCGGCGAGGACCCGCTGCGGGCCGTCTTCATCCGGGCGCCGTGGGTCGAGCGCACCGGCGCCGGCGTCGAGGTGCTCGCGGCGTTCGAGGGCCACCCGGTCGCGATCCGCGAAGGGCGGGTCCTCGCGACGGCGTTCCACCCGGAGCTGACCGACGACTCGCGACTGCACGCGCTGTTCATGGCAATCACGACAGAGGCGCGGAGGCGCTCAGGGGAGGTGGCAAAGCGGTGAGAGACCCGAGGGC
>DATBHH010000118.1:0-2334 GCA_036557525.1 Solirubrobacterales bacterium | reverse complement strand
CGGTCGACGTCGGAGACGGGGACGGTGATCAGCTCCAGCCTCAGGTCCATCGGCCCCCGACACTCTACGCGCCGGCGCATCTGAGCCCTCCACTAGGGTGGAGCCATGAGACTCTTCATCGACACAGGAAACGTCGCCGAGGTCGAGGAGATCGCCGCCTGGGGCGTCCTCTCCGGCGCAACCACGAATCCCTCGCTGCTCGCCAAGGAGGACGGCGACCCCGGCGACAGCATCAGGCGGATCTGCGACCTGGTCGGCGGCCCGACCTCGGCCGAGGTCCTGTCCGAGGACGTCGGGGGGATGCTCGACGAGGGCCGCGCGCTGCACGAGCTGCACGAGCACATCGTCGTCAAGGTCCCCTTCAACCGGGAGGGCCTCGAGGCTACGAAGGCACTCACCGGCGAAGCGATCCCGGTCAACATGACGCTCGTCTTCTCGCCGACGCAGGCGCTGCTCGCGGCGGCTGCCGGGGCGACCTACGTCTCCTGCTTCATGGGCCGCCTCGACGACATCTCAGTCGACTCGGGAGCCGTCCTCGAGGAGATCGCCGACACCCTCCGCACCGGGGGCATGACGTCGGAGATCATCGCCGCCTCGATCCGCCACCCCGAGCACGTCGTCGCCGCGGCGCGGATCGGGTGCGAGATCGCCACCGTGCCGGCGAAAGTCCTGCGCCAGATGCTCGACCACCCGCTGACCGACGCCGGCGCGGCGAAGTTCCGAGCCGACTGGGAGAGCCGGCCCGAGTTCGGCCAATGGCTGGGCGAGCTGAGCAGCAGGCGCCTCGCCGCGGCCCGCTGAACTAACCTCCCGGATTCGATGACCAAGGCCGAGCTGGAGTCGAAGCCGCTTGCCGAGCTGCACGCGCTCGCCGCGGAGCAGGGAGTCGAGCGCTACCGGATGCTGACCAAGGCCGAGCTGGTCGACCGGCTGGCCGACGGCGAGGGCGCCGGCGCCGGCGGCGCGCCGCGTCCGAGATCGGAGTCGCGCGGCGACTCCGGCCGGCGTCGCCAGCGCGAGCGCAAGCCGCGCCAGCGCGAGCGCGGGGAGCGGGGAGAGCGCGGCGGGCAGCGCCGCGAGCGCCGGCCCGAGAAACCCGCCCCTGGGCCGGAGCCGCCGGCCGAGCCCGAGGTCGCGGCGACGCGATCAGAGCGGCCGCGCCGCAAACGCCGGCGCCGCCGCTGGGGCCGGCGCCGCAAGGACGTCAGCGTCCGGGACCTGCTGCTTCCCGCCACCGGGGCGAGGACGATCGTCTACGCCGAGAGCCGCGAGGCCTGCACCGGACTGCTGCGAGAAGTGGCCGCCGACCTCTCGGGCGCGTCGAGCGGCCCCGACCCGATCGCGCTGCTCGTCGACCCTACCCCGGTCGAGCTCGCCGAGTGGAAGCGCGACGCGCCCCAGGTCGAGATCGTCTCCGCCGGCCAGGCCCGCCACACCGGCGATGCCATCGCCCAGGCGGCGCGCCGCGCCGAGGCCGGCGAGGACGTGATCGTCCTGATCGACTCGCTCAGCCGCTTCGCCGAGGCCTTCAAGGCCGCTAACGAGGCGAAGGACCTCTTCGACGCCGCCCAGGACATCGGCGGCAGCGGCACGCTGACGGTGGTCGCCGCCGTCGAGCGCCCGGGCTGACCGCACCCCTCCGCAACCCCGACGGCCCATCAAGTTTTCCACCAATTGGATGGAAACTCGATGCGATGACGCCGGGCCGCTATCGGCCGACGAGGTGGGACCGGCCGGGCGACGAACGAGCCGCTTCACCGTCGTCGCTTAGATCACGGATGCGCCACTCAGCCGCGGTAGGCGATGCGGCGCCAGGAGGGCTCTTTGGAGAGCTCGATCAGCTCCGAGCTGCGATCCGGCTGGACGTAGCCGAAGGTTTGGGTGCGCTCGTCGAAGACGACGTCGAGCTCGCCCTCCTTGACCCGCTGGTCGAGCCAGGCGCCGCGGAAGACGAGGCGTCGGAGCCAGTGGACGAGGCTGCGGTTGGCGGGCCCGACCAGGTCCTCCCAGTTCTCGTTTATGTGCTCGCCGAGCCGCGAGCTCGGCTCGTCGATCTCGCCGTTGACCGCCAGATCGAGGAGGTCGTTGAGCTCGTCGCGGGTCAGGCCCTGCTCGACGAACCCGAGTTTCACCGCCGCCTGCTCGACGCGCTGGCCGAAGTCGTCCTCGTTGAAGGCGAAGCGGAGCTCGCCGTACTCGAGCACGTAGTCGGAGCCCGACTCGTAATTCCCTCTGCGGGTCGTCTTCCTATTCACGTTGAAGCCCATTCCATCACCGCAAGCCCAGCGGCGGCAGGTGGTGGATCATGCCGGTCATCGTAGCCGCGTGCCTGCG
>DATBHH010000117.1:0-32435 GCA_036557525.1 Solirubrobacterales bacterium | reverse complement strand
GAGCGCGATCGCGACGTGGTCACGAACCTCCTGGCGGTCGGCGCCGCGTTCGGCGTCGCCCGCCTCGTCTTCCAGGACGGTCACCTCGGCGGCCTGCTCGGGCTCGAGCCGCAGGGCTTCCTGGACGCGTGGGCGCCGGTGTTCTTCTTCGCGATGGTCTTCGCCATCTCGATGGACTACACGGTGTTCCTGCTGTCCTCGGCCAAGGAGCATTGGGATCGCGGCCACAACCCGCGCGAGGCGATGGTCGGTGGCGTGGCGCACTCCGGCCGCGTCGTGTTCGCCGCCGCCGCGGTGATGGTCGCCGTGTTCTTCACCTTCGCGCTGTCCGGACCGCTGCCGCCCAAGGAGATGGGCGTCATCCTCGGCATCGCCGTCCTACTGGACGCCGCGCTCGTCCGGCTGCTGCTGGTGCCGGTGCTGCTGCGGCTGCTCGGCCGCTGGGCGTGGTGGCTGCCCAAGCCGCTGGACCGGGTCCTGCCCGACGTCCGCTTCGGCCACGCGTGAGGCCGGTCAGAACGCGAAGCGCAGGATGCTGGCGCCGCCGGCGACGAGGCAGTAGATCGCGAACGGGGTGAGGGTGCGGGTCTCGAAGTAGCGGACGAGGAAGCGCACCGAGAGATACGCGGTGATGCCGGTGATCACCATCCCGACCACGACCTGGCCGTGGATGTGGTCACCGGCCGACCCGGCGAGGCTCGGCAGCTTGAGCACGCCGGCGGCGAGGATCACGGGGGTGGCGAGCAGGAACGCGAAGCGGGCGGCGTCCTCGTGGGAGAGGTCGCGCCACAGGCTGCCGACCATCGTCACGCCGGAGCGGCTGATGTTGGCGAACAGCGCCAGGATCTGCAGCAGGCCGATGTAGACGCCGTCGCGGTAGGGGATCGTGGCGATCCGGGTGTCCGACTCGCGGGCGATCTGGACGTCATGCGCGGTGCGCCCGCCGGTGGCGTAGCCGAGGAGGTCGTCGGAGGCCGGGGGCTCCGGGGGGTTCGCGGCGCGGCGGCGGAACCGCTCGCCGGCCAGCAGGATCAGGCCGTTGATGAACAGGAAGATGCTCGCCGCCAGCGGCTTGGCGAAGACGGTGCGGAACACGTGCTCGAGCGCGAGCCCGGTGATCCCGACGGGGATCGTGGCGAAGTCGATCAGCCAGGCGAGCCGCTCGTCGGCGCCGGCTACGTCGAACCGCCGCGCCCCGACGCTGCGGGCGGCGCTGCGGAAGAAGCCGCGCACGATCCGGACCCAGTCGGCACGGAAGAACCAGAGCAGCGCGAGCGCGGTGGCGACGTGGAGTGCGACGATGAAGGCGAGGTAGAACGACGACTCGCTGTTGGCCTGCGAGGACTGGGTGACGAGGGTTTCCCATTCGCCGCCGATCCAGGCCGGCACCAGCACCGAATGCCCCAGGCTCGACACCGGAAACAGCTCGGTGACCCCCTGCACGACGGCGATCACGATCGCCTGCAGATAGGTGAGCATCGGGCCAGGCTACTACAGCAAAGTAGTAGGTTGGAGCCATCGTCGCTGTGAGATCCTGCGCCGAGGCTGAAGGTGAGCAAGAGGGACAAGAGCAGGCGCCCGGCGGGCGCACTCCAGGGAGAGGTTCTCGCCGCGCTCTGGGCGGCGGACCGGCCGCTGACGCCATCCGAGGTGCAGGACCAGGTGGGAGGCGATCTCGCCTACACGACCGTGATGACCGCTCTGGCCCGGCTGCACGAGAAGGGTGCGGTCAGGCGCGAGAAGGTCGGCCGCGCGTTCGCCTACACGCCGATCCTCGACGAACCCGGGATCGCCGCGGCGCGGATGCGGGATCTGCTGGAGTCGGGCGATGACCACGGGGCGGTGCTCGCGAGATTCGTCGGCGCCCTGTCGGCCGAGGACGAGGAGATGCTGGTCGAGCTGCTGGGGGAGGGCCGCCCGGAGGACGCCGAACCGCGATGAGCACCGCGGCGATCCTCGCGCCCCTGATCGTCGCGGCCGCCCTCAGACTGCTCGGCCGCGAGCTCGCGCGGCGCCTGCCACCGCGCGACGCGACCTGGTTGATCAGCGTCGGCGCCGTCGTCTCGGCGCTGAGCGCGATGGCGGTTCTCCTCCTCCTCGCCGCGGCCCTCGTCGGCCGGTTTCCGGGGCTCGCCGGGATCGGCAACTGGTCGAACGCGACCCTCCGCGAGGACTCGCCGATCGGGCCGGGCCTCGGCGCGCTTGCGCTGCTCGCGGCGGCGGGCGGCGCCGCGGCGATGCTGTTCGTCGCGATCCGCCGGGCCCGGGCGATGGCCGCCGCGAGCCGCGCCTGCCGAGGCATTGCCGGCGACGTCGACCTCGTCGTGATCGATGAGCCCGAGCGGAGCGCCTTCGCAAGCCCCGGCTGGCCCGGGCGGGTCGTCGTCACCCGCTCGCTGCTGCGGCTGCTGAGCCCGGGGGAGCGCCGGGTCCTGCTCGCCCATGAGCGAGCCCATCTGGAGAACCGGCACTTCTGGCATCGGACGGCCGTCGCGGTCGCGATCGCCTCGAATCCCCTGCTGAGGCCGCTCGGGGGAGCGGTCGCCTACGCGACCGAGCGCTGGGCCGACGAGCAGGCGGCGGCCGCTCTCGGCGACCGCGGCGATGCCGCGCGGGCCCTGGCGCGCGTCGCCCTCCTCAGCAGCCGGTCCTCAGAGGAGCACCCGCGCCTCGCCGCGAGCCAGTTCGCGGTCCCGGCCCGGGTCTCGGCCCTGCTCGCCGACCCGCCGCCGCGGCGGCCCGTCCTCACCCTGATCACGATTGCCCTCCTCGCGATCGCGATCGCTGCTGCGGTCGCGGTCGAGATGCGGGTCGAGAACGTCTTCGACCTCGCGGTCCACGTCCACCGCATGGGCCGCGGCGGCTAAGCCCGCGGCAGCATCGTTCCCGCCCGGCGCGGGTTCATATGGATGCAATGGATCGCAGGGAGCGCCACACCGACATCGCCCTCGCGATTCTCGCCGGCGCGTCGGTCCTGGGGATCGTCCTGATCCGCCGGGTTTCCTAGTCTCGCTCCGGGCATCGCCTATTCTTCTCGCCCATGCGTGCTCTTCCCGGGCGAGCGGCGCGGTCCGAAATCGATGCGCCGGCAGAGGTGAGGAGGGACAGCGTCGGACAGGAGCAGGACCGTCAGACGCGAATCCTCGGTGCCACCGCAGAGCTGGTGGCAAAGCGCGGCTACAACGACGTCACCGTCGAGCTGATCGTCGAACGGGCGGGGATCAGTTACAACACCTTCTACCGGCACTTCTCGAGCAAGGAGGAGTGCCTGCTGATCCTGATTGACTCCGTCTTCTTCCGCGCCCAGCGCGAGATCAGCGAGCGCCTCGAGGCGGAACCGGGGGATTGGCCCCACCAGGTCGCGACGACCCTGCGCGCGCTGGTCGAGATGATCGTCGCCGAGCCGATCCTCGCACGCGCCTGCATCGTCGAGGCGCCGACGGCGGGACCGGTGATATTCGAGCGCTACGAGCGATCGATCGAGGCCTTTGTTCCGCTCTTCAAGCTCGGCCGCGGGTTCACTCCTCGCGGTGACCAGCTCCCGAGCACGATCGAGATCACCCTGGCGGGCTCGGTTCTCTGGTCCGCGTACCAGCGGCTCATCGTCGGCGAGGTCGACCGGATCGTCGATGAGCTTCCGGAGATGATCGAGCTCGTCCTCCGTCCCTATCTCGGGGACGAGGAGGCGGCCCGGATCGCGGCCGCCGAGGCCGAGCGCACCGCAGCCTGAGGGCCGGAGCCACCCGTTCCGCCCTCGGCCGAGGGTGAGACAATCGCGACGTCTTCAGAAAAGCTCCTTGCTTTCTGAGTCCTGATGTGTTTATCTACTCGCGCTCGTCCCCGAGGGGACGAACCGGGTTAGTGACAAAACAGGGAGTCCAGGGAGACCGCAGGGGTGCGGTTGCGGGCTCAGAGGGAACGAGGGAGAGTTGGTTTCGACGAAAGTCAGGGGGATCATGTGCAGCCGCTTCGGCCTCTGCATCGCCCTGGCTCTGGCCTTTGCTGCGCTCTCGGCGCTGGCGGATGCCGCCCCGGCATTCGCGGAACGGGCCTTCGAAGGCGAAATGACCGGGATCAGCGGGCCGTTCGCGATAGCGATCGACGGCCAGGACAGGGTCTGGGTGCAGGAAGCGAACGCCGGCTCGAACCTCTCCGAGTACGACGCCTTTCCCTCGCACACCAAGATCGGCGAACTCAGCGGCGAAGGCCATCACGGCAACACCGTCCGTAGCTTTGCGATCGACAACAGCAACAACGAGCTCTACTTCGCCGACTCCGGTCCCGTCGTCATCGTCGTCTACGACCGCTCGACCGGGGCATACCAGGAAACCTGGACGACCGAAAACTCATGCGGCTACCTCTACGCGGCGGTGGACAACTCGGGTGGCGCTCACCAGGGCAGGGTCTACGTCGCCCGGACCTGCTCCGGGCCGCAGCACCTGCGGGCGCTGATCGGCCACAACGAACCGGACCCGTTCTCGGCGAGCGACGAATACATCTCCGAAAACCGGATCACCGGAACGCCGAGCGGGACGATCGGTGAAATCGGCGGCCTCGCGACCGACGTGGAAGGGAACTTCTACGTCGTCGACCGGGCCAACCACGTCGTCGACAAATTCGAATCGAGCGGCCATTTCGCCGGGGAATTCACCGGCGCCGACGTACCCGGCGGCTTCGGCCAGCTGGTGGGCGTCGCGGTCGACCCCACCGACGGCGACGTCCTCGTCGTCGACTCGAGCGCGAAGGCCGTCGACGAGTTCGCCCCCGGCGGCGAATACGTAGGCCAGATCACGGGTCCGGAAGGCTCGAGCTTCGGCTCGCTGAACGGCGGCATCGCCGTCAACTCGAGCGGGATGGTCTACGTCTCCGACCAGAGCAAAAACGTCGTCGACATCTTCGGGTCGAACGCGATCCTCCCGAAGATCACCTACGGAGCGGTGACGGAACAGACCCAGACCTCCGGGACAGTTCACGCGACGGTCGAACTGAACGGCGGGCCCGAAGTCGAATCGTGCACGATCCAGTACGGGACGACCACGGCCTATGGCTCGACCGCGGAATGCAGCCCGTCGGCGCCCTACACCGGCACGACCGCGATCAGCGGTGAACTCAGCGGGCTGACGACGGAGACCACATACCACTACCGGGTCGTCCTGGTCACGGCAAACGGGACCAAGAAAGGCATCGACCAGACCTATCTCCCGCACGCGGTGGCCGGGCTGACCACCCTGCCGGCGACCAGCGTCGAACGCAACACGGCGACGCTGAACGGAACCTACAACGGCAATGGTGAAGACACCCACTACTTCTTCGAATGGGGAACGACGACGGGGTACGGGAATACGACTGCGACCCCGCCGGGGGTGGATAAGGGCACCGGGACCGGCCCGCAGAGCCTGACCTTCAACCTGAGCGGTCTCACGGTCGAGACCACCTATCACTACCGCGTCGTCGCCTCCAACGGCGCCGGCACCTCCTACGGCACCGACCAGAGCTTCAAGACGCTCGCCGCGGTCGAGGAACTCGCGACCGAACCGGCGACGGAAGTAACCGCGACGAAGGCCAAGCTGAACGCCACCTACACCGGAATCGGCGAGGACGTCCACTACTACTTCGAATACGGGCCGACCAGCTCCTACGGCAGCGAGTCGGCCGCCCCGCCGGGAACCGATGCCGGCTCGCCCAGCGGTCCGCAGACCCTCAGCTTCAATGTGAGCGGGCTCGAAGTCAATGCGGTCTACCACTACCGGATCGTCGCAATCGACGCCGCCGGCACGACCGTCGGCGATGACGTCACATTCCGGACGCTCGGCCGCTACGGCTTCGCCGAGGACCTCGGCTCCTCCGGCAGCGGCGCCGGTCAGTTCGTCCAGCCACGCGACGTTGCGGTCGACGCCTCGAGCGGCGACATCTACGTCGCCGACACCGGGAACCATCGCGTCGTCAGGCTCGGGCCGTCGGGCACCTTCATCTCCGCCTGGGGCTGGGGGGTCAGCGACGGCAATCCGAGCGCCGAGATCTGTACCAGCAGCTGCCAGGCCGGGATCGCGGGGTCCGGCGCCGGCCAGTTCCAGACGCCGAAATTCATCGAGGTCGACAACTCCGGCGGACCGTCCTCAGGTGACGTCTACGTCGGCGACGTCGGCGACAACGTCGTCCAGAAGTTCGACCCGACGGGGAACCTGATCACCAGCTGGAAGGAAAACGGAGCCGCCGACCGCAGCCACGACGGGACGATCGGAGGGATCACCGTCGACAACATCGGTGACCTCTTCGTGCTGACGACGGACACGCCCTACTACTGGACCGAGATCGGTCAGGACGGGACCTTCGAAACCCAGTTGCCGACCGAAGGCGGAATCGTCGGCGGCAGTCTGGGTACCCCGGGCGGGACGGGCATCGAGATCAGCGGAGCCGAAGCCTTCTACGAGCTCCAGCAGGCTGGCGGAGGGGTCCGATACACCAGTCCCGACGCGGCGTTCTACGCGACCTACGAGCTGTACGGGCCGGGGGTTCCGGCTCCCTCCAACACCGGCATCACCATCGACCGGACCGTCGACGACATCTATGTCGACCAGGGCGGCTACATCGACCAGTTCGCCTCCTCCGATCCGCAGAACTGCACCCAACAGGGCTGCATCCCCTCCGACACCTTCGGCTCCGGCAGCCTGTCGGGCGCGACAGGGCTGGCGATCGACTCGAGCAACGGCACGCTCTACGCGGCGAACACGGGCAACGATGACATCGCCGTCTTCACGCCGCTGCCGGTGCCGGAGGCGACGACCGAAGCGGCGGCGGTCACCGGCGAAACCACCGCGACGCTGAAGGCCCACGTCGATCCGAACGGGCCGGGCCAGATATCCGACTGCTACTTCGAATTCGGCGAAACCAGCGAATACGAGCTCGGCACGCAGCCCTGCAATCCCGGCACACCGCTCTCGGCCCCGACCAACGTCACCGCGAATGTCAGCGGCCTGACGCCGTTCGGGACCTACCACTTCCGGATCGTCGCGATCCGCGCCGACGGCAAAGGCTTCCCCGCGCGCGGCCGCGACCAGACACTGACGCCGGCGCCCTCGCAGGCCCCCAGCGTCGACGAAACCTCCTTCTCGGAAGTGGCGCCCACCGAGGTGACCCTCAACGCCCTGATCAACCCGAACAAGGCGAGCACCAGCTACCGCTTCCAGTACGGGACGACCACGAGCTACGGCTCGCAGACGCTCCCGAGCGAACCGATCGGCTCAGACGGGGTCGACCACGCCGTGAGCAGCCCGATCACCGGACTGCAGCCCGGGACCACCTACCACTTCCGGGTCGTGGCGGTGAACTTCAACGGCCCAACTCAAGGGCAGGACATGACCTTCAGCACGCCGTCGGCGCCGACCATCATCGACACCACGGCCTCTGCGATCACGACCTCGGCCGCGAACCTGGCCGCCACGCTGGGCCCGGGCTTCCGGGCGACGACCTATCACTTCGAGTACGGGCTGACCAGCTCCTACGGCGGCATGACCCTGGAGAGCTCCAGCATCGGAACCGACAACTCCGGGCATCCGGTTGCCGCGACCGTCAGCGGCCTGGCGCCGTCGACGACCTATCACTACCGGGTCGTCGCCAGCAACGAAATCGGCACCACCGACGGGCCCGATGAGACCTTCACGACGGCATCGCCGCCTCCGCAGGCGAGTCCGCCGCCGGCATCCACGGTGTGCCGGAAAGGCTTTGTCAAGAAACACGGCAAGTGCGTGAAGAAGAAGCCGAAGAAGCATCACCGCCACAAGGGCAAGCGCAACCGGAAGGGCAGGAGAAATGGCTGAACGGCGCCCACGACGAGCCGCGCTGCCGCTGGCGATCGTCCTCACCCTGTTCGCCTCGATCACGCTGACGCCGTCCTCCGCGCAGGCGGCGGCGAGCCACGCCTACGCGCTGACCTTCGGGTCGGCGAGCAGCACCCCGGTCAATCCCTACCCGCTGAGCGAACCGTCGGACGTCGAAGTCGACAAAGCGAGCCACGACGTCTACGTCACCGATCCCGGCCACGCGAGGGTCGAGAAATTCGACGCCGCCGGGAATCTGCTGCTGATGTTCGGCGACGAAGTCGACCAGACCACGGGCGGCGACGTCTGCACGATCGCCTCCGGCGACACCTGCGAGGCGGGCGTCCCGGGCAACGGCCCGGCGGCATTCGAATGGCCGGAATACCTGGCGGTCGACAACACCACGGGCCCCTCCGCCGGCGACATCTACGTCGGCGACACCGAAACCAACCTGGTTCAGAAGTTCGATTCCGGCGGCCACCTCGTCACGAGCTGGGGCCAGGGCGGACAGAAGGACGGCTCCGACGCCACCGACCTGCCGGTATACGGACCGACGATCTTCGGCGTTGCGGTGGGCGGGCCGAACGAGAACCTCTACGTCGGCGGCACCCATTACAGCGACAACGTCTGGAAGTACTCCCAGGACGGCGTCTACGACGGGCACTACCGGAACACCAGCGGGATTCCCTGGCTCAAGGCCGACGCCGAAGGAGACCTCTACTTCTCGCGGCCGGCCGAAGGGTTCTTCTCCCCGCCGACGGTCTGGGTCCAGACTCCGAACAAGGAATCGGTCGAATACACGGCGTACCAGCTCGGGTCGGAAACGCCGCTGACCGGGTTCTCGCTTGACCCGACGACGGAAGAGGTCTACCAGGACACCGGCGAACAGATCGTCCATTACGGCCAGACGTGCCATGCGCCCCTCGCCGCCCCCTGTGAAGCCGCCGACCTCTTCGGCGCCGGCAAACTCTCGAGCCCGCGTGGTGTCGGGGTTGACGGCGGCACCCACGCCGTCTACGTCGCCAGCAGCGGCAACGGCACGGTCGAGGAGTTCGTCGACGTGCGCCCGATCGCCACCACCGGCCCGCCGATTGCGGCGACAGAGTCGGAAGTCACCGTTTCCGGAACGGCCGACCCGAACGGCCACGGCAACATCGTCACCTGCAAGTTCGAATACGGGTTCACCAAGAAGTACGGCAAGACCGCCCCCTGCAACCCGGACCCGTCCTCGACCCCGTTCACGGCCTCGACACCCGTCACCGCGACGATCGGCGGCTTCTCGCCGGGAAGCAAAGACCACTACCGGATCGTCATCACCAATGAAGCCGGCGGAATCTCGTTCGGCCTAGACCGCACCTTCATCACCACCCAGCCGCCGGCGATCGACGGCCTGACCGCCGAAAACCTGACGGCGACCACCGCCGAACTGATCGCGAAGGTCAACCCGAACGGCCTCGAAACCGAATACCAGTTCGAATACGGGACGACGCCCGCCTACGGCCAGGTCGCACCGGCGGCGCCGCAGACGATCGCCGCCTCCAACAGCGACCAGGAAGTGAAGGTCGTGCTCGCGGGGCTGACGCCGCACATCGTCTACCACTACCGGATCCGGGCGGTCAACGAAGACGGCACCACCCTCGCGCTCGACCACACCTTCAACTTCTATCCCCCCGGCTGCCCGAACGAAAACGTGCGCCAGCAGGTCAAGGCCAACTTCCTGCCCGACTGCCGCGCCTACGAGCTCGTCTCCCCAGGAGACGCCGGCGGCACCCAGCTCTATCCGAGCGGCCCGAACACGGGCCTGGCGACGAGCCCCTCGCGCCTCGCCTTCACCGGGCTCTGGTCGACGATCCCCAACTCCGGCGGCAAACCTATCGACAGCGTCGGCGACCTCTACGTGGCGACCAGAACCAGCACCGGTTGGGTGACCAAATACGTCGGTCTCCCCTCAAACGAGGCGGCGATCGCCGGCGGTCCGGCGGAGGGCCTGCCGCTCTCAGCCGGAGTCGCGGGCGTCGGCGAAGGTACGACCATCCCACCCTACTTCTCAAACGGTGGGTCGGGTCCCGACTCGATCGGGAACTACATGCTCACCGACCCGGGGATGAACCGGATCCTCGACTGGAACGACGGCAACCAGTCGGTCGGCTCCGGCTTCGGCGGGGACTACTCGAACCCGACCCCGATCGCCTCTAACGCGCCCTACGTCTGGAGCGCCGACGGACAACGGCTCGACCGCTGGCCCACGAACCTCGCGACCGTTCCGCCCGGGCAGTACCCGACGACGCCCAATTTCTACAGGCACGCCGGCTACACCGAAGGCCAGGAACCGCTCGCCGCCGCGCCCGGGGGCGTCAACTCGCTCGACTGTCCGGCGGTTCCGGAGGGAGGCTCCCAGGCGCTGTCGGGCAACTACTGCCCCGGAGACGTCACCGCATCCGCCGACCTCTCCCACTTCGTCTTCGCGACCGAGTGGAACGTGTTCGCGCCCGGAGGCCAGCTCACGGCGCCCGGGTCGGTGTATGACAACAACACCGAAACCGGCACGGTCGTCGTCGCTTCGAAGACCCCGGGAGGCGCCGACATCCCGAGCGAGCTGGGCGACGGTGACGGCGACCCGCTCCAGATCCCCGGAGTCTCGACCGACGGCTCGCACATCCTGATGGCCGCCGGCGGCGTCGGCGGCTGTGGCCTGAGCCACTGCAGCATCCCGGCCTGCGCCGACTTCTTCGGAGCCACTCAGCGCTGCCCACTTCAGCCCAGCCACCTCTACATGCGCGTCGATGGCTCGATCACCTACGACGTCTCAAAGGGCCACGACGTCAGCTACATCGGGATGACGGCCGACGGCTCGAAGGTCTATTTCACAAGTGGAGCCCAGCTGACCCCGGACGACACCGACTCCAGCAAGGACCTCTTCATGTGGAGCGAAGCGACCGATTCGCTGACGCGGGTCTCCGTCGGCAGCAACGGCGCCGGCAACAGCGACAGCTGCAACTCAGAATTCGTCGCCGCCTGCGGTGTCGTCACCTACTCCAACATCTCGCTCTGCTCGCTGTCCAGCGGTGAGGGCGGGAACTGTCGGTCGGACAACTCGATCGCCGCCGACAACGGTGACATCTACTTCTTCTCACCCGAGCAGCTCGACGGCACGCGGGGTATTCAGGACCAGGAGAACCTCTACGACTACCGAAACGGCCACACCCAGTTCGTCGCGAGCTTCGAACCCGGGCACTTCTGCTTCGTCAGCCCGAACGAAGGGGTGGTCGACAGCGCCTGCGCCGATACGCCGATCGCCCGCATGCAGGTGTCCCCCGATGACAGCCATATGGCATTCGCAACCGCCAGCCCGGTCACCCAGTACGACAACGCGGGCAAACTCGAGATGTACACCTACGAACCGGCGACCGGGATCGTCGCCTGCGCCTCGTGCCTGCCGAGCGGAAAACCGCCGACCTCCGACATAACCGCGAGCCAGGACGGTCTGTTCATGACCAACGACGGCCGTACGTTCTTCTCGACCGAAGATGCCCTCGTCCACGGCGACACCAACCACGCGCTCGACATCTACGAGTACGTCGACGGCCGCCCGCAGCTGATAACGCAGGGCACCGGTGAGACCAGTGCCCCCGGCGGAATACTCGCCGGAATCCAGAACGTCCCCGGGCTGCTCGGGGTCAGCGCCAACGGCACCGATGTCTACTTCTCGACGCTCGACACGCTCGTGCCGGAAGACCACAACGGCCTCTTCCTGAAGATGTACGACGCACGCACCGGCGGCGGGTTCCCGTCGGCGCCGCCGCCGCCGCCGTGCAGCGCGGCCGACGAGTGCCATGGCGTCGGCAGCGCGGCGCCGGCGCCGATCGTCAACGGCACCGGCGCGGCGCTCGGCGCCGGCGGCAACATGGAACAGCCGAAGAAGCACGCCAAGAAGGGGAAGAAGAAGGGGAAGCGGTCCAAGAGGCGCCACCACCGTCGGCACAGGAGGGGATCGCGATGAGAGCGAGATTTCTCACCGCGCTCCTGCCCGGTCTGCTCGTCGCGGCGGCGCTGCTGGCCCTCTCGGCGCCCGCTCAGGCCGAAACGCCGATCACCTACTTCACCACTCGCCCCGGCAACATCCAGGCCGGCGGCCACCCCGACGTCGAGATCCGCTTCGGGGTCGAAAACCGGCTCGCCCAGGTCAGCCAGAGCGCCTGCAACTGCGAGGACGCGAAAGACGCGACCGTGCACCTCCCGGCCGGATTCATCGGCGACCCGCACGCGACGCCGCAGTGCTCGATCGCCGAGTTCTCCTCCGACTCGTGCCCGATCGACTCCCAGGTCGGGATCGTCAGCGTCACCACGCCCTTCGCCCCCTTCGACGCCCCGGTTTACAACCTGGTCCCGCCCCCCGACGTCGCCGGGCTGACGGGGTTCAAGGTCTTCCTCTTCGACACCCCGCAGTTCACCGTCCTCAGCGCCCGTACCGGCAGCGATTATGGCCTCGACGCCCGGGCGACCTCGATCTACCACGGCACCTTCCCGCTGGTCGCCCTGCAGGAGGTGCTCTGGGGGGTGCCGGCGGACTCGCGGCACGACCTGCTCCGCCTCGACAAGACGAAAGTCCCCGGAGAAGCGCCGTCCTACCTGGGCGCGCTGTGCGACGAACACGGCGCCGAAAGCAGCCCCGACCCGAACAGCGTCTACCAGCCCTGCGACACGAACTTCGTCGGCATCTCGCCGGTCAAGTCGAACAGCCCGCCGGCTCCGTTCCTGCAGGCGCCGACCAGCTGCGACTCCTCGCAGACCAGCCGCCTGGACGTCCTCTCCTACGACGGGGAAACGACCCATGCCTCGGACACCTGGCCGCGCGAGATCGGCTGCGACCAGCTGAGCTTCAACCCGAGCCTCTACGCGCAGCCGACGACGACGCAGACCGACTCGGCATCGGGCATCGACGTCAACCTGACCGTGCCCCAGCAGCTGAGCCCGACGATCCCGTCGCCGACCGAGCTCCGTGGCGCCACGGTGACCCTGCCGGAGGGCTTCTCGATCAACCCCAACGCCGCCGACGGCAAGACGGCCTGCAGCGACGAACAGGGCCACGTCGGCGCGTTCGGTGACGAACTTGCGGCGCAGTGCCCGGAGTTCTCTAAGGTCGGCAGCCTCGAGATCGACAGCTCGGCGCTGCCGGGACCTCTTCCCGGCTCGGTCTACCTCGGGCGGCCGCAGGCCGGCGATCCCTACCGGATCCTGCTCGTTGCGGACGGCTTCGCGACCCACGTCAAGATTCCCGGAGACGTCCATGCCGACCCGAACACCGGGCAGCTCGTGATCACCTTCACCGACCTGCCGCAGACGCCGCTGACCGCGTTCGACATGCATTTCTTCGGGTCAGAACGCGGCCTGCTCGCGACCCCGACCCAGTGCGGAACCTACGCCGTCACCAGTTCCTTCACGCCGTGGGACTCGGCGCTCGGCTCGCAGACCTCGCAGCAGTTCTTCACCCTGACCTCCGGCCCCGGAGGCGCGCCCTGTCCGGGGCAGCCACGTCCCTTCTCGCCGAGCTTCGAAGCCGCCGCCTCCGGCAACACGGCCGGTGCCCACAGTCCGTTCGCGGTGCAGTTCAACCGTGCCGACGGGGATCAGATCGCCTCGGCGGCGACGATCTCGACGCCACCGGGCTTCAGCGCGACGATTGCCGGCATCCCCTACTGCTCCGATGCGGCCCTCACCGCCGCCGCGGCCGCGAGCGGGGCGGCGGAGGAAGCGTCTCCGAGCTGCCCGCTGGCATCGCAGGTCGGCAGCTCGGTCGCGGGCGCCGGGGCCGGCAACCACCCGCTGTACGTCTCCGGCAAGGTGTATCTGGCCGGCCCCTACAAGGGGGCGCCGCTGTCGCTGGCGATCATCACGCCGGCGCTCTCGGGGCCGTATGACCTCGGCGACGTCGTCCTCAGGGTCGCAGTCTCGGTGAATCCGGTGACCGCCCAGATCACCGCCGCATCCGACCCGCTTCCGCAGATCCTCGAAGGGATCCCGCTGCGGCTTCGCTCGGTGCGGGTCAACCTCGATCGGCCGGGCTTCACCCTGAACCCGACGAACTGCGACCCGTTTGCGGTCGGCGCTGACATCTTCGGCACCGAAGGCGGCGCGGTGAACCGCCAGGCCGCCTTCCAGATCGCAAACTGCCGCAGCCTGCCGTATGGGCCGAAGCTGGCCCTAAAGCTCAGCGGCGGCCTCAAACGGCGCGGCCATCCTGTGGTTCACGCCGTCTTCTCGACCACGCCCGGCGAAGCGAACACGAAACGGGTCTCGGTCGCGCTGCCGAAGGGAGAGCTCCTCGATCAGAGCCACATCAACACAATCTGCACCAGGCCCGACTTCGCCCGGGGCGCCTGCCCCGCGGGGTCGCTGCTGGGGACGGCCGAAGCGAGCTCGCCGCTCATCGCCCAACCGCTGAGGGGCAACGTCTATCTGCGCTCGAATCCGTCGCACGAACTTCCCGACCTCGTCGCCGACCTCAGAGGCCAGTTCAACATCGAGCTCGCGGGGACGATCGACACGATCAAGGGCGGTTCGCTGCGGACGACGTTCGCGACCGTCCCCGACGTGCCGGTGACCAGGTTCGACCTCAACCTCGCCGGCGGCGCCAAGGGGCTGCTCATCAACAACGAAAGCCTCTGCGGCAAGGTCAAGAAGGCGACCACGGCGATGGTCGGCCAGAACGGGGTCGTCGTCGACACGAAGACAAAGCTGCAGAGCCGCTGCGGTGGGAAGAAACAGCATCGCAAGCGTCACTCCCGGCGCCGGCACGAGACAAGGAAGGCGGGCTGAAGATGCACGGCGCCGGAAGAAGGGCCTCATCGATCTGCATCGCGGCCGCCTGCGCAGCGGTAATCGCCCTTGCCGCCTCGGCGCCGTCGGCATCCGCGAGCCGGGTGTTCGACTCCAAGATCGAAGGGTTCAACGGGACCTCGAGCGTCACCTTCGCCAAAGACGGAAAGGTCTGGGTCACAGACGGCGGCCATGAAACCGAAGCGGAAAATCCGGGCCAGAACGGGCTCTACGAGTACAGCCCGTTCCCATCGCAGAACCTCCTCTTCACCCCTGACTCCTACGAAGTGTGGCACTACTTCATCCTCTGGCTGACCGCATCGGTCGATCAGGAAAACGGCGAAATCTTGGTCAGCCAGTCGAACGGCCGTCACGTCGACATATTCGATGAAAACGGCATCTACACCCACTCCTGGAGCGCCTTCAACGAAGCGAGCACCTGCTTCAACTGCGTGCCCGACCTGCACATCGCCGTTGACAACTCAAATACCTTCTCGCGGGGCAGGGTGTATCTCTCGCTCACCTCTCCGGAGGATGCGGTCGAAGTCTTCGACGCCGAACAGCATCCGGTCGATTTCCCGGCGACCACCTCATACACCAAGGACAACCGGCTGACCGGGACTCCGGAAGGGCCGTTCGGCCAGGTCGAGGCGGTCACCGTCGACAACCGCAACGGCAATCTCTTCGTGACCGACGCGGAAGCCGGTGCCGTCGACGAGTACGACTCGACCGGGACCTTCATCCGATCCTTCGCCGCGCCCAACGCCTCGGAAGGCGTTCCCGGCCGCGGCGGAGTGGCGATCGACCCGACCAATGGAAACGTCGTCATAACCGGCGGTGCGGCGACCGAATACGACGAAAACGGCAACCTTCTCGGGAACCTCGATTCCGAAACAGAGGGAGTCCCCGGGGTCGACTCCAGCGGCCATCTCTACCTCCCGACGTCAGGCCGAGTCGACATCTACGACCCGCCGGCGAAGGTACCGGTCGTCAGCTACAAACCGGTCACCGCGCCGACGACGACGTCGGGAACGCTGAACGCGACGGTCGATCCCAGCGGCGGCGGCAACGTCACCGAATGCAAATTCGAATACGGCACGACGACCACCTACGGGACCATCGTCGCTTGCAATCCCGATCCCGCCGCCAGCCCCCCGGCGTCGAACTTCTCATCGCCGACGGACGTCAGCGCATCGGTATCCGGGCTGACCGTCGATACCACCTACCACTACCGAGTCGTCGCGAAGGGTCCCGGCGGAGTCAAGCGCGGCGCCGACCAGGTCTACACCCCGCACTCGGTTCTCGGACTGCGCACCGAGGCCGCCTCGGGGCTCGGCGAATCGGCAGCGACGCTCAATGGGTCGTTCGTCGGCAACGGCGCCGATACCCATTACTTCTTCGAATGGGGCCCGAGCACGGCCTACGGCAACGCGACGTCCAGCGCCGATGCCGGTTCCCCGGGCGGGCCCGGGCGGACAGCGATGGTCGCGAGCCTGGCCGGCCTCAACCCGTTCACGACCTATCACTACCGTGTCGTTGCCGACAACGGCGGCGGCAACGCATACGGCGAAGACCAGGAGTTCACGACCACGCCGGGCGTGCCGGTCGGGAAAGGCGCGGCGGCGACGGCCGTCCACGCGGACCGCGCGCTCCTGCACGGGCAGATCGACCCGAACGGCGCCGTCACCGACGTCCATTTCGAATACGTCGACGACCCGACCTTCCAGAAAACGGGATGGACGGAAGCGCTGAGCGCGCCGACACCGGCGACCCCGGTCGGGATGAGCAAGCACTTCCAGTCGACGCAGACCCAGATCGACGGGCTCAAGCCGGGCACCCTCTACCACTACCGCGCCACTGGTGAAAACTTCGCCGGCAGCGGCGACACCGAAGCGACATTCACCACCTTCCCGTTCGAACCATCCTTCGTCGACCCGTGCCCGAACACCCACGTCCGCCAGCAGACCGGGACCGCTCTGCTGCTCGACTGCCGTGCGTACGAGCTGGCGTCTGCTGTCAGCACTGGCGGATACGACGTCGAGTCGAACCTCGTCGCGGGCCAGGAACCATTCGGCAGCTATCCGGACGCCGAGGGCCCCTCCCGCGTCCTCTACGGAGTCCACGACGGCGGCATCCCAGGCGCCGGCAAACCCACCAACCACGGCGTCGACCCCTATGTCGCAACGCGTGGGTCGGACGGCAAATGGACGACCGAATACGTCGGCATCCCGGCCGACGGTACGCCCTCGACGTCGCCGTTCGCCTCGACGGTGAATGAAGCCAGCGACGGGCTCGGCACGCTTGCCTTCGGCGGCGAAAACCTCTGCTCACCCTGCTTCGCCGACGGCAGCACCGGGATTCCAGTCCACCGGCCCAACGGCGAACTCGTGCAGGGGATGGTCGGCTCGCTCAACCCGGGCCCCGGCGCCAAACAGGCCGGCTTCATCGGCCGACGGCTCTCGGCCGACGGCAGCCATCTGATCTTCGGCTCGACCTCGAAATTCGAGCCCGACGGGAACTCGAATGGCGACACCACCATCTACGACCGCGACCTGGAAACGGGCGTCACCCACGTCGTCTCGAAGACGCCGGCCGGGGCAACGATGATCGGTGCGGGGATCGGCGAGCTCGACATATCCGCCAACGGCTCGCGCGTGGTCTTCGGTCAGCTCGTCTCCGAAGAAGCCGGCAGCCGCTACTGGCATCTCTTCATGAACGTGGGCGACTCGACCAAATCGGTCGACCTCACCCCGGGCGCGGCCGCGGGAGCGCTCTACTCGGGGATGACCGCCGACGGTTCCAGCGTCTACTTCACGACCACCGACGCCCTCACATCGAACGACCACGACACCAGCGCCGACCTGTACAGGGCGACCGTGTCGGGGTCGGGCACGTTGACTCTGACCCGGGTCTCGACCGGGAGCAGCGGCAGCGGCGACACGGACTCCTGCGATCCATCGGCGAACACCGTTCACGAATACTGGAACACGCTGGGCAGTTCGGCCAACTGCGATGTCATCGCGATCGGCGGCGGCGGCGGCGTAGCGAGCGGCGACGGTACCGTCTACTTCCTCTCGCCCGAGACCCTCGACGGCTCCAACGGCGTCTCCGGCGCCCCGAATCTCTACGTTGCCCGGCCCGGGTCTGCGCCGCAGTACGTGACGACGCTCGAGTCGACCGCGAATGCCCCGGCACCGGCGCCGCGGCACCCGTTCCGCCGCGAGACCGGTGCCTTCGAAAAACCCGCCGGCGTCGCGATCGACCACAGCACCGGCGACATCTACGTCTTCGACATCGAAAACACGGCGGGCAGCGGCAACGTCCAGAAGTTCGACGAATTCGGACATCCGGTGCTGAGCTTCGGCGAAAACGGCAAGCTGATCGTCCCCGGCGTGATCGGCCTGCTCAGCCTGCCGACCGAGCTCGCGCTCGAACAATCGACCGGCGACCTCTTCGTCCCCGACCTCCAGAACGGGGCGATTCACAAATACGACTCCGACGGCAACCCGCTGCAGACGATCTCCGTGCCGGACTTCGTCAGCGGCGTCGCCGTCAACCAGACGAACGGACGCATCTATGCCAGTGGCTACATCGGCAGCGCTGTCTACGAGTTCGCGCCGAACGGCACGCAGATCGAAGAATTCCCGGTCCTCGAACTCCCTACCGGAGTCGCGGTCAACTCCTCCGGGACCGTCTACGTCGTCAACGGCGGCGGCCAGTCGAACGCCAAAGGGACGACCGAGGCCTATACGTCAACCGGGACCGACCTTGGGGAATTCAGCGGCGAACCGTCGAACGGAGTCGCCGTCGATCCCTCCGACGACCACGTCTTCGTCTCCAAGCGCAATTCCGTGATCGAGTACGACTCGGCCGGCGAAACCGTCGGCGAACCGACGGGAGAAGGCATCCTCGTCGGCGCGATCTCACTCGCAGCCGACTCGGGCCGGATCGCGGTCTCCAATCCCGGCCAGGGAGCCGTCGCCACCTTCGAACCGCTCGAGGTCCCGTCGGTTCCGAGCGTCGACAACCCGCTGGTGGTCGACAGCGTCGGCGCCGCCGGGACGCGGAGGACGGACGAGTTCCAGATCAACCCGTCGGGCACCGACGCGATCTTCACCTCGACCCTGCCGCTGACCGAATACGACAGCGGCGGTCACGAGGAGGTCTACCGCAACGACGCCGACGAAGGCCTCGCCTGCGCCTCCTGCAACCCGACCGGGGAGCAGGCGGTCTCCGACGCGCGGCTGGTGCGCGACAGCTCCGATCTGACCGCCGACGGGCGGGTCTTCTTCAACACCGGCGAAGGCCTGGTCGACCGCGACCTGAATGAACGCCTCGACGCCTACGAGTGGGAGCCCGAGGGCCTTCAGGTCGGGGAAGGGATCCCGACCTGCCAGCTCCCCGCAGGGTGCGTGGGGTTGATCTCGGCCGGCACCAGCCCGAACGACTCCGGCCTGCTCGGCGTCAGCGAGGACGGCCTCGACGCCTACTTCTTCACCCGCGACCAGCTCGTCGAAGAAAGCGAAAACGGCAACAACATGCAGATCTACGACGCCCGGGTGCTGGGCGGGGTGCCGTTCGTGCCGCCTCCGGTCCAGTGCAAGGCATCCGACGAGTGCCACGGCCCGAGCAGCGCTATCCCGCCGCCGCCCAACATCAAAACCCTGGCCGGGACGCCGATAGGAAACAACGGCAGGCGGAGCCGTCGCGGGTGTAAGGCGGGCTTCGTCCGCAAGCACGGCCGGTGCGTGAAGAAGAGGTCGAAGAAACACAGGAAGTCGAAGAAGCGAGCGAGGAGACGGGGACGATGAGCCGACAGAAGCGATCCGCGCTTCGCGCCTGCCTCGGCCTGGCGCTGGCGGTCGTCCTGATGGCGGCGTGGGCGATTCCAGCGCAGGCGAGCGAGGGAATCGAATCGTTCACGACGACGACCTCGACCACGGACGCCGGCGGCCATCCCGACCTCTCGACCTCTTTCATGCTCGAAGACCCGGGCGCGCCGGAGGCGGTGAAGAACGTGATCTTCAACGCCCCGGAGGGGATTTTCGGCAACCCCTACGCGATCACCCACTGCGCCTCTTCTGACTTCGCGTCCGACAAATGCCCGCCCAACTCGCAGTCGGGGCTGATCACCGTCTACGCCGCATACGAAGGTGACCCGCACTACCTGCTCGGCACGGCGCCAATTTTCTCGCTCGAACCCAAGGGCGCCGAAACGGCGCTGTTCGCCTTCATCACGCCGATCCTCGACATCCCGATCACGATTCCGGTCGCGGTCCGCACCGGCGGCGACTACGGCCTGCGCTTCACCGTGCAGGACATCACCCAGGTGACTCCGCTGGCCGGCGCCCACGTGACCTTCTGGGGCTTCCCCGCACTCGATGGCGAAGGGGGGCACGAACATGAACGATTCCCCCACGGCAATCCGGGCGAACCGGCCGGTTGCGCCGAACTCGCCGACACGAGCTGCCTCGGCGCCGCCGTGCCGTCGAGCATCGCGGTCCACCCGCTGACCGACAACCCGACGACCTGCTCGGGCCCGCTCAGCACCGAACTGATCGTCCAGACTTACCAGGATCCGTCCCACCCGACGACCGCCGAGGGCACCTATCCGAAAACCGAAAACTGCGATCTCGAGGTCTTCAACCCGGTCCTATATGCGAGTCCCACGACGGAAGCGACGGACTCGCCCTCGGGGCTGAACATCGAGCTCAGTGCGCCGCAATTCCTCGGCTTCGCCGCATCGCCCTCCGAGATCAAAGCGGCGACGGTGACGCTGCCGGAAGGCTTCACGGTCAACCCCGACGCGGCCGACGGGCAGCGCGCCTGCACCGACGCCGAGGCGAACTTCGGCTCCGAGGCGCCGTCACATTGCCCGGACAACTCGAAGATCGGCACCTTCCAGATCGAAACCCAGGCATTGCCCGGGCCACTCGAGGGCGCCGTCTACATCGGCGAACCGAAGCCGGACAATCAGTACCGCCTGTTCGAGATCGCCTCCGGCTTCGGGATCAACGCGAAGCTGGTCGGCTCGATCAAACCCGATCCGACCACCGGCAGGATCACCGCCTACTTCGAAGACCTGCCCCAGGCGCCGTTCGACGACTTCCAGCTCCACCTCTTCTCCTCGGACCGGGGGTTGATGGCGACGCCGACGAAATGCACGGTCTACACGACGAGCGCCCACTTCTTCCCCTGGAACACGACCCTGCCGGACCAGGAATCGGCGCAGAACTTCGGCCTCACCCACGGCCCCAACGGGACCGAATGCCCGGGACAGCTGAGGCCCTTCAACCCCGGCCTCAGCGCCGGCACCTCGAACCCGGCCGCCGGCGCGCACAGCTCCTTCACGCTGAAGCTGAACCGCGAAGACGGCGACCAGTTCCTCGGCAAGCTCAACTTCATCATGCCGCCGGGCCTGACCGGAAGCCTGCGCGGAATCACATACTGCCCGGAGGCCTCAATCGCCGCCGCCGCGAGCGAGGGCGGCCGCGCCGAGCAGGAATCCCCGAGCTGCCCGGCGAGCAGCCAGATCGGGACCACCAACGTCGCCGCCGGCCCCGGCACTCATCCGTTCCACGCGATCGGGACGATGTACCTCGCCGGACCGTTCAAAGGCGACCCGCTCTCGGTGGTCGCCGTCACGCCGGCACTAGCCGGCCCCTACGACTACGGCACCGTCGTCGTCCGGGTCGCGGTCACGATCGACCCGAGGGACGCTCACGTGATCGCCGACTCCGACGTCGTGCCGTCGATCATCGGCGGAGTCCCGATCCGGATGCGCTCGATCCAGGTGAACATCGATCGCCCCAACTTCATGATCAACCCGACGAATTGCTCGCCGTTCTCGATCGTCTCGGAAGGGGTCGGCGACCAGGGAACGCCGGCGACCTTCTCCTCCTACTTCAATGCGGTCAACTGCGCCGCGCTGCCGTTCGCGCCGAAGATGGCGATCAGGCAGCTCGGGGGGAAGAGCAAGACCCGCCACACCAAGAACCCGGGTCTCCGCTTCGACCTCAAGACGCGGCCCGGTGACGCGAACATCAAATCGGTGCTCGTGACGCTGCCGAAGGCCTTCGAGATCGACCAGCGCCACCTCGGCAACATCTGCTCCAAAGCGCAGCTCGAAAGGGAACACTGCGCCGGGCGCCAGCCGATCGGGACCGCGATGACCCAGACGCCGTTGCTGGAACAGCCGCTCACCGGCCCCGCCTACGCGGTGTCCGGGTTCGGCAAGCTCCCGCACGTCGTCTTCATCCTCGCCGGCCAGGTGACCGTGATGCCCGAGGCGGAATCGACCTCGAAGAACGGGCGCCTGCGGACCGAGGTCGGGACGGTCCCCGATGTCCCGCTCGGCCACTTCCGCCTCGACCTGTTCGGGGGCCGGAGGGGCTATCTGATCAACACCCGCAACCTCTGCTCCGGGCCGGCCGTGACGAACGTCAAGTTCACGGGCCAGAACGGGGCGGTCGAGACACAGAAGGTGGCGGCGAAGACCTCCTGCGGCGGCCGTTCCAACAAGCGCCACCGGCGCTGAAACTCGACCGGAGAGAAGTGGTCTTTCACCAGAAAAGGCTCTTTCACGAGCCAGTCAAGGGCGAACCGCTCTTCTATCCCTGGCGGGACGCTCCGAAAGTGAGACAAGCCGTGGGCCCGGAGGGTCTTCCCGCCCTCCGGGCCGGTTTGTCCATCGATGACGCCAGCGGGCGGGACCTGCGCCGTCGCATCCTGCGCGCAACCGGCGAGCTGGTCGCCAAGCGCGGTTACCGCGACGTCACGATCGAGCTGATCGTCAACCGGGGCCGGGTCAGCAAGAGCAGCTTCTACAAGCACTACCGAAGCAAGGAGGGCGCGTTCCTGGCGCTGTTCGAGGCGGCGTTCAGGGAGGCCCGGGAGCGAGTGCTGGCGGCGCTCGACGGAGTGCCCGAGGAGGCCTGGCCGGAGCGGGTGGTCGCGGCGCTGGGCGCCCTGGTGGAGCTGATCGTCGCCAACCCGATCGTCGCCCGTGCGACGATCGTCGAGGCGCCGACCGCCGGCCCCGCGACCCTCGAACGCTACGAGCAGGCGAACCGGGCCCTGGTGCCGCTGTTCGAGGGCGGGCGCAGGTTCCATCCGCACGGCGCCGATCTGCCCTCGACCCTCGAGATCACCCTCGCGGGCTCGGTCCTCTGGTCCGCCTACCAGCGAATCATCGTCGGCGAGAGCGACCGGGTCGGAGCGATCCTTCCGGAGATCGTCGAGCTGGTCCTGCGCCCATATCTGGGCGAGGACCAAGCCGCGCGTCTCGCCCGCGATATCGCGCCGATTTGAAGCTACCCTGGGGCTGTTGACGCAGCCGATGCCCGCCGCAGATCCTCCCAGCGATTGGCCGCGGCTGCGCGAAGCGCTGCTCGACCTGAATGCCGCCGGTGGGCCGCTCGAGATCGCAGCGATATGCGGCCATGCGGGGGTCTCCGAGGCCCGCTTCCTGCGGCTGTTCAAGGACGGGCCGGACCTCGTCTGCGCGGTCCTCGAGGCCGAGACGATCGAGCTGCTTCGTCGCTGTTGGTCGTCGTTTTCGACGATGACGGGATGGGCGAACCAGCTGCGCGCGGTCGCACACGCGATGCTCGAGTTCCTCCAGGAGGACGAGCGGCGAGCCAGGCTGATGGCGATCGATGCCCACCGCGGCGGGGAGCGGGGCATCCTGATCCGCGACCAGGGAATGCAGGCGCTGTTCGCCTTCATCGACCTCGGTCGCTATGAGATGGACGATCCCGAGACGCTCACCCGCACGACCGCGGAAGCGGTCGGCAGCTCGATCTACCTTCAGCTCCGAAGCTGGATCGAGGACGGCAAACTCGAGTCGATGGCGGAGCTGATTCCGGAGATGATGTATTTCGCCGTGCTTCCGTACCTCGGCGTCGAGGCTGCGGAAGCGGAGCTCGAGATCGCGGTGCCCCCAAGCCCCGGGGCGTGAGCTCCGCGATCCCGACCTTCGCCGTCGTCGAGGCTCAATCGCCGGAGTGGCGACGGCTGCGGGACGCGGTTCTCGAGTTGAACTTCCGGCACGACTACGCGGAGCTCGAGCTCGACTCGGTCCTCGGCGAGGCCGACGTCACCGAGGGCGAGTTCCGCATCCTCTTCAGCGACCTCGAAGAGTGCTACCTCGGGATCTATGTGGTCGAACGCGATCGCATCATCGACGAGATCACCACCGCCTCCGATCAGTACAGCGAGTGGCGCGACCGCGTCCGCGCCAGCGCCTACGCGATCTGGCGAGCGGTCAGCGACGACGAGCGCATCACCCACTTCATCTTCGTCGGCGGCCGCAACGCCGGCGAGCGGGCGCGGCGAGAGGTGGAGGTCGCGATGAAAGGGATCTCCGACCTGCTCGACGAGGGTCGCGAGCTGCCGGGCTCGCTCGCCGCCTCGAGAGCGACGGCAGAGTCGATCGCGGGCTCGATCTGGAACCAGATCGCCGCCGCCGTCAACACCGGCGCCCGGATGGAGGAACGGGTGGTCAGGTACCTGATGTACGCGGCGGTCATGCCTTACCTCGGCACCGAGGCGGCGGAGGAGGAGCTTGGGATGCCGCCCCCGCCGCTGCCGCCGCGATAACCCGGCCCGGCCGCCGCGTCGCTACGCTAGGGCCGTCCGTGGCGCCACAACAGGAAGAAGGCGAGGCCGGGGGAGGGCCTGAGCTGGGACCGTTGCCGGGTGGCCATCACGGCCTCTCGCGCGAGCAGGTCAAAGAGTCGCAGCGCGAGCGCCTGCTGGTGGCCACCGTCGCCGACGTGTCGGCGCGCGGCTACCGCGGCGCGACGATCACCGAAATCGTCAAGCTCGCCTCGGTCTCGACGCGCGACTTCTATGAGCTCTTCGAGTCGAAAGAGGAGGCCTTCCTGACCGCATTCGAGGCGGTGATCGACCACCTGAAGGACCTGATCTCGGAAGCGATCGGCAAGCACTCCGACGACTGGCCGCAGCAGGTCGTGGCGGCGCTGCGCACCGGGCTCGACTTCTTCGCCGAAGAGCCCGAGCTGGCGAGGTTCTGCCTGCTGGAGCCGGTGACGGCGACCCCGAAGATCGCGATTCGCTTCCGCGAGGCGGTGCTCGAAGGGGTGCCGGGTCTCGAAGTGGGCCGCGCCGAGCTCGAAACCGACGCCCCGTTGCCGGCTTCGACCGAGGACTCGTTGATCGGCGGGGTGGTCGCCCTCGCCGGCCGCTCGGTCCTGACCGGCGACCCCGCCGGGCTTCCCGAAGTCCTTCCCGACGTTGTCGAATTCGTCCTCTCGCCCTATCTGGGCCCCGAGCGGGCGCAGGAGCTCGCGGGCGGCGTCTAGGGCTCGCCTAAACTGGCCGTCCCATGGAACTGGCGCCGTTCGTCGTCTGTCCGGAGACCCTCGGGCCGCTCGAGGCGCGCGATGACGGTTACTGGTCGCCGCGGGCCGGGCGGCTCTACCCGGTGCGCGAGGGCCTGGTGTTCATGGCCTATCCCCGGCGCGACGCGGCGATGATCGCCGAGACGATGGAGGAGGAGCACGACTGGCAGGGGACCGCCGACGTCGCCGCCCGGAATCTCGAGTACGTGCGGGCGAACGCGCCCCGCGCGGTCGACTTCATCAACCTGGTCCGGCCGCTGGTCGAGGCGAACGGCCGCCGGCCGCGGGCACTCGAGCTCGGCTGCGGAAACGGGTGGGTCAGCTGGCTTCTCGCCGAGGCCGGTTTCGAAACCTGGATGTGCGACTTCGAGTCGAACTCGCTTGCGACCGGACTCAACCTCGAGCACCCGAACATCGGCGACGGGCGGCGCTTCGTCGTCGACGCCCGCTACCCGCCGATCGCGGACGGCTCGATGGACCTGGTCGTCTTCAAAGAGTTCGTGCACCATGTCAGCGACCACCGCTCGCTCTTCCGGGAGGCGAACCGGGTGCTCCGCAAGGGGGGGTTGATGGCGTTGATGGAGCCGGTCCGCAGCGCCAGGCAGGCGATCTACGAGATCCGCCATCCCGACCCTCACCAGGGTCACCACCTGACCTCGGCCCGCGACTACCTGCGCTCGATTCGCGGAGCCGGATTCGAGATCGCCCGCCAGGCCTACGTCTACGGCGAGCGAGCGGGCCAAGGGCCGCTGGCGGCGCGGATCAGGGACAGGGCGGTGTCGGCGATCGACCCCGCGCGGCCCACCGGCGACTGGTTCACCCGCCTGCACTTCCGCCTGATCGGGGGCGCGCAGCTGATCGTGCTGGCGCGCAAGACCCGCGACGTGCAGCCGCTGGAGCGGCCGCAGATGACGCCGATCAGCCCCGACAACCTCGATCTCGAGAGCCAGGACCTGCGGCCCTATGACGAGTTCCCCACCGTCCTCGGCGAGGCGGCGGCCCGGCTCGAGTGATGACCGCCTGGAAGCTGCCGCTGATCGTCGCCGCGATCACGGTGCCGATCGTCGGAAGCTTCCTGATCGCCGGCCCCCCGGCCGGTTTCCTCGCCGGCGCCCTCGGGGTGGTCGTGCTGCTCGTCGTCGCCGCGCGGATGCGCCCGATGGGGCCGATCGGGGAGCTCCCCGGGGACGGTCGTCACCACCTGCTCCTCGTCGTCGCCAGCCCGATCGAGGAGCCGAGCGCGGTTCGCCAGATCAGGGTCGCCGCGGGGCTCGAGCCGGGCGCGGACACCGAGGTGCGGGTGCTGGCACCGGCCCGGATCGGATTCCTCGATCGCTGGGCGTCCGACGTCGGCCAGGCCCGCGACGAGGCCCAGCGCAACCTCGTGGCCACGGTGGCGGCGCTTGCCAAGGACGGGATCGACGCCGAGGCGAGGGTCGGCGACGAGGATTTCGTCCAGGCGGTCGAGGACCAGCTGCAGACGTATCCCGCCGACGAGGTCGTGCTGGTCAGCGCCGACCCGGACGCGTCAGAGGAGGCCGAATCGGCGGCGGCTGAACTGGGCTCGAGGCTGCGGGCTGATTTCCGCCACGTCGTGCTCGGGGGCGAATAGGACTTCGGAGGTCATTGGATCGGGTACCTTGAGTGGGTGCGATCCGCGATCACGGTTGTTGTGCTCGCCATCGCGGCGCTGGCCTCGGCCCCGGTGGTCCATGCCAAAGTCCCGCCGCGAGCCCACCCGAAGGTCCCGGATGCGTGCAAGGTCCTCACGCCGCTGCGGGCGGAAAGCTTCATCGACGGTGTGGTCGGCAAAGTCGACCCCATTCGGGTGCCGTCAGATTGCCCCTACACGGACGAAAAACCCGCTCCGGAATCGGTCGCGTCGATCGACTTCAACATCATGTTCCACCGCGGGACCGAACAGAAAGCGCACCAACTCTGGAAAAAATTTCGCGACGAACTGGGCGAAGGCGAAGGGACGACTGAGGGCCTCCACGGCTTCGGCGCCGACGATTCGGTCGGCTACGAATACGAGTTCGAAACTGCGAGCCCGCCCAAAGTCTCGACGACGATCTGGTGGCGCAAGGGCAAGTGGGTCGGCTCGCTTCAGGCCACCTCGACCGTCAAATCGAATGACGCGTCCCTGCAGTACATGCCGCACCTGCTGAAGCTGTTGATGCACGATTTCAGCAAAGCCTTCGGGTAGACCGCCGAGGCTCTCAGCAGGCGTGAGGGCGGGCCCTGCTCCGCACCACCTGGAAGGCGGCGCCGGGGATCCGCTTCAGCTGATCGAGGTTCCCGTCGTCCCAGCGCCGGTCGCTACTGCCGCTGAAATACCAGTTTGAGCCGTTGTCGGCGACGATCAGGCCGTAGTGCTTGAGGGCGATCGCTATCGCCCTGGCCGGCCCGCCAAAGCGGCCGAGGCCGTAACCGGGGCGAAGCCGCAGCCGCGTCCCCATCGCCGGCGCGCTCGGGTCAGAGGTGTCGCCGGCGCAGTGCGAGGCGGGGTGGATCCAAGCGTCGCGGGTGCTGTCGAAGGTGACCCGGATCGCGTGGTCGACCTGGCCCGCCGCGGCTTCGTCGTAGCGGACCAGGCCGGGGAAGATCGGCAGCCCGGCGGCGTCGGCGGAGGTCCACGAGTCGGGCCGAAGCGCACCCGAGCGGAGGTCCCAGCGGGCGCCGGAGTCGGCGTTCCAGTGGGCGCCGCCGCCGCGCTCAGGGAAGGCCCGGTAGAGCTCGTACAGCGTGCAGCTGTCGCGATCGACGACCAGCACGTGACGGTCGCCGTCGCTGCTCCGGCCGCCCTCGACCGGGGCGGACGGAGGAATCGGAAACGGCCCGCGATCGCTCTCGTCGCCGTAGGCGGTGTAGTGGATCGGCAGCGCGCGCTGGCGGGCGCCGACCACCGAGTAGGGGAAGCCGTAGGAGCGCGGCGAGCCGAAGTCGGGGTGGAGCATGTCGCCGCCGTGGGCGTCGATGTAGGCGATCGTCGCCGCCGAGCTGCGGGCGACGGGCGCCCGCGAGATGTCCTGGTTCCAGGCCGCCTCGTTCGGGAGCGACGGCGTGCGCGGGGATAGGCTCGGCGACGGGGAGGGGAAGACCGGGCAGCTGCCGAGGCCGGGGTAGGGACCGAGGGCCCGGGCGCTTGCCGGAAGGACGAGCCAGGCGAGGGCCAGGAGCATCACGAGGGGGTGTGTGAGGTTGACCCTCCTAAGTGCGGACAAGCTCACGAGCCCCGGCCTCAGGCCGGTGGCTGCCCCTCGCGGATCCGGAGCCGGCCGACGTCGAGCTCCCCGACCTCGAGCCGGCCGATCTTCGCCTGCCGGATCGCGAGGCGATTGACCGAGAGGCGGCCGATCGCGAAGCCGCCGACCGCCGCCGCGCCGACCGCGAGGGCGCCGATCGCCGCCGCCCCGCGGGCCTGGGCTCCGGTCGCGGTCGCGGGGCGGGCCTCGGGCCGGAAGAAGGCGATTCCTCGCATCGACGAACCGTAGCGCCTAGCCTGGCGGGCAACGTGATCCCGTCCTCCGACCAGCTGCTCGTCGTCGAGCACGTTCCCTGGGAGGGCCCCCACCGGATCCTCGATGCGTTCGCGGGAGTCGCGGTCCGCACCGCACGCCCGCTCGACGGCGACGTGCTTCCCGACCCGGCGGAGGTGGCGGGGGCGGTGCTGATGGGCGGGCCGATGGGAGTGGGGGACACGGACGAGCATCCCGGGCTCGCCGCCGAGCGCGAGTGGCTAGCGGTGGCGATCGAGTCGGGGCTGCCGATCCTCGGAGTCTGCCTCGGCGCGCAGCTGATCGCGGCCGCGCTCGGCGCCGAGGTGGGGCCCGGCCGGGCGCCGGAGATCGGGTTCGCGGCGGTCCGGATCCGCGACCCCGGCGACCCCGTCGTCGGCGGCCTGGCACCGGACACGGCCGTCCTGCACTGGCACGGCGAAGTGTTCGACCTGCCCGACGGCGCCGAGCTGCTCGCATGGTCGGCGCAGACGCCGGTCCAGGCATTCCGCGCCGGCGACGCATGGGGCGTCCTCTTCCACGCCGAGGCCGACGCCGCGCTGGTCGAGAGCTGGCTCGGCGTGGCGGAGATGGCCACCGAGGCCCGCGCCGCTCTCGGCCCCGACGCCGCCTCGATCCTCCGCCGGCAGGCCGCCGAGCACGAGGCCGACCTGGTCCCGCGGTCGGCCCCCGGCTTTCGCGCTTTCGCCCGTCTGGTCGCCGATCCCCGCAAGCCCTGATCTCACCGGCCTGATCAGTGACGGGATCCCGGCGTACGCGTGGCCGGTCGAGGAATGGGAGGTCTGGGAGACGCCGGAGCTGAACCGCTTGGCGCGGCTGATGCGAGCGGCAACGCGGATCGATTGAAACGGCGGCTGACGGTGTGCGAATAGAGTTGCCCCGACATGGGCTCGAGGACCGGGAGGGTCGTGCTTGTCATCGCCGGCTTCCTCGTCGCCACCCTGGTGGTCATGGTGCCCGTCGGCATTCTCGGCTCCTCGAACCTGGTCTGGGGGGAACCGAATCAGGACGGCCGGGTTCCGATTCCGGGGAAGGCGGTCGTGCATCTGCCGGCGGGAACCGTCGAGGCGACGGTGGCGATCGAGATGCCCGCCAAAGGGAACGAGACCGTCGACCTGCCGCTGCCGTCGAATCTCTCAGTCGCGATCTTTCCCGTCGGCGGTGGCACCGAGCCGACCGTCAGCGACGACCTCGGGGACAGCGGCAACGCCGGAGCCGACGGCGTCAACGTCAAGCGGCGGGTGTGGAGCGTCGATGTGCCCCAGGACGGGGACTACCGGGTGCGGACCCGCGGGGACTTCACCTCGATCGGCATCGATCCGCAGCTCTGGTTCGGCCATGGGCCGCCCCTAAAGGGCACCCTGGTCCCGCTCGTTGCCGCGGGAATCGTCATCGTCTTCGGCCTCGTCTGGTTCGCGGCCCGATTCGCGCTCGGCCGCGGGAGAGATCGTCGCGAACCGGACGCCGAGGGGGAGGCGTTCGAGGCCGCCGGCCGGGGGGACCCGGGAGACCCGCCTCCAAGGGGGCCCGGATGAACGACGTGCTTTGGAACTACGGCTAACCCTCCGGCGTGCAGGGAAGGACGTGGGTGAGTCCGAGCCGGGTGTCATCTTCGAACCGGACCTTTCCTTCGGTGTAGTAGCGGCCGGTGGGACAGCTCCCGGTGAGGTAGCTCGCGCGGCCGCCCCGATAGGTGAACCGGCGGCCGATCCTGACCTTGAACCGGGTGACCGACCCGGCCCCGCCCGCGATCCGCGGGATTTCGGCGTCGGCGTGAATCCCGAAATGCCCGCGGTGGATCCGGGTCAGCCTGACGGTCGCGACGACGGCGGTCGGCCCCGGGACCGAGACATATGCGTGGACGTAGAGGAGGGTGGTGCCGCCGTGGACGCCTCCGTTGAAGAGGATGATCGGCCCGGTCGCGCTGAACGGAGCCTGTTCGGGGAACGCGACTTCGACCTCGCCGTCGCCTTCGCCGACGATCGCCGGCCGGCAGGCGCTCTTCGCGGCGGCGGTCGGACGCGCTTCGAGCTGTCCCTTCCTGCAGGTGGGGAGGCCCTTCGCGTGAACGGCGAGGGTCTTGTCGAAGTCGATCGAGATCGACCGAATCGCCGGCGGGTGCGACCCGTCGACGGTGCCGATGTGGGCGTCGATCACGGCCGAGATCGGCACCTGTTCGTGCCTCGGCAGCTTCCTCGGGATGATCCCGCCGTTGTCGGTGAGAACCAGGTCCCCGACCCGCGCCGACTCCGGCTCGGCCTGGGTGCTCGCCACGATCAGCAGGGCGAGGAAGGCTGCGGCCAGCGCGGTTCGAATCAGACGGGTCCTCATGGTCACCGATCGTCGCGGGCGGCCTTCGACTTCGCTTCCCCAATGTGGGGGCTTGCTCGGCCTCGATTCACCAATCTGGGAAACGGGTGCCGGTCGGGTCAGTCGACCAGCCGCAGCGCGATCTCGAGGTCCGTCGCGAACTCGCCGAGAGGGCGGCCGTAGAGCTTCTCGATCGCCCGGATCCGGTTTGTGACCGTGCGTCGATCGACGCCGAGCGCGGCCGCGGTCGAGGAGACGTTCCGCTCGGCGGCGAAGTAAGCGCTCAGGGTTTCCCGGGCGACCCTGCCGCCGTCCCGCGCTGCCTCGAGCGGCTCGAGGTAGAGCTGGCGCAGGGAGGCGGCGACGAGGTCGTCACGCAGGATCGAGACCGAGAGAATGACGTCCGCGTAGCGGAGGGGCGCCTGGCCGTGGCGCTCGGCGATCGGCAGCGCCGCCTTGGCTTGGCGGTGGCTCAATCGCCAGCCGGCGAGGCTCTCGCCCGGCTCGCCGACGGTCACGAAGACGCGATCGAACGGAATCTGCTCGAGCGCCCGGACCGCCAGACGTGACTCGACCGGGTCCCGGCCGCCGAGCCAACAGGCCCAGACCGGCTCCTCCTCGCGGCAGACGGCGAGGAGGCGGCGGTCGAGCCTCTCGGCAAGCGCCCCCATCACCTCCGGCGCGCCCTCTCCCTTCGCCATCAGGCCGAGGTGGTGGCCGTCGAGATCGTAGTCGAGCTCGGAGTGATCGACGAGCTCGCCGGCGAGCAGCCCCTTTACCACCTCGCGGCGCCGGTCGGCCGAGTTGCTCGGCCATGCCTTGACCTCGCGCGCGTGCTCGTCGCTGACCGCTTCGAGCAGTCGCTCGAATGACGTCGCCTGCCGCCGCAGCAGCAGGCGCAGGGCCGAGCTCGACGCCTCGGTCTGCTCGGCCTCCTCGACGACGAAGTCGCCGAGGAGCGCGTTGCAGGCGAAGTAGCGGTGGAGGACGGTCTCGAGCGGAACCCGCGCCCGCGCGGCCAGCCGTGCCTCCGAGAGGACGGCGGGAGGGAGGCTAGGCGCGCGTCGCTCGCCCAGCTCGATCACCGCCAGGGCGTAGTCGAGGGCCGCGGTGAGGGCGTCGCCGAGCCGCTCGGGATAGATGGGGTCGGCGACGAGGCGCGGGTCGGCGATCGCATGGACGCGGTTGGCGATCGCAGCTTCCATTTCGGGGAGCCGCCTTCGCAGGCCGGCCGCCAGCACTGCGCAGGCCTCGTCGTGGGGACGGACCGACGCGAGCTGACGGCGGGCGCGCTCGTTCACGCTCTCAGCCTAGCCAGCGGGCGGACTCCCTCGATTGCCCCCGGATTAACTTTCGGCGCGGAAGCTGATCCCGTCGAGCACAGCAATTCTTCGTCGGGGTCGAACAGCTTGCCGCTCGGCTCGAGGCCTTCGATGACGGTGCTGCCGCCGAATATGAACACCGACGATTTGCCGGTCGTCGGGAAATCGCGATGGCGGGGGAATCCGCTGCAAGCCGCTAGATTGGAACCCGCGCGGTGGACGTAGCTCAGCTGGTAGAGCTCCTGGTTGTGGTCCAGGCGGTCGCCGGTTCGAATCCGGTCGTCCACC
>DATBHH010000116.1:0-48782 GCA_036557525.1 Solirubrobacterales bacterium | reverse complement strand
CCCCAGACGCAAGGAACTCATGACCACTGACTTCCAGGTCCCTCGTATCACCTCAGAGAAGGTCGACGACCGTCGCGGCACCTTCACGATCGAGCCGCTCGACAAGGGCTTCGGCTACACCTTCGGCAACGGCCTGCGCCGCGTGCTGCTGTCCTCGCTGGGCGGCGCCGCGGTGACCAGCGTCCGGATCGAGGGCGTCGCCCACGAGTTCTCGAGCGTGCCGGGCGTCAAAGAGGACGTCACCGACATCGTCCTCAACCTCAAGGATCTCGTCGTCCGCATGCACACCGACGCCGACGAAGTCGAGGCGCCGCTCGTCGCCACCGGTCCCGGCGAGGTCAAGGCCAAGGACATCGACCTCCCCTCCGGGGTCGAGATCCTCAACCCCGACGCCCCGATCGCGACGCTCGAGAAAAAAACCAAACTCGAGGTCTACCTGACGATCGGCCGCGGCCGTGGCTACGCCGCCGCCGAAGAGAACAAGTCCGACGACCAGCCGATCGGCGTGATCCCGATCGACTCGATCTTCTCGCCGATCCGCCGCGCCTCCTACTCGGTTGCCGCGGCCCGCGTCGGCCAGCGGACCGACTTCGACAAACTGACCCTCGACCTCGAGACCGACGGCTCGATCGAGCCGGCGGCCGCCCTGCGCGAGGCCTCCGAGATCCTGATCAAGACGCTGGCGATCTTCACCGACGCCGAGAGGGTCGAGGAACTGACCGCGCGGGAGCCGGTCGCGGTCCCGACCGGCGACGGCCTCACCGCCACCGCCGGCGACGGCGTCGCGGCCAGCAACGGCCTCGACGAGATCCTGATCGAGGAGCTCGAGCTGGGCGTCCGCTCCTACAACTGCCTCAAGCGGGCCGGGGTCCAGACCGTCGGCGACCTGGTGCGGAAGACCCGCACCGAGCTGAACGCGATCCCCAACTTCGGCCAGAAATCGATCGAGGAAGTGATCGAGACGCTTCACTCGCGCGGCCTCGACCTTCAGCAGGACTGAGGCCGGGAGCGCGGGAGGGTAACGATGCGGCACCGCAAGAAGCGCAACAAGCTGAGCCGGACCGCGTCGCACCGCGACGCCCTCTTCTCGAACCTGTGCAAGCAGCTGATCGAGCACGAGCGGATCAAGACCAGCCAGCCGAAGGCCAAGGCCGTCAAGCCCGAGGTCGAGCAGCTGATCACGCTCGCCAAACGCGGCGATCTCCACGCCCGCCGCCAGGCCCTCGCCAGCCTCCACAACGACAAGTTCATCGTCCACAAGCTGTTCGAGGAGGTGGCGCCGCGGTATGCCGACCGCCCCGGCGGCTATACGCGCATCGTCAAGTTGGGGCCTCGCAAATCCGACTCGACGGAGATGGTTTACCTCGAACTCGTCTAGGAGGACGGGTCGATGGCCCTCCGCCCTGACAAACGCCGGCCCAATTAGGCCGGCGTTTTGAGTATCCGCCAGTTCGGAGGACCATCGACCCGTCCTTCAAGCGCGCTCAATCTCTCTCGACCGGGTTTGGGCCCGGACTGTCGATGCGTAGCTGACCGGACTCTCTACTCGTAGCTGACTGACTCCAGATAGAGGCCGTGGGGTGGAGCGGTGTCGCCGGCGGCCGGGCGGGGGGCGCCCTTGAGGAGCGTTTCGAACTCGGCGAGGGTGCGGCGGCCCGAGGCGACGTCGAGCATCGTGCCGACCAGGACCCTGACCATGTTGCGCATGAAGGCGTCGGCCGTGATCATCAAGACGCCCATCTCCTGGCTGCGGTGGGGACCTGGGGAATCAGATATGGACAGCCCCCCACCTCCGCGTGCGGGGATATGCGCCTGGCCCCAGAGCCATTCCGCCCGGAAAATCTGGCGATCGAAGCGGACGTGGTCGGTCTGAGTCGGCGTGAAGGCGGTGAAATCGTGGGACCCGACGAGGGCGGAGGCGCAGGCATCGAGCGCCGATCTCTCCAGCGGATGCGGCCACCAGAGGGCGCGGCCGCGCTCGAACGGGCTCGGCGTCCTCGCCGCCAGCACGCGATACAGGTAGCTCCGTGAGGTGGCGTCCCGGCGGGCGTCGAAGCCGTCGGCGGCGATGGTCGCGGCGGTCACGGTGACATCGTCGGGGCCGACCGAGTTGACGGCGCGAGCGAGGTCCGCGGGCGGCCGCGAGTCGAGGCTGAAGCTGGCGACCTGTCCGAGGGCGTGGACGCCGGCGTCGGTGCGGCCGGCGACGATCAGATCCACGTCGGCTCCGCCGAGGACGGTCGCCAGCGCCGTCTCCAACTCCCCCTGCACGGTCCTCAGGCCGGGCTGCCGAGCCCAGCCGCTGAAGCCGCTTCCGTCGTATTCGATGTCGAGCCGGATGGTCGCCACGGCGAGCAGTATGCAGCGCAACCTAAAATCGGCCCGGTGAGGGTTCTTCTCACAAACGACGACGGGATCTCAGCCCCCGGCCTGCAGGCGGCGCGGCGGGCGCTGCGCGAGCTCGACGGCGTCGAGGTCGACGTGATCGCCCCCGACTCCAACCGCAGCGCGACGGCGCGGAGCATCACCACGCGCTCGCCGCTGACCGTCGAGGAGATCGAGTTCGGCGACGGCGATCGCGGCTTCGCGACCGACGGGACACCGGTCGACTGCGTCCGCTTCGCCGACCTCGGGCTGCTCGGTGCACGACCGGACCTGATCGTCTCCGGCATCAACCACGGCTCCAATCTCGGCGACGACATCACCTACTCGGGAACGGTCGCCGCGGCGTTCGAGGGAATCGTCCTCGGGATCCCGGCGCTGGCGGTCTCACAGCAGTCCTCCGGCGGCGGGATGGGCTACGTCAGCGGCCGCTTCGACTTCGCGCTCGCAGGGCCGTTCACGGCGCAGCTCGTGAAGCGCCTCGCCGAGGAGGGCTCGATGCCGCCGGAGACCCTCGTCAACGTCAACTTCCCGTCCCGCGAGCCGACCGGCATCGAGGTGACGCGGCTCGGCAAACGCCTCTACAACGACGAGCTGAAGCTGGTCGGGGAGGATGCCGAGAGCGGCAAGCTCCGCTACGAGATCTACGGGTTCGAGCCCTCGTTCAAGGACGAGGAGGGGACCGACCTCGCGGCCGTCTCCCGGGGGCGGATCTCGGTCACGCCGATCCATTTCGACCTGACCGACCACGGGGGCCTCGAGCGATTGCGGGAGATCGACTTCGAGGCGATGCTCGCGTCGACGGTATGAGCGCCCGTCCGCCCGCCGCGGACGCGGCGATGAGCGCGCAGCGAACGAGCGAGATTTCCGGTCATGACTAGCGCGAGTGAGCGAAGCGCGAAATTTGATCCTCGCGAGCGGGCGGAATTCCTGAGAAACGAGCTGGAGCGCCACAACCAGCTCTACTACGTGCACGACGAACCGGAGATCGGCGACGACGAATACGACGCGCTGCTCGACGAGCTGCGTGCGATCGAGGCCGAGAACCCCGAGCTCCTGACGCCCGACTCGCCGACCCAGCGGGTCGGCGCGCCGCCGCTCGACCGCTTCGAGCGGGTCGAGCACGCCGAGCCGATGCTCTCACTCGGCAACGCCCGCAGCGAGGACGAGCTGCGGGCCTGGGAGACGCGGCTCCGCAACTACCTCAAACGCCTCGACATCACCGCCTCGCAGTTCAGCTACACGACCGAGCCGAAGATCGACGGCCTCGCGATCACCCTCACCTACGAGGAGGGGCTCCTGGTCCGCGGCGCGACCCGCGGCGACGGTCGGGTCGGCGAGGACGTGACCCAGAACCTGCGCACGATCGGCTCGATCCCGCTGCGGATCCCCGACCCGCCGCGGCTGGTCGAAGTCCGGGGCGAGATCTACCTGCCGATCGCCGACTTCAAGGCCCTGAACGAGCGCCGCGCCGAGGCCGGCGAACCAACCTTCGCCAACCCGCGCAACTCAGCGGCGGGGGCGATCCGCCAGCTCGACCCGGCGCTGGCCGCCGAGCGCCCGCTCTCGATCTGGTGCTACGGGATCGGCGCCGCCCGCGGTCTCGACCTCGCGACGCACCTCGACGAGGTCGAGTGGCTGCGCGATCGCGGCTTCAAGGTCAACCCCGGCACCGACCACCACTCCGGCGTCGATTCGGTCGTCAAACGCTGCCGGTGGTGGGAGGAGCGCCGCGAGCAGCTCGACTACGAGATCGACGGGGTCGTCGTCAAGGTCGACGAGCGGGCGCTCTGGCGCGAGCTCGGCGTCGTCGGCCGCGAGCCGCGCTGGGCGATCGCCTGGAAGTTCCCGCCGACGACGGCGACGACGAAGCTGCTCGACGTCGTCTGGAACGTCGGCCGGACCGGCCACCTGGTCCCGTTCGCCTTGCTGGAGCCGGTCCACGTCGGCGGGGTGACGGTCTCGACCGCGACCCTCCACAACGAGGAGGACCTTGCGCGCAAGGACGTCAGGGTCGGCGACGAGGTGGTCGTGATGCGCGCCGGCGACGTCATCCCCCAGGTCGTCGCACCGATGATCCAGAAACGCCCGAAGCGCACCCGGCGGGTCAAACCGCCCAAACGGTGCCCCGCCTGCGGGACCGAGACGGTCAAGCCCGAGGACTCGGTCTTCACGATCTGCCCCAACCGCTCCGGCTGTCCGGGGCAGTCCTTCCAGCACGTCAAGCACTTCGTCAGCAAGGGCGCGATGGACATCGACGGCCTCGGCGAGAAGCAGGCGCTGCGCTTCCTCGAAGAGGACCTGATCGCAGACGTCGCCGACATCTACGACCTCGACGAGGAGAGGCTGGTCGGGCTAGAGGGCTTCGGCGAGATCTCGGCGCGCAACCTGCTGGCGGCGATCGACGCCTCCCGCGGGCGGCCGTTCAAACGCGTCCTCTACGCCCTCGGCCTGCCCGGGGTCGGCTATGTCACCGCCGAGGCGCTGGCGGATCACTTCGGCTCGATCGACGCGCTCCACGCCGCCGATCCGACGAGGATCGAAGAGGTCGAGGGAGTCGGCCCGATAATGGCCGTCCAGATCGCCGAGTCGCTGGCGGAGGAGCGCACCTGGGAGCTGGTCGAGAAGCTGCGCGAGAGGGGCCTGCGCCTCGAGCAGGACGCCTCCGAACGGCGCGTCGAGGGCGGCCCGCTGGAGGGCCGCACGCTGGTCCTGACCGGGACCCTCGGGGATCTCACCCGTGAGGAGGCGGCGGCGCTGATCAAGGCCGCCGGCGGCAGGGTCGTCAACTCGGTCTCGAAGAACACCGACTACGTCGTCGCCGGCGAGAATCCCGGCTCGAAGCTGGCGAAAGCCGAGGAACTCGGGACCGAGGTCCTCGACGAGGCCGGCCTGATTGCGCTCGTTCAGTAGCTCGCGACGGCGGCGGCGATCCCGTCCTGTTCGAGGTGCGCGAGGGTGAGGTCGCGGACGCCGTTCATCAGGATCGAGAAGATCATCGTCCGCCCGTCGCCGTTGAAGCAGTAGCCGGACAGGGCGCTGACGCCGGTCAGCGTCCCGGTCTTCACCCGGCAGCGCCCGGCCGCCGCGGTCCCGTCCATTCGGTCGGCGACCGTGCCTTCGCGCCCGGCGACCGCGAGCGAGTCGACGAAGTCCTCGCCGTACGGTTCGCCGCGCACCGCCCGCAGAAAGCGGGCGACCTCGGCGGTCGAGGCCCTGCCGGTGCGGGTCAGGCCGGAGCCGTCGACGGCGTGGACATAGGAGCCCTCTGAGCGCGCGTACTGGGTCACGACGGCCGCTCCGGCGGCAGTGCTGCCCGCGGTCCCGAACCGGGCTCCGAGCAGCTTGATCAGCGTCTCCGCGTAGTAGTTGTTCGACGGCACGTTGGTGGCCTGGGCGATTCGGGCGATCGTCGGCGAACGGACGACCGCCACCGTTTCGGCGTCGGGCGGCGCCTTCGCCAGCGCGACCCGGGTCCTGACGTCGACCCCGGCGGCGTCGAGCGAGCGTGCCAGCTTCGTCGCCGCCAGCCGGGCCGGGTCGGTGGCGAAGCTGGTCGCGCTCGAGCTCGAGAAGCCCGCGTCGAAGGGGAGGCCCGAGAGCGGGCCGATGTAGGGGCTCGTGGCATAGCCGGAGTCGGGGACGCCGCGGAGGCGGTCGAAGATCGTGTCGTCGGCGTAGAGCCGGCCCCTGACGGTACGGATGCCGGCGGCGCGGATCTGGCCCTTGAGCGCGTAGAGGTCGGTGCCGAAGCCGCCGAGGAAGCGATCGTAGAAGGAGGGCGTGCCCAGCGCCGGGTCGCCGCCGCCGACCAGGTAGAGGCTGCCGTCGAGGACGCCGTGGTCGTCGAGGCTGCCGGTCGCCTCGACCTTGGTCGGGATCCGCGTGTCGGGGCCGAGGCGGGCGATCGCCGTCGCGGTCGTGAACAGCTTCATGTTCGATGCGAGCGAGAAGCGCCTGCTCGGGGCCCTCCGGCAGACGACCCTGCCGCTGTCGGCGTCGAGGACGAAGAGCCCGCTCGCCGCCCCGCCGCCGCGCACGACCCGGCTCTGGAGAGTGCTGCACCGTTCCGCCGCGAAGGCGCCGGGGGCGGTCAGAAGGGCGCTCAGAGCGAAGATGAGCACGAATATTGAGGGGGGAGTCCTCCGCATCTCCTGGGATAATCCACGTTGATGGGGAAAGTTGTGGATATCGAGGCGTCGCGACCGCGTCGTCGGCGCAGCCGCAAACGCCCGTCGAAGACCGCGCTGGTCCTCGGCGGCGGCGGGATGACGGGCGGCGTCTACGAGATCGGCGCCCTGCGGGCCCTCGACCTGCTCGCCGTCAACAGCACCGTCAACAACTTCGACATCTACGTCGGCACCAGCGCCGGCTCCTTCGTCGCCGCGATGCTCGCCAACGGGGTCACCCCCGACGAAATGATGCAGGTGATCAACGAGCGGGTCCCGTCCGACCTCGACGACCTCGACCTCAGCAAGGTGCTGAAACCCAATTACTTCGGCTTCATCGAGAAAGCGGCGATGCTGCCGTGGAGGACGCTGGAGCTTCTCCGCAGCCTGATGCGGATGGGAGACTTTTCGGCGATCGACGTCGGCGTCGGCCTCGCCGAGGCGCTTCCGACGGGCCTCTACTCGGGCCATGGCGTCGCCGACTACGTCGAGGGCGTTCTCGGCGAATCCGGCCGCACGAACGACTTCCGCCTGCTCGACCCCGAGCTCTACCTCACGGCGACCGATCTCGACACCTGCGAGCGCATCGTGTTCGGCGAGGACGGGTGGGCGGACGTGCCGATCTCAAAGGCCGTCCAGTGCTCGACCGCGCTGCCCCTCGTCTACAAGCCGGTCGAGCTGAAAGGACGCCAGCTCCTCGACGGTGGCATCCGCTCGACGACCAACGTCGACATTGCGGTCCAGAAGGGAGCCAAGTTCATCGTCGTCGTCAACCCGCTTGTCCCCTTCGTCAACGACTTCGAGAAGTCCCTGACGACGGTCTTCGGGACCCGTGCCCGCCGGGTCGCCGACATGGGTTTGCCGGCCATCGCGAGCCAGACCTTCCGCCTGATCGCCCACGCCCGCCTGCACGAGGCGGTCGCCCACTGGGAGGAGAAATACCCCGGTGTCGACATCGTCCTGGTCGAGCCCGAGCCCAACGACGAGCTGATGTTCGGCACGCCGATCATGGACTACTCGCGACGAGTCCAGATCGGCAAGCACGGGTTCGAGTCGGTGACTGCGACCCTCGCGCAGGACTACGACCGCTACAGCGAGATCGCCGAGCGCCACGGGCTCGAGATCTCGGGCCGGCGCGTCCAGCGGGTGGTCGAGCGCGCCGCCGAGGAGGAGCCGGAGCAGACCTCCGCCTGGCGCCGCGTGCTCGAGCAGACGACCTCGACCCTCCTCCGTCAGTCCGGAGAGGCCTAAGGCTTAAGAGGGAGGGTTGGGCAGCCTCTCCCGCTCGCTAGCCCTTCGGGTAGCGCCGCTCGCGGGTAGAGGCCACCCAACCCTCCCCCTCGGGCGTCAGGCGAGCGTTCTGGGGGAGGGGGCGCATTGCCTGTTCCGAAGCGCGGCGCTACCGGCGCAGCCGGATAGCGCGAGGAGAGGCGTATGCGCCCCCTCTGCCACCAACCCTCAACCCGCGTAGAGCTTCTCGATCTCGGGAGCGTGCTTCTGGGCGACCACCGCGCGCTTGACCTTGAGGGTCGGCGTCAGCTCGCCCCCCTCCTGGGATAGGTCGCGGGGCAGGATCGCGATCTTCTTGATCTGCTCGACGCGGGCGAATTTCTCGTTGATCGCATCGACGTGGGCTTCGATCGTCCTGCGGATCTCGGGGTTCGAGCTGAGCTGCTCCGGGTCCTCGGGCAGGCGGTGCTCGTTGGCGTAGGCGACCGCTTCCTCGGGATCGAGGGTGACCAGCGCCACGAGGTAGGGCTGGCGGTCGCCGACGACGACGCACTGTGAGACGAGCGGGTGTTGCTTGATCTCGTTCTCGAGGTTGGCAGGCGTGATGTTCTTGCCGCCGGCCGTGATGATGATGTCCTTTTTTCGGCCGGTGATCTTGATGAACCCGTCCTGGTCGATCGAGCCGAGGTCCCCGGTGTGGAGCCAGCCGTCGACGATCGTCTCCCTGGTCGCCTCGTCGTTCTTGTAATAGCCCTGGAACACGTTCGGGCCCTTGACCAGGATCTCGCCGTCCTCGGCGATCCTGATGTCGCAGCCCGGGAACGGTTTGCCGATCGTGCCGATCTTGAAGTCCTCGGGGGAGGAGATCGTCGCCGCGGTCGAGGTCTCCGTCATCCCCCACCCCTCGAGGACGAGGACGCCGGCGGAATCGAAGAAGCGGAGGATGTCGGGATTGATCGGCGCCGCGCCCGAGACCGCCAGCCGCAGCCGGCCCCCGAATAGGCCGCGGATTTTCGAGAGCACCCGCTTGTCGGCGAATTCGTACTGCTTGCGCAGCAGGAAGCCGGGCTCGCGGCCCGCTCGTTCGACCTCCCGCATCCTGCCGCCGACCCTGATCGCCCAGTCGAAGATCGCCTTTTTCACCCCGCCCTCTTTCTCCATCCCGCTGGTCGCGGCGGTGTAGATCTTCTCGAAGATGCGCGGGACCGACGGGAAGTAGGTCGGTTTCAGTTCGGCGAGGTTGGGGAGGATCTTGAGCGGGTCGCGCTCCCAGTATGCGAGGGTCGCGCCGAGGTCGAAGCTCCCGAGCTGGATCAGCAGGGCGAAGGAGTGCGCGAGGGGGAGGTACAGGTAGGTGACGTCTTCCTCTTCGATGACGCTGGTCTCGTTGACCATGTCGAGCATCGACCGGTAGTTGCCGTGGGTGATCACGCAGCCCTTCGGCGGCCCGGTCGTGCCAGAGGTGTAGATGAAGGTCGAGACGTCCTCCTTCGCCACCGCGCTCCAGTGCCGCTCCCAATCGGAGGGGCCGCCGCCGCCGCGGGCCGCGAGGTCCTCGATTGTGATCGCGTCGTCGCTCGAGCCCGTCATCCGGATCACCTGCTCGAGCGCCGGCAGGCGGTCGCGGACGGCGCGGATCTTCTCCAGCTGCTCGTCGTCCTCGACCACGACGACCTTGGCGTCGGAGTTCTCGAGGACGTACTTGCACTCCTCGGGCGAGTTGGTCTGGTAGATCGGGACGACGACGGCGCCGATCGAGAGGGCGGCGAAGTCGAGATAGGTCCACTCGGGGCGGGTGTTGCCGAGGATCGAGACCTTGTCGCCCTTCCCGACGCCGAGGGAGACGAGCCCGAGGGCGAGCGGCCGGACGGTCTCCTCGACCTCACGGAACGTGCGCGAGACCCACTCCTCGCCCTCCTTGAAGCGGATCGCGGGCATCTCGGCGTACATCTCCGCCGCCCGCGGCAGAAGGTCCGCGAGGGTGGCGGAATGGGTTCCCCGCTCCTCCATCACGGGGAGTCTAGTTCAAGCGAACGGGCTGGTATCTAGGCGGCCGAGGCGCGGTGTTCGGTGCCCGGCGCGATCGCGAGCGCGTGCCTGAGCGAGGTCTCAAAGAGCGATTTGTCGATCCTGCCGTGGAATATCGGAACCCCCATCTCCACGCATTTGCCGATTACCTCCTGCCGTTTCATGTGCATCTCCTCGGCAAGCTCAGACGGCGTGAGGTGATTTGCCACGGCGGACCTCCCAGGTCGCTGAAAATCGAGTAGCCAGATCTTTACCTCGGAGGCCGGACGTGTCAACCGATCGACCGCAAATTGCGGAGATTGTGCCCCGGCGTCGGCGAAGCGGGCTCGGCACGGTGAACGCGATAATGCAGCGATGTCCGAAGCAGCGGCAACCCCGATCCCGCGCCGCGGGCGCCCGTTCGTTATCGCCGTGCTGGCGCTCACGGTTCTCGCGCTCGGCTATGCCCTCGTCCAGGCGGCGACGCGCGAAGCCGGCCAGGAAGTCGTCCACGTCGCGGGAATCGAGGAAGCGCAGGAGATATTCGGCGGCGTTCCCCAGGAAGGAGACCGGCTCGGATCCTCCGACGCGCCGGTCTCGATCCAGATCTTCACCGACATGCAGTGCTCGAGCTGCCGCTCGGACTTCCTCGGAATCGTCCCGAGGCTGACCGAAGACTTCGCCCGCCCGGGTGACGTGAAGCTCCTGATGCGCCACTACTCGGTCGCCGAGAACGAACTCGAGCTCGGCTTCTACGGCGCCGAGGCCGCCGCCCAGCAGGGCTACGGCTGGCAGTACACCTACCTCTTCTTCCGCAACCAGGACGAAGCCGAAAAGTTCGGGATCGACGAAGACTTCCTCGAATCTCTGGCGGGATCGATCGGCGAGCTGGACGTCGAAGAATGGCGCCGGTACCTCGAAGGCGAGAGCGGGTCCGACGGCGCAATCACGACCCGGCTCAAGGGCTACGAGCAGCTCGGCACCGACCTCGGCATCAGGACCGGGTTGGCGGCGATCGTGACCGGGCCGAGCGGGAGTCAGACCCTCCAGGACGGGCCGGGCCTCGGCAGCGTCGAACGCGCGATCGAAGCCGTCAGCTGAGCACCCGGGCTATGAAGGCGGACTTGGCGTCGGTGTAGGCCTCGCGGTCGCGCTCGAACTCCTCCGCGAGCCGCGTCTTCAGCGCCACGTAGTCCGAGGCGGTTGCGGGCTCTGCCCGCAGCAGGTCGCGGAAAGCGAGCTCCTCCCGGTAGCGCAGGCTTGGCTCGGGAATGAGATGGAGGTGATGGGTTCGCCGGCCGGGGTCGGGCTTGCAGAACCAGTGCATCTCTCCCGGCAGATAGGGCGCGTAGAGGTAGTCGAGCTCGGCCAGCGGCTCGAAACAGGCGCGCGAGGAGGCGAGGTCGGCGACGCCTACGAGGATGTCGATCACCGGCTTCGCGGCAAGCCCGGGTACGGCGGTGCTGCCGACGTGGTGGATGCCGCCGACCGCCCAGCCCCCGATCGCACGATCGAGGAGCCGCCGCTCGCTCTCGAAGCGGGCCGGCCAGTCGGGGTCATATGGGGTCAGGCGGATCCGCTCAATCATGCGGGCGGTAGGTGCCGAACGACCAGAGGTTCCCCTCGAGGTCGCGGGCGCTGTACTCGCGCGAGCCGTAGCTCTGATCGGTCAGCTCACGGACGACCGTCGCGCCGGCCGCGACCGCGCGATCGTGATGTGCGTCGGGGTCCTCGATGACGGCGTAGAGGCTGACCGTGGAGGCAAGCGGCTGCGGAGGGCCTCCACCCATCCACCCCGAGGGATCGGCGTGCCCGATCATGACCGTCCCGTCCCCGAGCTCGAGCTCGGCATGCATCACGTTGCCCGAGTCGTCGCGGTGGACGACCCGCTCGGTCAGGCCGAACGCCCGCCCCAGCCACTCGATCGCGGCGTCGGGGTCGCGATAGCGAATGACTGGGAAAAGCGTCTGGGTGCCGACCTGGTCGCCTGCTGGTGCCATCTTCCTCTATCGGGGCGCCCGGATTTGAACCGGGGACCTCACCGACCCGAACGGTGCGCGCTACCAGGCTGCGCCACGCCCCGAGAGGGGGCGGATTATCTCAGAGGCGCAGGGGCCGGGACGTCGCGGGCGTCCGGGTCGCTACTTTGGGTCTGCGGGGGGTTACCTCGAAAGACATGATCCGGATAGCAAGGCTCGCAACGATCGCGCTCGCGCTGGCTCTGCCGGCGGCGCCCGCGCAGGCGGCGGGCCGCGCCCCGGCGGGCTTCGTCGGCATCTCGCCGCAATCGGCGCCCTCGGACTCCGACTACGAGCTGATGGCCGAGGCCGACGTCGCCAGCGTCCGGCTGCCGCTCGCGTGGTCGCAGATCGAGCCGGTCAACCCGAGCGCCGAGGCCCCCGACTGGTCGTCCTTCGACCACGCCGTCGAACTGGCGGCCGACCACGGCCTCCGCGTCTTCCCGTTCGTCTGGGGTACGCCGCCCTGGCTCTCCGAAGAACCCGGGGTGGAACCGGTCACCCCCCGCGAGCTCCGGGCCTGGAGGTCGTTCCTGCGCCGCGCCGCGCTCCGATACGGGCCCTACGGCGAATTCTGGGAAGAACACCCGGAACTGACGCCGGAGCCGATCCGCAGCTGGGAGATCTGGAACGAGCCGAACATCGTCACCTTCGGCAGCGCGGACCCGGAAGGCTTCGCGAAGGTGCTGCGCGCCGCCGGCCAGGTCCTGCACCGGGTCGAGCCCGGGTCGAAGGTGATCCTCGGCGGCCTCTTCGGCAGGCCTCTGCAGGTCCCGCCGAACATGCAGCCGGGCAATTTCCTCTCCCAGGTCTACCGGGCACGCGGCGTGAAGAGGTGGTTCGACGGCGTCGGCCTTCACCCCTACGTTGCGGGAGCGGCGGAGATGCGGGGCGAGATCGTGAACCTGCGGCGGGTGATGGCATTGCACAACGACGCGTCGACGCCGATCTACGTGACCGAGCTCGGCTGGGGCTCCGCGAGCTACGAGTCGCGCTGGGAGCGCGGTCTCTACGGCCAGGCCGATCAGCTGAGCCTCGCATTCTCGATGCTCTCGAGCCATCGCCGCAGCTGGCGGATCGCGGGAGTCTGGTGGTTCTCCTGGGCCGATGCGAAGCCGCCGACCTGCCAGTTCTGCGACTCGGCCGGCCTCCTCACCGACAACCGCGAAGCGAAGCCCGCCTGGTACCGCTTCAACTCCTGGACCGGGGGGGATGCCGAAACCGTGCCGCGGGCCGAGTTCGAACCCGGTCCGTTCGGGTGGGAACAGCGCTTGCCCGCCACTCCGACCGGGTAGGCGTACCCTTGCTCCGGTAGGCGACGACAAGGAGGAAGCATGGAGGCTTCGGCGCCCAGCAAGGGCATCTTCGACAGCGCCAACCTCGAGGCTCGCGAGCGGGTCGTCGAGTTGCTTCGCAGGGCCTACTGGATGGAGATCGAGACGGTGATGAGCTACATCTCGGCCTCGGTGAATCTCGACGGGGTACGGGCACAGGAGGTCAAGGAGTCCCTGCGCGAGGACGTCGAAGAGGAGCTCGGCCACGCGCGCCGGTTCGCCGAACGGATCAAGGAGCTGTACGGGGTCGTTCCCGGCTCCGAGGACTTCGCCGCGGAGCAGACCTACCTGCAGCCGCCGGAGGAGCAGACCGACCTCGTCCATGTGATCCGCGGCGTCATCAAGGCCGAGACCGGGGCGATCGAGCACTACACCGGGATCATCGAAGAGACCGACGGGGTCGACCCCGTGACCCAGGACATCGTGATCGAGATCCTCCACGACGAGCAGGGCCACCGGCGCCTCTTCGAGGGGTTCCTGCGCGAGTACGAGATCGAGGGGATCGCCTAGGCCCTGGTCCTTCGGCTGGACATCTGGTCGGTATCGGTCATACTCTGTTTTAAGTAGTGCAATTGGACCGAAGGTGAGGTTGCGAAGTTGGGGGGAACGATCGAGACCGTCGCGGTGGTGCTCACGCTGGTGGCGTTGGGCGCCACGCTGTGGCTCCTGTTCAGCCGTGAGCGGGAGGCTCGGCGCCGCTACCGGATTCTGAGCGAAACGGCGGCCGTCTCGGACGCCGGCGGCTCGCTCGAGGAGACGATCGAGGCGCTCTGCGACATCCTGGTCCCCGAGTTCGCGGACTTCTGCATGATCGACCTGATCGACCAGGACGGGGACGTGCGGCGCGCCGGTCTGCGGGTCTCCCCCGGCGGCTCGCCCGGGGCCGAGGCGGGCCTTGCGGCGCGCCGTCCGTCGATCCCGCAGCGGATGATCGATGGTGACCGCGGGCCGTCGCTGACCCCCCGCTTCTACGAGCGGATGACCGACCGCGACCTCCAGGGTCTCGCCACCGGGCCCGAGGACCTCGAGTTCCTGCGCAGCCTGCGAAGCCGGTCGGCGATCACCGTCGCCCTCAACGCGCGCGGCAGGGTGACCGGGACGCTGACCCTCGCGGTCGCCTGGTCCGGTCGCCGGTACCGGGGGGAGGATGCCCACTTCGCCTGGGTCCTCTCCGGCCGGGTGGCGCTGGCCCTCGACAACTGCGGCCTCTTCGCCGATCTCGAGAAGGCCGAGCGGGCGCGAGCCGAGATTGCCGACACATTGCAGAGAGGTCTGCTGCCGCCTCCGCTCCCCAACATCCCCGGCTGGTCGGTTGCGGCGATGTATCGCCCGGCCGGCTCCGAGAACGAGGTCGGGGGCGATTTCTACGACGTCTTCCGCGTATCCGACGGGTGGATGCTGGTGATCGGCGACGTCACCGGACAGGGCGCCGGCGCCGCCTCGCTCACGGCCGTCGCCCGTCATACGCTGCGCACCGCCGCCTCGCTGACTGGCGATCCGGTGGTTGCGCTGGAGACGCTCAACCGAGTCCTCTTCGCAGGCGGCGACTCCTCCCTCTGCACGATCGTCGCCCTGGCACTGCAGGAGGACCCGACCGAGCCGATCAGGATCGCCATCGCCGGGCATCCGCCGCCGCTCTTGATCGACGGCGACGAGGTCTCGGAAATCAGCGAAGCCGACCCGGTCCTCGGCGCCTTCGCCGACAGCCATTGGACGCTCTCCCACTGCCCGCTGGAGCCAGGCCAGCAACTGGTCGTCGTGACAGACGGAGTCCTCGAGGCCCAGGGTGCCGACGAGCGCTTCGGTCCGGAACGGCTGCGCTCGGAGTTGAAGGGCGCGAGTGACCCGGCCCAGATTCTGCAGCGGGTCGAAAGCTCGCTTCAGGCATTCACGAACGGTGCCGTCGAGGACGACATCGCGATCCTGGCTCTGGCCGCAGCGGCGGATGCATCGTCCGATCGGGTCGTGAGCCTCCCGGGCCTCGAGGTGGCCAATGGCTGACACCCACCAGGCGCTGGTCGAGCACCTGTATCGAGCCTTCAATCGCCGCGACCCCGATGGCATCGTCGAAGTCTGTGACGAGGGGATGGAGTTCTTCCCCTACGAAACAGCGGGTCAGGTAGGGCGCGAGGCTCCCTATGTCGGGCGCGAGGGCCTGCACGAATACCTCGCCGACGCGGCGGAGGTCTGGGAAGAGCTGCAGATAACTCCAGGGGAGCTCGAGCAGATCGGCGATCAGATCCTGGTCCGAGGACGCGTCTATGTGCGCAACAAACAGCTCGGAATCCGCGACATGCCCGCTGCCTGGATCTGGCAGGTCCGGGACGGCCGCTTCGTCCGCGGGGAAGTGTTCCCCCACCCATCGGCCGCCGAGGAGCGGTTTGCGCAGCTGACTCTCGTCTAGGCGCCGGCGGGCGTCCCACCGCGCAGATCGGCGACCGCCGCGTCTCGCTGCGGGTGGACCGAGATCGAGGACTCGACCCCGGTGATCTGCAGCAGTCGCATCACCTGGGTGTTGTCGCAGCAGAGCACGAGCTTGCCGCTGCCGCCGCCCTCTCCGCCGCCGTCGAGACGCTGCCAGGAGCGAACGATCAGGGCAATGCCCGTCGAATCGATGAAGTCGCACTCGGTCAGGTCGATCACGACCTGGGCCTGCTCGCCCGTCACGACCTTCTCGAGGCTGTCCTCGAGCTCGGGGGCGGTGCTCATGTCGAGCTCACCCCGCACCGTGAAGGCTCGAATCCCGCCCTCCAAGTCCTCCGCCTGTACCTCAAACGGCACCGGATTCACGCTCCGATCCTAGCGCAGGCAATGCGGGGACAAGCCCCCTAAGTTTGCCGCGCCTCGCCTTTGGGTACTCGCGTGGGCGAGAGCCGTGCGGATAAGCTCGGCGCCCCGGGGAAGCTCCCCAGCGGGGATTGCGGTATGGCCGAAACCTCGACTTTCAGCGAACAGCCCAGGGGGCTTCAGATGGTGCTTCCGGCAAAAGCGGAGAACGTCGCCGTCGTCCGCCATGCCCTGGCCGGCCTCGCCGAGGAGATCGGCATGGACGAGGCGGGCGTCGCCGACCTGAAGACGGTGGTGACCGAGGCCTGCATGAACGTCGTGGCCCACGCCTACGGGGGATCGCCGGGGCCGCTCACGGTCGAAGCCAACCCGGACTCCGATGGGCTCACCGTGGTGGTCCGCGACGAGGGCCGGGGCATCCGTCCCCAGGCGGACGTCGACAATCCGAGCCTGCGGCTCGGGCTGTCGCTGATCGCGGCCCTCTCGAGCAGCTTCGCGATCTCCGGCGGGCTCGACCGCGGAACCGAGGTCTCGATGCGGGTGCCCCTGCGGGGCGGCGGCACCGACGGAGCCGCCGACCCGGTGGAAATCAGGCCGGCTCCCTCACCGCGCACGGAGGTGCTGGTCGACCGCCCTGAGCTCCTCTCGCCGGTTCTCGCCCGCATTGTCGGCGCTCTCGCCGCGCGACGGGACCTATCGGTGGACCGCGTGTCCGACGCGGTCCTGGTCACCGATGCGATCGCGGCTGCGGCACCCTCCCGGTTCACGGACGGCCGCGTCAAGCTCGGGCTGGAGGACGGCGAGGAGGGGATCCAGCTGCGGCTCGGTCCGATGGAGCCGGGTGCCGCTGAGCAGATCCGCGAGGACCTGCGCGTTCCGGAAATGGGCGGGTCGCTCGAAACTCTCGCCGACGAGCTCAGCGTCGAGAGCGCGAACGGCGACGAGTACCTGCTGATCAGCTTCGCGGCTGCTGCTCCTTGATTTGCTCCCGGATCCGGCTCAGCGCGCGCCGCAGGATGCGCGAGACGTGCATCTGGGAATGCCCCACCCGCTCGGCGATCTGGGACTGCGTCATGTCGTCGACGAACCGCATCCGCAGCACCAGCCGCTCGCGCTCGTCGAGGTAGGGAAGCGCCGCATCGAGCGCGATCCGACCCTCGACCAGCTCGAAACCCTCGTCCTCGGCGCCGATCCACTCCGCCGGGGCGGCTTCCTCGCTGTCGTCCCCTCCCGCGGGCCGGTCGAGCGATAGCGGCCGGCGATTGTGGTTGGCCTCGAGGACCTCGAGAACGTCGGTCATCTCGAGTTCGAGGCGGTCGGCGATCTGGGCGACCGACGGCGAATGCTGGAGCTCCTTGGTCAGCTCGGTGATCGCTTTGTCGACCTCGGCCATCCGGTCGTGGAGGCCGCGCGGAACCCGGACCGTCCAGACCCGGTCGCGGAAGTGCCGTTTGAGCTCGCCGAGGATCGTCGGCGATGCGAACGCCGTGAACGGAATGCCGCGGTCGGGGTCGAACCGGTCGATCGCGTTGAGCAGCCCGATGCTGGCGACCTGTAGGAGGTCGTCGAGGGACTCGCTCGCGCCGCGGTAGCGGAGAGCGAGCCGTTTCGCGAATGCCAGGTTGCGGCGCACGAGCTCCTCTCGCGCGGCCTGGTCGCGGTTGCGGGAGAAGCGGCGCCAGAGCTCGCGTTCAGTGGCAAGGCCCTCATCGGCCCCCGTTCCCGCGACGCCGGGATCGTCTCTGTGATGCTGTGCAGCCATCTGTGCTCGTTGCTCCGTTCGCCGCCCTGGAGCCTGGCTCGGCCGTGCAGCGGTACTCCAACCGTAGTCATCCCGCTTCGCCGGCGGGTACCCGTACGGAGCCGCCGGCAAACCGGGCAGGTTAGGCTGCGGCGCAACCCCCGAAATCCGAATAAGAGGAGTTCCAGATGGCTTTCTCCGTTCCCGATCTGCCCTACGCCTACGACGCGCTCGAGCCCCACATCGACGAGGCCACGATGCGGGTCCACCACGACAAACACCACCAGGCCTACGTCGACAAAGCGAATGCCGCCCTCGAGGGGACCGAGTGGGCCGATCGCGACGTCGAGGACGTTCTCCGCAACCTCTCCAGCCTGCCGGGAGACAAGCAGGGGCCCGTCCGCAACAACGCCGGCGGCCACTTCAACCACACCCTCTTCTGGCAGATGCTGAGCCCCGAGGGTGGCGGCGAGCCGAGCGGTGACGTCGCCACGGCGATCGACGAGACGTTCGGGTCTTTCGACTCCTTCAAGGGGGAGTTCAAAGACGCCGGCATCGCCCGCTTCGGGTCCGGCTGGGCCTGGCTGGTCAGGGACGGCTCCGGCCTGGCGGTGGTCTCGACCCCGAACCAGGACTCACCGGTCTCGGACGGCAGCAACCCGCTGCTCGGCTGCGACGTCTGGGAGCACGCCTACTACCTCAAATACCAGAACAGGCGACCCGATTACATCGACGCCTTCTGGAACGTCGTCAACTGGGACTACGTGGCCGAGCGCTTCGCGGAATAGGCGGCCGCGGGCCGCGCGGCCGGGGGCAGGTCGCGCGGCTCGGCGCCGTCCTTAGGCGCAACCAGCGATAGCGCGTGCTCGGCCTTGGCGGTGATCGTCAGGCTCGGGTTGACGCCCGGGTTGGCGGGGATCGAGGCGCCGTCGGTCACCAGCAGGTTCTCGTAGCCGAAGACACGGTTGCCGGAGTCGACGACGCCGCTCGCGGCGTCGGCTCCGATCACCGCGCCGCCGAGGATGTGGGCGGTGGTGGGAACGTTCTGGATCGACTCGGTGATCGCGCTCTGGGCGATCCCGCCGGTTCGCCTGGCGAACCATCGCGCCGCCGCCGCGGCGGCCGGCAGATAGATCGGGTTCGGCCGCTCGGGGTCCTGCTCGGTCTGCAGGCGAACGCCGCGGCCGAGGAGCTTCCGCCTCGGGCGCAGGTGCATCGCCGCGTCGACCGTCTGCATCACGAGCAGGATCACGGTCCGCCGCGACCACCGGTACGGGATCCGCATCCGGATCGCCTGCAGCGGGTGGCGGACCATCGCCGCGGCCCACTTCAGGGGCCGCGTGAGCCGGGTCCCGGGCCCGGCCATCGCCGTGAAGGTGGCGCTCATCGCGTCCCCGGCCTCGCCGTAGGTGACGACCTCGATATGGGTGTCGGGATCGGGGTAGATGCTTGACGTGATCGCGACCGAGCGGCTGAAGTCGCGATCGTCGTTGCGCGCGGTCACCGATTGGATCGACTCGGAGTTGGTGCGGACGACGTCCCCGATTCGCGCCGAGAGCCGCGGCAGGGCGCCGGAATGCCGGCAGTTGGCAAGCAGGTTGTTGGTGCCGAGGGCGCCGGCGGCGACGACCACCCCCCGCGCGGTCAGGGCCCGCCGCCTCCGCCGCACCCAGGCCCCCGAGCGCTCGCTCGTGACCCGATACCCGTCGGAGCCGTCCGCGGCGCCCAGCGGCGCGATCTCGGTCACCTGGCGTTCGGGCAGGATCTCGACCCCCAGCTTCTCGGCGAACCAGAGATAGTTCTTGACCAGAGTGTTCTTGGCGCCGTGACGGCAGCCGACCATGCAGCTTCCGCACCGCATGCACCCGGTCCGTGCCGGCCCCTCGCCTTCGAAGTAGGGATCGGGCACCTCGCGGCCGGGCTCGTCGAAGAAGACTCCGACCCGGGTGTTGCGAAAGGTGTCGCCGACGCCGATCTCCTCGCCGTACTCCTTCAGCAGCCTGTCGGCGGGGCCCATCCCCTCGTACTCCGTGACCCCGAGCATCCGCTCCGCGGTCTCGTAGTGGGGTGCGAGCTCGGTCGCCCAGTCTCCGAGCTCTGTCCACTGGGGGTCATCGAAGAAGGCCGGCCGCGCCCGGTAGAGGGTGTTCGCGTAGCCGAGACTGCCGCCGCCGACCCCGCTGCCGGAGACGACGAGCACGTCCTTCAGGAAGGTGAGGCGGAGGACGCCGCGCATCCCAAGCCGCGGCGCCCAGAAGTAGCGGCGGGGTTCCCGCAGCGAGGACTCGGCGAAGTCCTCGTCCCGAAACCGCCTGCCGCACTCGAGCACCGTCACCGAGTAGCCCTTCTCGGCCAGCCTCAGAGCCGCCACCGAGCCACCGAAGCCGGAGCCGACAACCGCCCAATCGACGTCGTGATCCATCGCTCCCGCAGCCTCCGCCGACGGGTGAGCGGTGCTTCTAGGTCTCTCCCGGCTCCAACGGCCGGAAGTCGCTGGTGCGGGCGCCGCAGACCGGGCAGAACCAGTCTTTCGGAATCTCCTCGAACGGCGTGCCGGGGGGGATTCCGCCGTCCGGATCGCCGTACTCGGGGTCGTAGATGAAGCCGCAGCTCTCGCAGATCCAGAGGGTCGCTTCAGTCGTCGCGGACATGGCCAAAGCTTACGGGACTCAGCTGTCGAAGCTGACCGAGACCGGTTCGCGATCGGCGTCGTCGATCTCGAAGTACTCGCGCTGGGTGAAGCCGCCCTGATTGGCGATGATCGACCCCGGGAACTGCTGGATTGCGGTGTTATAGGACTGCACGTTTGAGTTGTAGATCCGGCGTGAGGCCTGGATTTCGTCCTCGAGCTCGGAGAGGTTGCGGCTGAGCTGCTGGAAGTTCTCGGTCGCCCGCAGCTGGGGGTAATTCTCGGCCACCGCGCGGAGGTCGGTGAGGGCCCCGCTCAGCTGGTTCTCGGCTTTGGCGGTGTCGCCGACGCCCCTGGCCGACATCGCCGCGGCCCTCGCTTTGGTCGCTTTCTCGAAGACCTCGCTCTCGTGCGATGCATAGCCTTTGACGGTCTCGACCAGGTTGGGGACCAGGTCGTGGCGGCGCTTCAGCTGGACGTCGATGCCGCTCCACGACTCGTCGACCCGGTTGCGGGACGCGATTATCGAGTTGCGCTTCCCGACGTAGTAGAGGACCGCGATGACGATGATCGCGACGATCACGATGATGGCGATGACCATTTACGAATCCTCTCGCTTCTCTCGCCGCGCGCAAGAGCAGATGTGGACGCCTGCTCGTTCCGCGCTCATGCGTGCATCCTACTTCCTGCCCGCTCGCCGGCAAGGGCGATCGGGAAATAGGATCCTCGGCCGATGAGCGCCAGCGGCGAAGCGGAGGAATGGGCGGCGATCGTCAGCCGCTACGGCGAGCGCAACGGCGTCACCTACGAGCCGATCGGGGGGATCAACCCCAAGGACGGGCCGGTCGCGCTCTGCGTCGGCGGGACGAACCGCCTCACCGGCCAGCTCACGGAAGGATTCTGGGGTGCCTCATGCGACGCCGACGAGCGCGAGGCGGGAGGGCTCTTCGGCAAGGCGGTCCTGCCCGCGGCGATCCTCGCCAAGGCGCACATGCCGGACCTCGCCAAGGTCGTCCCGGCCTTCAACGTCGAGTCGATCGAGGGCCACGAGATCGTCACCCAGCGCTTCACCAGCAGAGTCGAGTTCGAGTCGCTCGAGTTCAACAAGCGCTATCTGGCCACCGTCCCCAAGGGGTACGACCCGGTCGCGCTGCGGGAGCTGTTCGGCCCCGGGTTCCTGGCCTGGGCGACGACGATGACCGGCGAGATCGATTTCGGGGTCAATGACCGCCAGCTGTGGTTCATGTGGCGCCTGCGCGAGCGCTCCGATGCGGAGCTGAAGGAGGCGTTGAAGAACGCCGGGCAGCTGTTCAGGCGCCTCCAGGGCGAGATGGACGAGAGCGGGATCCACACCTATCCGCCGGGCCCCTGGCATGCGGGGCTCGAGCCGTTCCCCGACAGCTAGCGGACCCGGGTGAGGTAGTTGCGGACGGCCCGGCGGGCCCCCCGCCGCCGCGGGGTCCCGGCGAAGGCGTCTCGCAGCGCCGACGCGGCTGCCTCGAGGCTGTTGTTGAGCTCGACCAGGCGGCGAAGACCCCGCAGCTCGGTCTCATCGACGGCGAGGATGCCGTCCCAGAGGCGGCCGGCCTCGATCGTCAGCTCGGGTTCGCCGAACGGGTCTCGGGCGGCCTCCTCGTAGCTGTCGGGTCGAAGGACGGCGCCGCCGGCGCCGGCGCCGGCGCTGCGGGCGACGACGACGCGACGGCCGAGCGCGGCGGCCTCGAGCGTCGTCAGGCCCTGGGCGACGACGACGTCGGCGGCCGCCAGGCGGGCGATCGGATCGGCGGGGCCCTCCTCGATCGCCCAGCTGCCCGCGGGCAGCTCGCGCTCGCAGAGCGCGATGATCTCCCCCCGGCAGAGCCCGTCTCCCGCGATGGTCAGCGCTGCGCGGTGTCCGGCTTCGAGGCGCGCCTTGGTCAGATCGACGGCCAACCGCCGAACCGAGGCCTTGTCGGGCGAGAGCCTGGCCAGGGCGAGTATCTCGCGCGGCTCGCCGAGCCTGGGGGCGAAGTGCCCCGGGGGCATCGGGATCGAGGCCGGCAGGACGCGAAGGCGCTCCGGGGAGATGCTGAACGCCGCTGCCGCTCCGAACCGCCGGCGGTGCCCCTCGCCGCGGACCAGGACCAGAGCCCCGGGCTCGCGAAGCGCGTGATCGATCGGCGCCCGCGCGTCGGCGAGGATCTCCGGCCCGAACCAGCGGGCGAGCGCTTCCGGCGCCTGGTGGATTGCCAGCGCGGCGAGCCCCGACGCTTCCAGCGCCGGCCCGAACCCGTGCATCACCTCGTGGTCCCAGTGGACGATCGCGGCGTCGCTGTCGAGCGCTGCGCTGGTGACGCGCCGCCATCGGGAAGCCTCTTCCTCCTCCCAGACGGTCGGGACGACGTCGATGCCGGCGGCCCGCGCCGGTTCGGCCAGCGGACCGTCGGGCGCGAGGATCGCGGCCGTCCCGCCGGCCTCGACGTGGCGGCCCAGGAGGTGGACCCACTGACGCGCGGAGCCGCCGTGCTCGAGGTTGTGCAGCAGGCAGCAGACCCTCTCGACCCCGAGCGAGCTCATCGGCCGAGATGTTCGCAAATCGATGTCCGGGCCTCGTCAGAATTTGGTAGGTCGGGACGGATCCGCGGTCGAGGCGCGATCCCGGTTGGGATACTCGCGACTTGGCTTCCCTGATTCCCTCGAGCCTGGCGCCGAATCTGCTGATCGGGACCGAGGTCGAGATCGCCGGGAGCGTGGAGATCGGCGCCAATGTGGTCGTCCACGACCGGGTCACGATCGAGCGGGGAGCGCGGGTCGACGATGGCGCCGTGCTCGGCCGGATCACGACCCTGAACCGCCGCTCGCGGAGCCCGAGTCCCGAAGCAGGGCCGACCCTGATCGAGGCCGACGCGACGGTCTGCGTCTACGCCGTGGTCGCCGCCGGTGCCCGCATGGGCCCCAACTCGCTGCTCGGGGACCACGCCCACATCCGGGCGGGTGTCCGGCTCGGGACCGACACGGTCGTCGGCGCCGCCTGCGGGATCGGCAGCGACGTCCGCATCGGCGATCGCACCCGGATGCAGAACCAGTGCGTTGTGGGTCCCGGGTCGGCGATCGGGGAGGACTGCTTCCTCGGGCCGGGCGTCCAGCTCCTCACCGGGCGGTCGATGAACGGCTCCGAGCGCAGGCCGCCGCCGGTGCTGCGCAGTGGATGCCAGATCGGCGCCGGCGCCAAGGTGATGTCCGGTGTCGAGATCGGCGAGGGTGCCGTGGTCGGGGCGGGCGCTGTCGTCACCGCCGACGTCGATCCCGGCATGACCGTCATGGGGGTCCCGGCGCGGGCCGAGACGGCCACGCTGGCCGAGATCGCTCAGCTCGGGTAGTCCGGGTCGCCGGGCACGACCACCCGGTGCTCCTCGCGGCTGCCGATCAGCTTCGGCAGGATCGGCTCGACCGCGCGGTCGCGGTGGGCCTCGATCGCCTCCGCCGCGGTCCCGAACGACGCCAGGGCCCGCAGCTGGGCGAGGGTCGGGAAAGCCAATGCCATCTCCCCGGCGGCCTGTGCCTCGATCGCCGCGGAGGGCGCGAACCAGCCGGCCTCGGTGGTCTCGACGCCGTCCGGCCTCGGTGGCCTGTGGGCGGGGGCGACGGCGAGGAAGAACCAGGCGTCGAAGCGGCGCGAGACCACCTCGGGCGTGATCCAGCGCGAGAACAGCACGAGCTCGGCGTCGTCGGCCAGCTCGATCCCCGCCTCCTCGGCCAGCTCGCGAACCGCGCAGGCGCGGTGGCCGGCCTCCCCCTCGCCGTCCTCGGGGTCGACCGCTCCGCCCGGGAAGACCCAGACGCCGGGCATGAACTGGGCCCTCTCCGTCCGCCTCAGGAGGAGGACCTCGAGGCCGCCGTCGGAGTGTCTGCCCCCGCCGCGGACGAGCACGACCGAGGCTGCTGGACGCGGGGTCGAGGGCTCTCCGAGGTTGGGCCTCTCGGCCGGCCCGCGGATTCGAGGGGTCACGGCCTCAGCCTACCTTTCATCCATCGCTAACACAGATCGGTGTCGCATCTGTTTTAGTCCGGGACGGTGTCGCGGGGACGCACGATTGCGCTGGTGCTGGCCGCATGCGTTGTGGTGGCCGCCCTCTTGGCCTGGCGGCTTTTCCCGCGCGACAATACGACCCATGTGAGCGTCGGCGAAGCGGTCAGCCAGTTCCGTGCCGAAGGGGGCGGCAGCGGCGGTGGCGAAGGAGCCCTCTTCGAACGCGAGCCGGGCGTCTACCGGTATCGGACCCGCGGCAGCGAGAGCGCCGATACCGGCCTGATCAGCAGCACCCACGACTACGACGGGATCTCGACGATCACTATCAGCCCGAAAGGTTGCGGGGTGGTCGAACGCTGGGAGGTCCTCGGCGGCCGCTGGTCGGAATTCACCTCCTGCCCGACGAAGGGAGGCGACTTCTTCGAACTGATCGGCTTTGTCGAATACCACGAATTCTTCGGCGAAAGCCGCAGGTCGACCTACAGCTGCACCGGCGACCCGGCGTCGAAGCGGACGGCCCGACAGGTCGGGAAGACGTTCCGCGGCCACTGCGAATCCGACGAAGGCGACTCCGCGACGAGCAAATCGCTGGTTGCCGCAATCGAGAAGGTCGCCGTCGGGGGCAGGTCCTTCGACGCGGTCCACACCACGACCGACGTGAAGCTCGACGGCCACGTCTCCGGAACAGCCAAGCGCGACGACTGGCGCCGTCGCTCGGACGGGCTGCTGTTGAAACGGGTGTCCAGCAGCGACGCCCACATGAGCGGCACGATCGATGCCGACTACCACGAGAGCTACTCGATCCAACTGCTCTCGGTCAACCCCCGCCAGTAGCGATCAGGCCGCGCGGGGGAGCTCTCGCGGGGATGCCGCAGGATGCGAGGCCGGCAGCCCGAGCACGGTGGCGATCGCCTCGGAGGTGATCTCGACCAGGCGGCGCAGGTCGCCGTTCGAGACCGCCAGCGGCGGCATCAGCACGATGACGTCGCCGAGCGGGCGGATGATCGCCCCGCGCCGGCGCGCCTCGAGCGCCACCCGGTGACCGACCCGGAGCGAGGGGTCGCGCTCGCCGAGGTCGATGCCGGCCATCATCCCGCGACTGCGGACCTCGACCACGCCGGGCTGTTCGGCGACGCTCTCCAGCAGCTCCCCGAGGAGGCGGATCTTCGGCCGCAGGCAGGCCAGCGTCTGCTCGCGCTCGAAGGTGTCGAGATTGGCGAGGGCGGCGGCGCAGGCGAGCGGGTTGCCGGTGTAGGTGTGCCCGTGGAAGAAGGTGCGCCGGTCCTCGGGAGCGCCGAGGAACCCCTCGTAGATCCTCTCGGTGGCCAGGGTCGCCGCCAGCGGCAGGTAGCCGCCGGTCAGGCCCTTGGCGACGCAGAGCAGGTCCGGGGCGACGCCCTCCTGCTCGCAGGCGAACATCGTGCCGGTCCGGCCGAACCCGGTCGCGACCTCGTCGCAGATCAGCAGGACGCCGAAGCGGTCGCAGAGCTCCCGCACCGCCCGCAGGTAGCCCCGCGGGTGCACGAGCATCCCTGCGGCGCCCTGGACGAGGGGCTCGACGATCACCGCCGCGATCTCTTCCTCGTTCGCCGCCAGCGCGCGCTCGAGGTCCGCCGCATCGCCGGGCTCGACCGCGTGCGCCTCGAAAAGCAGCGGCCGGTAGGTCGCGTGGAAGAGGTCGATGCCGCCGACCGAGACAGACCCGATCGTGTCGCCGTGGTAGGCGTCGCGAAGGTGGACGAACGAGGTGCGACGAGTGTGCTGGCCGCCCCGCTGCTGCTGGAACTGGAACGCCATCTTCAGCGCGATCTCGGTCGCCGTCGATCCCGACTCCGAGTAGAAGACCCGGCTCAGGCCGGGCGGCGCGATCTCGACCAGCTTCGCCGCAAGCTCGGCGGCGCCGGGATGCGTGAGGCCGAGCATCGTCGAGTGGGCCACCCGGTCGAGCTGGTCGCGAACCGCACCGTCGATCACCGGGTGGCGGTGCCCGTGGACGTTGCACCAGAGGGAGGAGACCCCGTCGATGTAGTGGCGGCCCTCGGTGTCGATCAGGTGCCAGCCCTTGGCCCGGGCGATCACCAGCGGCTCCTCCTCGCACCAATTCTGCTGCTGGGTGAACGGATGCCAGAGGTGGTCGCGGTCGAGTTGCGAGTGGTCCACCGGCATCGATCCGGACCTTAGACCCGTCCCCGGCGGGAACCCATCAGGTTCCATCCCACGGATGGAAAACGTGATGGGACGGGGTGATATGCATCACACAAGCAACTATTGCTCTGGAGAAATAGTTGCTCCTGTGCAACCATTTTCTCGATGAATGCGACGGACGTCAAAGCGATTGTCGACGAAGTTGAGGCTCCGCGGGCGATCGGCGACGAGGCCCAGGAGACGGCGGCGCGGCTCAGCGCTCTTCTCCGCCACCTCTTCCTCTACGACCGCGGCAACATGCTCAGCGTCCTCGAGGACAGCGGCCTCTCGATGACCCAGACCAAGGCCCTGCTCGAGCTCGGCGGTCTCGGCGAGGATGCCGAGCCGCGCCAGGTCTCCGACCTCGCCGAGACCTTCGGGGTCTCGGTGCCGTCGATGAGCCGCGCGGTCGACACCCTGGTCAAGGGGCGCCTCGCGACGCGGGTCGAGGATCCCGAGGACCGCCGTGTCCGCCGGGTCGCGATCACCGCCAGGGGCAAGGACCTGGTCAACACCCTCGTCGTCATCCGCCAGGCCGGGATGGAGAACTTCGCCGCCAGCCTCAGCGCGGTCCAGCGACGCAAGCTCGACGCCGCCGTCGACTCGCTGATGGACCGCGAGGACATCGCCGCGGCCTACGAGATCTTGAAAGGAAAGGGGACCCCAACCCGATGACCCGCTACCGCCACCTGATCACCGACGAAAACCGCAAGTGGTGGACGCTCGGGGCGATGTGCTTCGCGCTGTTCATGATCATGCTCGACAACACGGTCGTGAACGTCGCGCTGCCGTCGATCCAGAAAGACCTGCAGGCTTCGATTTCCGGCCTCGAGTGGACCACCAGCGGCTATACGCTCTCATTCGCCGTCGTCCTCGCGACGGGCGGGCGGCTTGGCGACATCTTCGGCCGCCGGCTCGTCTTCCTGATCGGCGTCGTGATCTTCGCCCTCTCCTCGGCGACCGCCGGCCTCGCGCCCGACCAGACAGCGCTCGTCGTCAGCCGCGTCGTCCAGGGCATCGGAGCGGGGCTGATGATGCCGGGCACCCTCTCGATCATCACCGACGCCTTCCCTGCCCACGAGCGTGGTAAGGCGATGGGCACCTGGGCCGGCGTCTCCGCTCTGGCGCTCGCGATCGGCCCGGTGCTCGGCGGCCTGCTCACCGAGCACGTTTCCTGGCGGGCGATCTTCTACCTCAACGTCCCCGTCGCGATCGGCGCCGTCTTGGCCACCGTCTTCGCGGTCCGCGAGTCGCGCGATACGAGTGTCGGCAAGGACGTCGACTACCTCGGCGTCGCGACCCTGTCGACGGGTCTCACCGCGCTGGTCCTCGCTCTCGTCGAGGGCAACAGCTGGGGCTGGGGGTCGGTTCCGATCATCGCCCTGCTGACCGGTTCGATCGTCGGCCTCGCGTCCTTCGTCCTCGTCGAGCAGCGCGTGAAGGCCCCGATGGTCCAGTTCGAGCTGCTCTCGCACCGGAACTACCTGGGCGCCTCGATCGTCGCCCTGATCATCACCTTCGCGATGATGGGCGTGTTCTTCTTCCTCGCCCTCTACATGCAGAACATCCTCCATTACTCACCGCTGCAGGCCGGCGTGAGGTTCCTGCCCGCGACGCTGATGATCGTCGCGGTGGCGCCGATCTCAGGCCGCCTCGCCGACCGCTTCGGCCCGCGCTGGCTGATCGTCGGCGGGCTGACCCTGCTGACCGCGTCGCTGCTGACCTTCACCCGGGTCGCGGTCGACTCGACATACACCGACCTGCTGCCCGGGTTCGTGCTGCTCGGCATCGGCATCGCGATGACGATGTCGCCGATGACGAGCGCGGCGATGAACGCCGTCCCGGTCCAGAAAGCGGGCATCGCCTCCGGCGTGCTCTCGATGTTCCGGATGGTCGGCGGCAGCCTCGGCGTCGCCGTCACCGGGGCGATCTTCCAGGGCGCCGTCGGCGCCGACTTCGCCTCGGCGACGCCTCAGGAATTCGTCGACGCGCTGGCGACGGCGATGGGCGTCTCGGCGTCGGTCACCGCGCTCGGCGCCGTCGTCGGCGCGCTGGTGATTCGGACCGTCCGCAAAACCGTCGAGGTCCCGGCCGAGGTCGCCGAGGCGGAGGCGAGTCCGGGCGGAGAGCTGCTCGCCGGCCGCGCCGCGTGATCACACTCACCAGGCGCTGAGCGCCGGCCAGCCGGTGGTGTCGGCCAGGTCGAGGACCGGCAGCGTCTCGACCCGGACCGCGCCGTGGGCGGCGATCGTCTCCCGGTTCGACGCCTCGACCGCGCTCGGGGCGTCCGGCCACGGCGTGAGGACGACCATTGCGATCTCGAGGCCGCGGCTCCGCGCCGCATCGAGCGTGAGCAGCGTGTGGTTGATCGTCCCGAGCCCGGGGAGAGCCGCGACGACCAGCGGCAGGCCGAGGTCGGCGACGAGGTCGAGGACGGTGTAGCCGGCGGCGAGCGGGACGAGGAGGCCGCCGACTCCCTCGCAGACGAGCGAGTCGGCTCCCTCGCCGGCCGCCTCCGCCGCCGCCCACAGCCGCTCCGGGTCGATCGCCTCGCCCGCGAGCGAGGCCGCCAGGTGCGGCGACGCGGGCGGCCCATAGCGATAGGGGGCGATCTCGGCGTCGCTCTGCTCGGATCCGGCCGCGCGCCTCAGGAGCTGATGGTCGGGCTCGCCGGGGTCGTCGAGCCCGGTGACGGCGGGCTTGAAGACCCCGACCCGCGCGCCGGTGCCGGCGAGGGTGCTGGCGATCACCGCCGCGACGACGGACTTGCCGACCTCGGTGCCGGTGCCGGTGACGAAGACGCCGCGCACAGGATCAGGCGGCGAGGGGAACCGCCGGCCCGGATGCACCGGGGCCGAGGCTCCGGCCGGCCGCACCCAGCGCCCGTGCCGCGTGCTGGAGCGCGGTTGGATCGTGCGTCGACATCGCCGTGAAGCGAAGCCGCGCCGTCCCCTGCGGGACGGTCGGCGGCCGGATCCCCTGGACGAAGAACCCGTGCTCGAGCAGCGCCTCGGAGAGTCTCATCGCCTGCCCCGAGTCGCCGACATGGACCGGGACGATCTGGCTCTGCGAATCGCCGACCGGGAGGCCCTCGGCGGCCAGGGCCTCGCGCAGGACCGCGGAATTGACCGCGAGCCGCTTGACCATCTCCGGCTCGGCATCGAGCAGCGCAAGCGCCTCCTGCGCGGCCGCCACGACCGGCGGCGGCAGCGCCGTCGAGAAGATGAACGAGCGGGCGCTGTTGAGCAGGTACTCGACCATCTCCGCCGAGCCGCAGACGTAGGCGCCGTAGGAGCCGAGCGACTTTCCGAGCGTCCCGACCAGCACGTCGACCTCGCCGGCGAGGCCGGCGGCGGCGACCGTGCCGCGCCCGCCCGGCCCCACCGTCCCGGTCGCGTGGGCCTCGTCGACCATCAGCCGGCAGCGGTGCCCGCGGGCGAGCCGGAGCAGGCCCTCGAGCGGCGCCCGGTCGCCGTCCATCGAGAAGAGGCCGTCGGAGACGATCAGCGCCGCCCGCGCGCCGGCGGCGCGCAGGCCCCAGGCGAGGTGCTCGAGGTCGGCGTGGCGGTAGACGAAGGTCTCGGCCCGTGCCAGGCGGCAGCCGTCGACGATGCTGGCGTGGTTGAGCTGGTCGCTGAAGACGACCTCTCCACGGCGCGCGAGGGCGGCGATCGCGCCGGAGTTGGCGAGGTATCCGGACCCGAACAGCAGCGCCGCGTCGTAGCCGTTGAAGGCCGCCAGTCGCCGCTCGAGCGCCCGGTGCGGCTCCATGCTCCCCGAGATCAGGCGTGAGGCGCCGGACCCCGCGCCCCATCGGATCGCCGCTTCGGACGCGGCCTCGCGCACCAGCGGGTGGCCGGCAAGGCCGAGGTAGTTGTTCGAGCAGAGCAGCAGCACCGGGCGGCCGTCGAGCAGGACCTCGGGGCCCTGCGGGCTCTCGACCGTGCGCAGCCGCCGATGGAGCCCCGACCCGCGGAGCTCCTCGAGACGCTCGGCGATCTCGCTCATGCCGCCGATTGCTTCGGGTAGGGGGGAGGCTTCTTCGCCTTCTTGATCACCCGGAGCTGGGTCGACGGGTCCCAGAGGTCGGCTTCGTCCTGGCGGTCGATCAGCTCCTCCATCGGCGTCGCCGGGGAGTCGCCCTCGAGCCAGCGGGAACGGTTGTCAGGCCGGGGATTGGAGCCGTTGTCAGGCTGGCGTGCGACGTTCAGCCCGAGCTCCTCGAACATCGCCCGGTCGTCCTCCGGCTCGGCGCCGAGGGTTGTGAGGAAGTTGCCCATCATCACACCGTTCAGGCCTGCCCTGACGGCGAGGGGCTGAAGGTCGCCGAGGTTCTCGACGCGGCCGCCGCAGAGACGGAACAGGGCACCGGGGATGATCAGGCGGAAGATCGCGACCCACTTGACGACCTCCCAGGCGTCCATCAGCGGCCGGTCCCCGAACTTGGTGCCCGCCCGCGGGTTGAGGAGGTTGATCGGGACCGAGGTCGGGTTCAGCTCGGATAGCTCGAAGGCCATCTCGACGCGCTGTTCGGGCGTCTCGCCGAGATTGAGGATGCCGCCGACGCAGGTCTCGAGGCCCGCCTCCTTGACCGCCCGGATCGTCCGCAGCCTGCCCTCGTAGCGGACCGTCGTCGACACCTCCGGGTAGTAGGAGCGCGCCGACTCGACGTTGTGGTGGACGCGCTGGATCCCCGCTTCGCGCAGCCGCGCGGCGCGCCCGACGGACATGTGGCCGATCGAGGCGCAGCGCTTGAGGTTGGTCTGCTCGGCGACGAGCTTCGCGCCCTCGATGATCTTCTCGAAGTCGCGTTTGGACAGCCCCTGGCCCTGGGTGACCATGCAGAATCGGTGCGCTCCCGCGGCCTCAGCCGCCTTCGCGTGCTCGAGGATCTGCTCCGGCTCCATCATCGCGTGCATCGGCGTGTCGGCCTCGGCGTAGCGCGACTGGGCGCAGAAGCCGCAGTCCTCGGCGCAGCCGCCGGACTTGGCGTTGACCAGCGAGCACATGTCGGTCGAGTCGCCGAAGTTCTCCTGCCGCACCCGCCAGGCCCGCTCGACCACCTCGCCGATCTCCTCCTGATCGGTCAGCCGGCCGAGGGCGAGCGCCTCGTCGAATGAGATCAGGGGTCCCATTCGATCGCAGGCTAGGCTCCGTGCCGGACGTGGCGTGGGCGCGGAGCGAGCAAGCGTGCATGTCTGGTTCTTCGCGCAGCGGGCGAAGCGCGAAAATCGTTCGATGGCAACCAGGATCAGACGGCGGCGGGCCGCGCTCGCGATCGCCTGCGGGCTCGCGATCGGGGCCTTCGCCTTCGGCGTGACCCTCGGCGACGGGGAGCAGGGCGCAACGAGTACGGCATCGCAGTTGAGCGGGCTCCAGCTCGCCGGCCAGAGGGTGATCACCGGCTTTCCGGGGACCGCTCCGCCTGCCACGGTCCGGCGGATGATCCGCGAAGGCGCGGTAGCCGGCGTGATCCTGTTCGCCGAAAACATTCCGAGCAGGAGCACCGGCCGCAGGCTGATCGCCGGCCTGCAGGCGATCCCACGTCCGCCCGGGCTCCGCGACCCGCTGCTGGTGATGGTCGACCAGGAGGGCGGGATGGTGAAGCGGGTGAGCGGGGCGCCGAACGGCTCGGCGCGGGAAATGGGAGAGCGCGGCCCCGCCTACAGCCGCGAGCAGGGTCGTCGCACCGCGCTCAACCTGCGCGACGTCGGCGTCAACGTCGACCTCGCTCCGGTCCTCGACGTCGGGCGGCCCGGCGGCACGATCGCCGAAACCGATCGCGCCTTCGGCTCGACGCCGGCGGCGGTCGAGGCGACCGCGATTCCGTTCGCCGAAGCGCTCCAGGCCGGTGGCATCGCCGCCACCGGCAAGCACTTCCCGGGCTTCGGCTCGGCCCGGGTCAACACCGACCTCGCGGTCCAGCGGCTCGGGATCTCCAGGGCCGAGCTGCGTCGGGTCGATGAGTTCCCGTACCGTCCCTACATCGCCGCCGGCGGCGATCTGGTGATGCTCAGCACCGCGATCTACCCCGCGTTCTCCGGCCGCCCGGCCGCGTTCACCCGCTCGATCGTCACCGGCGAGCTCCGCGGCCGGCTCGGCTTCGAAGGGGTCTCGATCACCGATGCGCTCGAATCGGTCGCGGTTCGCGCCTTCGGCGGCGCCGCGAAGGCGGGCCTGGCCGGTGCCGCCGCGGGCGTCGACCTCCTCCTCTACACCGATCCGGGGGCCGCCCGCGCCGGCCACCGGGCGCTGAGCCGCGGCCTCGCTTCCCACCACCTCTCGCGCGCCGCGTTCGAACAGTCGGTGGGCCGCATCCTTCGTCTCCGCCACGGCCTCTCCGGCGGCTAGGCGCTACTCGTTCGGGACCGCCGCGAGCGACTCCCAGAGGTAGAGCGAGGCGAGGCTGCGGTGGGGTCGCCAGCCCTCGCCGATCTCGATCACCTCGGTCGGGGTCGGCATCTCGTCGAGGCCGTACTCGATCTGGACCGCCTTGCGGATCCCGAGGTCGCCGCCGGAGAGGACGTCGGGCCGTTCGAGGTGGAAGAGCAGGAACATCTCGGCGGTCCACCGGCCGAGGCCGCGAACGGCGACGATCTCGGCGATCACCTCCTCGTCGGAGAGCTCGTCGAGGCGGTCGAGCTCGAGCTCGCCGGAGATCACGTGGGAGGCGAGGTCGCGGATGTACTCGACCTTTCGCCCTGAGAGACCGGCGGCGCGGAGGTCCTCCTCGGACACCTCGAGCAGTTGCTCGGGAGTCGGCGTGCGGCCGTCGAACAGGTCGAGCACGCGTCCATGGATCGTCCGCGCCGCTTTCGTCGAGAGCTGCTGGCCGACGATCGCCCGCAGCAGCGCCCCGTAGGCGTCTGCCGGCCGCTCCTCTTTCCGCCGCCGCAGGCGGGTCTCGAGGCCGATCCTGCCGATCCGCTCGATCAGGGCCGCCATCTGCGGCCCCGAGGCCGCCAGCGCCTTGCGTTCCGCCGCGCCGCTCACTGCCCGGTCCAGCGCGGTTTGCGCTTCTCGGCGAACGCCTGGATCCCCTCGCGGAAGTCGTCGGAGCCGAAGCAGGACTCGCGCAGGGATACGAGCTCCGCCTCCTGCGCCGCGGTCAGCACCGGGTTCGCGTTCAGGGCTTCGATCGCCTGCTTGTTGCCCCGCATCGAGAGCGGCGCGTTGGCCGCGATCGCCGCCGCCAGCTCGACCGCGGCTTCCTCGAGCTCGTCCTCGGGGAAGACCTCGTGGACGAGGCCGATCTCCTCGGCCCGTTCGGCTTCGACGTTTCGCCCGGTCAGGAACAGCTCCTTGGTCCGCGGCAGCCCGATCGTGTCGAGGAACTTGCGCAGGCCGGTGTGGCCGTAGATCAGGCCCAGTTTCGCCGGTGGCATGCCCAGTTTCGCCCCCGCCGCGCAGACCCGCATGTCGCAGGTGATCGCCAGCTCGAGGCCACCGCCGAGGCAGTGGCCGTTGATCATCGCCACCGTCGGCCACGGGTGCGCAGCGAGAGCCTCCATTGCGGCGTGGAAGGGATGGGCGACGAGGGACTCGGCGTCGCGCTCGAAGCTCTGTTCGGGGATCGAGCCGATGTCGTAGCCGGCGGAGAAGACGGGGGGCGCCCCGGTGATCAGCACGCAGCGGTTCTCGATCCCGGAGTCGAGGCGCGGCAGCGTCTCGGCCAGGCCGTCGAGGATCTCGTGGTCGAGGGCGTTGCGCCGCTCGGGATTGGAGATCGTGATCCGGACGACCGCCTCGGCGGGGGAGTCGAGGATCAGCTTGCCGCCGGCGAGCCGCTCGGAAGCCACTACTACCTTTCGCGCTTCGCTCGTTGCGCGAAGAGACAGATATGCACGCTTGCTCCCTCCGCGCTCACTCCAGGACGACCAGAACGTCGCCTTCGCTGACCGACTTCCCCTCTTCGCAGAGGATCTCCTTGACGGTCCCCTCGTCCTCGGCCTCGACCGGGATCTCCATCTTCATCGACTCGAGGATGACAACGGTGTCGCCCTCCTCGACCCTGTCGCCGACCGCGACCTCGATTTTCCATACGTTGCCGGTGATGTGCGCCTCAATGTCCGCCATGGAGCGGGACAATATCCGCCGTGGGTGACTCACTCGCGGTCCTCGTCGCGGCGCGCAACGAGGCCGACCGGGTGGGCGACACGGTCGCTGCGCTGCGCGGCGCCTTCCCCGACGCCGCGATCTGGGTCGCCGACGACGCCTCGACCGACGACACCGAGGGTGTCGCGCTGGCGGCGGGCGCGCGGGTCGTCAGCCGCGGCCGGCCGCACGGCAAGGGTGCCAACGTGACCGCCGCCGCCGAGGCGGCGCTCTCGGTGTCGCCGCCCGACATCTTCCTTCTCTGCGACGGCGACCTCGGCCCCACGGCCGCGTCCCTCAGCCCGCTGGTCGAGGCGATCGAGCGCGGCGAGTGCGATCTCGCCGTCGCCGCCTTCAACCGCCGGGTGGGTGGCGGCTTCGGAGTCGCCCTCGGGTTCGCGCGCTGGGCGATCCGCCGCTGCTGCGGGCTCGAGACGCGGGCCCCGATCTCAGGCCAGCGGGCGATGCGGGTCGACGTGCTGCGCTCGGTTCTCCCATTCGCCGGCGGCTACGGGATGGAGGTCGGTATGACAATCGACGCGGTCCGCGCCGGCCACGAGCTTCGCGAGTACGAGCTCGATCTCTCGCACCGCGCCACCGGTCGCACCCTCGTCGGCTTCGCCCACCGCGCGCGGCAGCTCCGCGACTTCGCCCGGGCCTACGGATCGCGACGTGGATAGGGAGCCCGCTCCCAGCCGCCGACGGACCGCTCGACCGACCCCGCGAGCTCGAACAGCTCCGCCTCGCCGTCTTCCGGGGCGAGGAGCTGGGCTCCGATCGGCAGGCCCGCCTTCGTCATGCCGGCGGGGATGCTGATCCCCGGCCAGCCGACGACGTTCCAGGCGAACCCGTAGGGGCAGGCGGCGCTGACTCTGGTGCTCGTCGCCCAGTAGCCGCGCCCGTCAAGGCTGTAGATCTCCCCCGGGGGCTTCGCGGTGGTCGGGGTGAGGACAAGGTCGAAGCGCTCGAAGACGCGGCCAATGCGGCGTCGCAGCGCCGGCTCCGCCGCCCGCGACGCCCGTAGCGGCAGGCCCGAGAGCAGGCGTCCGAAGCGGGCGTGGGTCCTGGTCCGCGGCTCGAGGTTCGAGCGGTCGCCGAGGTTGTCGCTGAGCCAGGCCTCGACCGCGGCCATACCGCGCGGGATGAGCGCCGGGCCGACGAGTCCGTAGTCGGGGTCGGCCCTGACGACGTCGTGCCCGAGCTCCTCGAGGCGCCGGGCGAAGGCCTCGATCGCCTCTCGGTGCTCGGGGTCCACCTCGCTCGAAACCCCGAACGGCGTCGCGTAGGAGAGGGCGATCCGCAGCGACTTCGGTTCGCGGCCCGCGGACTCGACGAAGGGCTCGACCGGGGCCGCCGGCCTGTGGTGGTCGCCGGGGGCGCTGCCGTGGATTGCGTCAAGGAGGAGGGCGGCGTCGGCGACGCTGCGGGTCATCGGGCCGAAGCAGGTCAGGCCGTTGAACGCATCGGCGTTGGGCCAGGTCGAGATTCTGCCGCGCTGCGGCTTCAGCCCGACCAGCCCGGTCCATGCGGCGGGGATCCGAATCGACCCGGCGCCGTCGGACCCGATTGCCGCCGGGACCAGTCCGGCGGCGACCGCCGCCGCCGCTCCGCCACTCGACCCCCCGGGAGTGTGGCCGATGCTCCAGGGGTTCCGTGTCGCCCCGAACGAGGGGCCCTCGGTGAATGACCACTGCCCCACCTCCGGGGCGTGGGTCTTGCCGATCACGATTGCCCCGGCGGTGCGCAGCCTCCGCACCACCTCGGCGTCCCGCGTCGCCGGAGGGCACGCCCCGCCGCAGCCGAACAGCGTCGGGTGGCCCGCGAGGTCGACGTCGTCCTTGATCGCGACCGGCACCCCGAGGAGCGGGGCCCCATCGCCATCCGCGATGCGCCGATCGGCCGCCTCGGCCTCAGCCAGCGCCTCCTCGGCCCGGATCAGCCGGAACGCGTTCAGGTCGCGCTGGGCGGCCTCGGCCCGCCGCAGCGAATCGTCGACCAGCTCGCGTGAGGAGACGCCGCCGGTCGCCAGCATCCCCGCCTGCTCCCGCAGCCCGAGCTCTGATTCGGTACTTGTCGGCATCGGGCTCCTTCCTGGTCGGCTGGTTCGTTCGAACGAACAATAGGCGAAAACGGGGTAGTCTGGGCCCGTGAGGGCGGAGCGAGCAGGCGTCCATATCTGGCATTTCGCGCCGCGAGCGGAGGACGAGGATTTCTAGATGGCTACGGCAACCGTCACCGACACCCGCGAGCGGATCCTGCGGACGACGCTCGACCTGATCGGGCGCGAGGGGATCGCCGCCGTCACCAACCGCCGCGTCGCCGACGCCGCGGAGGTGTCCCTGGGGTCGCTCACCTACCACTTCGACAGCCAGCTCGACCTCCTCCGGGAGAGCCTGATGCTGATGGTCGGCGAGGAGGTCGTCCGCCTCGAGGGGATCGCCGCCGAGCTGCGGCGAGCGCGCCCCGGCATCGAGCAGGTCGCGCTCGAGGTCGAGCGGGTCGCGCGGGAGTCTCCTCGCCGGATTCAGGAACTGGCGGAGATCGAGCTCCACCTCCAGGCCGCGCGCGACCGTGAGCTGCGCGATGCCTCCCGCCGTTGCTTCGTCGCCTACGAAGAAGTCGCCGAGGCCGCCCTCGAGGCGCTCGAGGTGCCCGACCCAAATCGCCATGCGCGCTCGATCGTGGCGCTGATGTACGGGCTCGCGGTGCGCCGGCTGGGGACGGGCGAGGAAGACGTCTCCGGCCTCGGCGAGGCGCTGCTGACGATCGCTACGGGGGCCCGGGCGGAAGCCGGATAGCCTGGTCGCGGCGCGCGATCCAGTTCTTCAATGATCCTCGCGATCGACCAGGGCACGACGGGCACGACCTGCCTCGTCTTCGACGACGAGGCGCGGATCGCGGGTCGTGCCTATTCCGAGTTCGAGCAGCACTTCCCGCGTCCCGGCTGGGTCGAGCACGACGCGGCGGAGATCTGGGAGACGACGCGGCGGGTCGCCGCCGAGGCGATAGCCGACGCGGGGATCGAAGGCGGCGAGCTCGAGGCGATCGGCATCACCAACCAGCGCGAGACGGTGGTCGCCTGGGACCCCGCCAGCGGCGAGCCGATCCACCGGGCGCTCGTCTGGCAGGACCGCCGCACCGCCGAGCGCTGCGAGGAGCTGCGCTCCGAGGGGCGGGAGGGACTCGTCCGCGAGCGGAGCGGCCTGGTCCTCGACCCCTATTTCTCGGGGACGAAGATCGAGTGGCTGCTGCGCAACGTCGAGGGCGCCGATCGCGCCCTCTTCGGGACGATCGACTCCTGGCTGCTTTTCAAGCTGACCGGGCGTCACGCCACCGACCGGACCAACGCGTCGCGGACGATGCTGTTCGACATCCGCCGGCATCATTGGGACGAGGAGCTCTGCGCGATGCTCGGCGTCGACCCTGGAAGCCTGCCGGAAGCGCTTCCCTCCTCGGGCGTATTCGGGACCACGACCGAGTTCGGCGGCGAGGTTCCCGTCGCCGGGATCGCCGGCGACCAGCAGGCGGCGCTGTTCGGACAGGCCTGCCATCGCGCCGGCAGCGCGAAGAACACATACGGGACCGGCAGCTTCGTCCTCCTCCACACCGGCACCGACCTCCCAGAGCCGGCCGACGGGCTGCTCTCGACGGTCGCCTGCGAGACCGGTGGCGTTCCCGCCTATGCCCTCGAGGCCTCGATCTTCGTCACCGGAGCTGCGATCCAGTGGCTGCGTGATGGGCTCGGCATCGTCGCCGAGGCGGGGGAGACCGAGGAGCTGGCGGCCTCGCTCGAGGGCAACGAGGGCGTCTACTTCGTGCCGGCGCTGACCGGCCTCGGGTCCCCGTACTGGGACCCGTACGCGCGTGGCACGATCGTCGGACTGACGCGGGGGAGCGGACGCGCGCACCTCGCCCGCGCCGCGCTCGAGGCGATCGCCTACCAGACGGTCGACGCCGTCAGGGCACAGGAGGCGGCGGCGGGAGAGCGGCTGGCCGAGCTCAAAGCGGACGGCGGCGCGGTCGCGAACGAGTGGCTGATGCAGTTCCAGGCGGACGTCCTCGGCGCGCCGGTTATCGTCCCCGAGATCAGCGAGACGACGGCGCTCGGCGCCGCCTACCTTGCCGGGATCGCGACCGGCCACTGGAGCGAGGAGGACGTCCGGCGGACCTGGCGGGAGTCGGCCCGCTATGAACCCGGCATCGGCGCCGATAGGCGGGACCCGCTGCTGGCGGAATGGCGCCGAGCGCTCGAGCGTTCGCGGGCCTGGGTGCTGCCCGGCGAGGCTGCGTAACCCCCGCCCCGCCAGGGGGTAGGCAGGGCGAGGGCCGGTTAGATCGGCCATCCGGACATGCCCGACATCAAGCCACAGGTCTACAAGGACGATCGCCCGGCGGAGTACTTCGACCAGTTCCATGCCGCCGCTCGCCGAGGCGTCGGCTGGACCTACCCTCTCGTCCGCACCCTCGTCACGCCCCCGGCGCTCCTGCTCTACCGCACTCGCGCCATCGGAGTGAAGAACGTGCCGAAGTCAGGGCCGTTGATCCTGGCGCCCAACCACTTCAGCCAGATGGACCACTTCTTCACCGGCCTTTACCTACGCCGACAGATCCGGTTCATGGCGAAATCGCAGCTCTTCGGCAACCCGGTGCTGAATTACATCTTCAAGCACGGCGGCGTGATCCCGGTCCGCCGCGGCCACCATGACGAGGAGGCGTTCGCGACTGCCTACACGGTCCTCGACCAGGGCGGGATGCTGCTGATCTACGCCGAGGGCGGGCGTTCCCGCAGCGGCGAGCTCGGCGACCCGAAACCGGGTGTCGGCCGGCTCGCGCTCGAGTCCGGCGTACCCGTGATCCCGGTCGCGATCCACGGATCCGCAACCGTCCGGCGCTGGAAGCGGTTCCGCTTCCCGAAGGTGACGGTGCAGTTCGGCGAGCCGCTCTCCTTCTCGGCCGAGGAGTCGCCGGGCCGCGAGCGCCAGCTCGAAGTCGCGACGGAGATCTTCGACCGGGTGCGGGCGATGTACACGCGCCTCGACGAGCAGGGCCGGCGAAACGTTATTCGCACCCTCCGCGAGGGGGTCACCCCAGAGCCGGGGAAAACGAACTACTCGTAGCGCGGCTCGAGCCCTTCGTAGAACCCCGCGTCATGTCCCGGGGTGACGACCGCCGCCGGGTACTCGCGCCGAAACAGCCTCAGCTCCTGCAGCGAGCGACGGTAGTTGTGGGCGTCGAACGGACGCGGCGGCAGCGGCGCGACGCCGTCGAGCTGGGCGAGCGTGTAGGCGGCGTCGCCGCCGATCACGAAGTCAGTCTCCTTCAGCCGCGCGACCACCGACATGTGTCCCGCCGAGTGACCGGGGGTGTAAGCGAGCCTGACCGAGCCGTCGCCGAAGAGGTCGAAGGTCCGGCCGAAGGTCGCGTAGGAGCCGATCCCACCGCGGTCGAAGTCGACGGTCCGGTAGTCGAAGGCGAAGTCGAGGTGAATCCGGCGGTAGCCCTTCAGCGTCGGCCGGCTGCCTTGGGTGGCGTCCTGCCACTCGAGCTCGCTGGCGACGAAGGTCGAGTTCGGGAACTCGGAGATTGCCGACGTGTGGTCGATGTGGAGGTGGGTCATGACGACGACGGGGATCTCGCCGGGGTCGAGGCCGCGCTTGCGGAGCTGGGCCGGAGCGTCGCCGTCGGGCCTGACATTCGGCTTGCCGAAGCGGGTCGGCAGGCGGCCGAAGTTCTCTTCGGCGTCGGTCGCGATCGAGGGGTGCAGGCCGGTGTCGACGAGGATCGCGCCGGCGCTCGGGTGGCGGATGAGGAAGACGGGACAGGGAACCTCGGTTGCTTCCTTGCCGGTCAGGAGAGCCCATCCCAGGCGCGCCCCCAGGAAGCGGCCACCTGGGCTTTCCATCAGCGCCCTGGGAAAGTTGGTCGTGCCGGTGACGATCGGCTCGACCGTGACCGTCGCGCCAGGGGTCCCGCCGGAAAGCGGCTCGTGCAGCGGTTTTGCCTCCACCTGCACCTTCATCGCGGCGGACATTACCCCTGGTGATGCCGCCTATAGGCTGACCTGAGTGCGGAGAGAGCAAGCATGCATATCTGACTCGTTTGCGCAGCGAACGAAGCACGAAATCTGATGGCTCATGTCTGAGAGCGCTCGTTCGCGCATATTCAGGGACGGCCTGCTCGAGGGCCAGGTCTGCCTCGTCTCCGGCTCAGGCAGCGGCCTCGGGCGCGAGACCGCGCTCGAGTTGGCCCGGCTCGGCGCGAAGGTGGTCGGCTGCGGGCGCCGGGAGGAGCCGCTGGCCGAGACCGAGGCCCTCGCCGAGGGGCTGGCGGGAAGCTTCGAGCACGAGGCGATGGACATCCGCGAGGAGGAGGCGGTCGAGCGGCTGATCGACGGCCTGCTCGAGCGCCACGGAAGGCTCGATGTCCTCGTCAACAACGCCGGCGGGCAGTTCCTCAGCCCGGCCGAGGCGATCAGCCCGAAGGGCTTCCGCACGGTGACCGAGTTGAACGTGCAGGGGACCTGGCTGATGACCCATGCCGCGGCGACCAGGGGGTTCATCCCCCAGGGGGGCGGCAAGGTCCTCAGCGTCACCCTCTCCCCGCACCACGGGATGCCCGGGATGGTCCACTCGGGCGCGGCCCGCGCTGCGGTCGAGAACATGATGCGGACGCTCGCGGTCGAGTGGGCGCGGTTCGGGATCACGACCTGCGCGCTGGCGGCAGGCCAGTTCGCGACCGAGACGCTGCTGACCAAGTATCCGCAGGTGGTGGTCGAAAACCTCGAGCGCTCGATCCCGATCGGGCGCGCCGGACGGGCCGAGGAGCTCGCCTGGCTCGTCGCCTATCTCGCCTCGCCGGCCGGCGACTTCGTCTCCGGGACGACGATCACGATCGACGGTGCTCGCGACAACTGGGCAGGGCCGTGGCCCCCGGATGCGATCGTCGGCGAGGGCGGCGATCCCGTCGCCGAGGAGCGACGGCCGAAGGACTAGCGGGGCTCGAGGACGACCATCGGGATCTCGCGCCCCTTGCTCCGCGCCTGGTAGTCGGCGTACCCGCCCCAGACCCTGACCGCCTCGGGCCAGAGGCGCTGGTGCTCCTCGGGCGTGGCGAGCCGGGCGCGCACCCGGCGACGCTCGTTGCCGATCTGGACCTCGGTGTCGGGGTTGGCCATCAGGTTGTGGTACCAAGCCGGATGTCTCGGGTATCCGCCCTTGGAGGCGATTACCACGACGTTGTCGCCGTCCTCGATGTAGAGCAGGGGGCAGGTGCGCTCGGTCCCGCTCTTCGCGCCGACGTGGTCGAGGAGAAGCATCCGTCCCGGGCCGCCCGGGACGCTCAGCCCGAACCGGCCGCCGGTCGCGCGGTAGAGCAGGGTGTGGAGGCCGGCGAGACGACGGAGGAGAGGCCAGGTCCGGTCCGCCACGTCCAGGTAGCGGACCTGGGACCTCCCCTCTGTCGCCGACCCGCTCAGGTGTACATCCCCCCGAACTGCCCGCCGGTCACGTTGAGGATCTGCCCGTGCACGTAGTTCGCATGCTGGGAGCAGAGGAATAGAACCGGGCCCGCCGCCTCATCGGGCTGGGCCGGGCGCCCCAGCGGGATGATCGCCGAGGCCATCGAGCGCATCTGCTCGGGAATCCCGAGCTCGATCTTCTCGCCGGTCGGAGAGGTCATTTCTTCCCCCGCCTCCTTCGCCGCCGTGAGCCGCGTCTCGACGAAGCCGAAGGCGACCGCGTTGACGTTGACCTTGAACTGCCCCCACTCCTTGGCGATGGTTTTGGTCAGCCCGACGACGCCGGCCTTGGCGGCCGAGTAGTTGGCCTGGCCGGCGTTCCCCATCGTCCCCGAGATCGAGGAGACGTTGACGATCTTGCGGAAGACCTCCTTGCCCTCGCCGCGCTCGGCCTTCGCCGCCTCGCGCCAGTGCGGGGCCAGCGCCCGGGTGATCCGGAAGGGGACGATCGTGTGGATGTCGAGCATCGCCTGGAACTGCTCGTCGGTCATCCGGTGGACGACGCCGTCCCAGGTGTAGCCGGCGTTGTTGACGACGATGTCGACCGCGCCGAAGGCCTCGACCCCGGCGGCCACCAGCTGGTCGGCGGCGTCAGGCTTGGTCAGGTCGCCGGCGTGGACGGCGGTCTCGCCGTCGATCTCGTTCGAGGCCTGCTCGGCGATATCGGCATCGAGGTCGTTGATCAAGACCCTCGCCCCCTCGGCGGCGAAGAGCTCCGCCGTGGCGCGGCCGATTCCCCGGGCCGACCCGGTGACGATCGCCGCCTTACCGTCTAGAAGTCCCATCAGATTGCGCACTCCCTCCTGGTTCGTGAATCGGCGGGGGAGGCTACATGGAACGGCGTAACCCTGGTTGATCGGCCAGTCAGCCGGCCGGGCGGCGGGCGATTGCCGCCGATCGGTGCGCGAGGATGCGCACTCGTCCAGTCCCAAGGGAGCAAGGAGGTCAGCATGGAGGCCAGCATCGAGCGCACCGAGCCCTCGGACTACCCGGTCACGTTCTCCGTCGAGTACCCGGACCGCCCGCTGAATCGGCTGACGACGTTCTTCCGGATCTTCACGGTGATCCCGATCTACATCGTCTTCGTGCTGCTCGTCGGGATCTACTGGGGTTCGGGCGAGGAGGGCAGCGCGTACGCGTACGCCGGCGCCGGGATCGGCCTGCTGACCCTGCCGACGGTCCTGATGCTGCTGTTCCGCAAGAAGTACCCCCGCTGGTGGTTCGACTGGAACCTCGAAGTCAGCCGCTTCTCGAACCGGGTCGGGGTCTACATCTCATTGATGGACGACAGCTATCCGTCGACCGACGAGATGCAGGCGGTCCACCTCGACTATCCCTATCCGAACGCCGAGACCGACTTGCAGCGGGGGATGCCCCTCGTCAAGTGGCTGCTGGCGATCCCCCATTACGTCGTCCTCTTCTTCCTCTACATCGGCGCCTTCTTCACCGTCGTCTTCGCCTGGTTCGCGATCCTCTTCACCGGCCGCTACCCGCGCGGCGCCTTCGACTTCGTCGAGGGGGTCTACCGCTGGCACAACAGGGTCGTCGGCTATGCCTTCACCCTGATCACCGACAAGTACCCGCCGTTCCGGCTGGGCCCCTGAGCAGGCCCTCAGTCGATGCGGACGCCGCCGTCCTCGGTGAGCGTCCAGTGCGGGTTGTGGGCGATCTCCCATGGGTGGCCCTCGGGGTCGATGAAGACGCCGCTGTATCCGCCCCAGAACGTTTCGGCCGGCTCGCGGCCGATGCGGGCGCCGGCGGCGCGAGCCTCCTCGATCGAGGCGTCGACCTCGGCCGGCGAGCCTAGGTTGAGGGCGGGGGTCACGCCGCCCCAGCCGCCGCCGTCCTCGACGCAGCTGTCCTCGGCGAGTCTCGCCCGGTCCCACAGCGCCAGAACCATCTCGCCGGCCTGGAAGAAGACGACGTCGTCCTCGGGCGCGGCGCCGGTCCTCCAGCCGAGGGCCTGGTAGAAGGCTCGCGCCCGGTCGAGGTCCCAGACCCCGAGGGTGATCAGGCTGACGCGCTGCTTCATATCCCGGTCTCCTGCGGCGCCGCCGCCATCAGCAGCCTGTAGTCGTAGATCGTCTCGAAGCCCATCGTCCGGTAGATCGGCTCACCCATCGGTGACGCCTGCAGCGAGGTGAGGTCGGCGCCGAGGTCGAAGCCGGCGTTGACGGCGGCCGCCGTGATCGCCCGTCCCAGGCCCTTGCCGCGGGCGCCGTCGGCCGTCCCGACCCAGTAGATCCCGGCGACGCCGTCGGTGACGATGGTCATCGCGATCGCGAGCGGCTCCGCTCCCCGGTAGGCGAGGAGCGCGACCGCGTTTTCGGCGACGAGCCCGGCGTGGTCGTCGTAGTGGTCGAAGACCTCGGGCGGGAACCCGATGCTGACGTAGGCCTCCCTCGCGACCCGCCAGTAGTCGGCCGCCTCCTCGGCTCTCTCGAGACGCCGAAGCTCGATCCCGTCCGGCAGCGGCGTCTGCTCCGCCCGCCGCGCCATCACCATCTCCGGCATTTCGAAGAACGGGTTGAGGCCCTCCTCGCCGGCGACCTCGAGCAGGTCTCGGTCCTCCGGCCGGTCGCCGCGCGTCCAGAGCGAGAATCCGCGGCCGCGCGCGCCGAAGAACTCGCGCGCCCGTCGCAGCAGCTCGGCCGGGTCGAGCATGTCGTCGACCCGGAACGCGGCGTTCGAGATCGCCGGGTTTTCGGAGCTGCCGGCGCCGAGGAGGCAGCCGTCATCCGCCTCCACGGTGGCGCCCGAATCGAGTTCGAACAGGTGACGCGAGCTCTCGACCAGATTGAGGTGGGCCCTGGCGACGATTCGATCCATGCTCAGGCGGGCGGGTCGTCGTGGACGAGGAACCCCTCGGGCTCGGCGACGACCTCATTGCGGAGCTCGCCGATCCCGTCGATCTCGACGCGGACCGTGTCCCCGACCTTCAGCAGCCCCTGCGGGAAGGGCTGGATCGAGACGCCGACCCCGGCCGGGGTGCCGGTTGCGATCACGTCGCCGGGCTCGAGCGTGAAGGCTTCGGAGAGGTGGGAGACCTGCTGGAAGCAGTCGAACACCATCTCCGAGGTGTTGCCGTCCTGGCGCTGCTCGTCGTTGACGAAGGTCCGGATCCCGAGGTCCTGGGGGTCGCCGATCTCATCTTCCGTGACGAGCCAGGGCCCGAGCGGGCCGTGGGTGTCGAAGGACTTGCCGATCGTCATCGTCGGCGCCCGCATCTGCCAGTCGCGGACCGAGACGTCGTTGGCGATCGTGTAGCCGGCGATCACCGAGGCGGCGTCCTCGGGGGCGATGTGCCGGCACCGCCTGCCGATCACGACCGCCAGCTCCCCCTCGTAGTCGAGCTTGTCCGAGACTGAGGGCATGTGGATCGCGGCGCCGGTGCCGACGACGCAGGTCGGCTGCTTGTTGAAGAAGGTCGGCACCTGCGGCGCCTCCATCCCGGTCTCGGCGATGTGGTCGGCGTAGTTGAGGGCGATCGCCAGGTACTTGCGCGGTCGGGCGGGGCTCAGCAACCGAATCGCCTCGACCGGCTCGCCCGGGCCGGGCTCGGCCGCGAGCTCGGCCAACTCCACCAATCGATCGATACCGACGGCGTCGATCGCCGCGGCGGGTTCGGTCGGCAATTCCGGCGCCGAGGCGGTGAGGTCGACCAGGCGGCCCCCGTCGTCCAGGCCGAGGCGGGCCTCGCCGTCGGCGAGGAAGCGGCAAAGCCTCATCGCCGGGCGGCGATCGCGGCCAGATCCTCGGGCCGGAGCATCGCCAGCAACGTGCTGCCGTCGAGAATCGCGACCCCGCCCTTGCGGAATTTGGCATTTGCCCCGGTGAGGCGGGAAACCTCGGTCTTGAAGTCGGGGTTGTGGCCGACCAGCAGCACCTCGCCGCGGCCCGCAGCGAGGTCGAGCGCATCGAAGCGACCCGCGAGCTCGTCCACCGTCTCGGGCACCGTGGAGAGGGCCGCGCAGGCGAGCCGCGCCGTCTCGGCCGCCCGAACCTTCGGGCTCGTCAGGCAGGTGTCGAGCTCGATCCCGAGCGCCGCCATCGCCCGCCCGGCGGTCGCCGCCTGGCGCTCGCCCTTCTCGGTCAGCCGTCGTGCCGCGTCGTCACCGCTGCCCCGCTCGGCGTCGCCGTGCCTCAGCATGTAGATCACTGCGGGAGCTTCCCGACCGACTCCAGGTAGCCGTCGAGCGCCTTCGATTTCTGGGTGTCCTCGTAGACCTCGTATTCGCGCAGCTTTCCCCAGGCGATCCGGCCCCAGATCACGTAACGGTTGTCATAGACCCGCTCGCCGTCGTCGCTGTCGAGGTGGACCGTTCCGCGGACGCAGATCGTCTGCTTCCAGGGGAACCCCTGAAGCACGACCTCATCCGGGTAGATCTGGACCCCGGCCTCTGCGAACCGCTCCAACCACTTCCGCAGCTCGTCCTTGCCCTCGATCTCGGTTCCCCAGGAGCTGTCGCCGGGGAATTTGAAGCGGATGTCGTCGGCATCCATCCGAAGGGCGGGCTCGAGGTCGCCTTCGCGCGAGCTCGCCATGTTGCGAGAGATCATCAGCCTGCCTAGCCAGGACAGCACGACGACTGAACCCTACTCGCCCAACGTGCGCGACCCGGGTCGCGCTCACTCACCGCCCTCACCGTCACCGGTGGCGACCGCGTAGGCCTCCTCGCCGCCCAGAAACGGAGTCAGTGTCACGTAGACGGCCCATGGCACCAGCTCCGCCAGGCGCTCGGGCCCTTTCGTTTTCACGTGTTCATAGAAGAGCGCGTAAAGCGCCCCGCCGATTGCCTCAGCGGTGATCGGGGGTATGTCCGGGGCGAGCTCATAGCCGAGGGCCAGTAGCGCCTCCATCTGTTCGGTCACCCGCTCGCGCTGCTCCAGCGCCCGTTTGCCCGCCGCGTACATCTCCACCGCCCCCAGCCGCGCGTACTCGGGCTCCTGCACGCCGTAGAGGAACATCGCCTCCTGCGTCGCCCGCACCGCCTCGGGCCAGTCGTTGGCGATCCTGAATGCCGGCAGCGCGGCCGCCAGCATCTGCAGCGAGCCGACGTCGAGCGCCGCAACGACCGCGTCCTCCTTGCTCTCGAAGAGCTCATAGAACGCCCGGTAGGAGGTTCCGGCGCGCTCGATGATGTCGGCGATCGTCGTCTCCGGATAGCCCTTCTCTGCGACGGCGGCCGCAAGCCCACGCAGCAGCCGCTCCGACGGATTGGACGCGGCCTGCCGCTCCTCGAAGGGCAGCGGCCGCAGCACCCGCCGCCGCGGCCCGCGCAGCGGCCCCGGGGGAGGTGGGTAGAGCAGGAACCAATCCCAGAGCTGCGGCGCCAGCTCCACCAGGCGCTCGGGCTCACCGCGGTAGAGGTGCTTGTGCATCACCTTCTGCACCCCGCCGATCAGCGCCCGCACCATCTCCGGGGGCATCCCCTCGCGCCCCATCGCCTCGAGGATCGGCGTCGCCAGCGCCTCCAGGGAATCGGTCACGCGGTCGAGCAGGGCGACCGCCTCGCGCCCGCCTGCGTAGACCTCGACAATGCACATCGTCGCTGCCGCCGGCTGCGCGGCGACCCCCTTGATCAACTCTGCGAACTCATTCTTCGCCAGTTCCCGATCGCTCGGCGGCTCGCCGTCCGGCAGCAACGTCTTCGACGCGGTTTCCAGAGCCGGCTCGACGAGCGCCTCGATTGCCGCCAGGAAGCACGCCTGTTTGTCGCTGAAGTGCTTGTAGAAGGCGCTGCGCGAGACGCCGGAGACCTCGGCCAGGTCCACGATCGTCGTGGCCTCGTAGCCCTTTTCGGCGACGTTCGCCACCATCGCACCGTAGAGCCGTTCACGGTGGTTCTGCTCGGCCTCCGCGGCGGTGGTGCCCCGGCCCGGGGGCAGCGTCTTCTCCCGCAAGCCGCTCGAATCTCCCCACGGTGTCAGCACCATCCCGGGCGGCACCATATCCAGGCCTATGGAGGCGGCTGAGGGGCCGGATTTCGGCTTGCTAGAGGGTAATGGACCGACCACGTTCGTACGGACTCCAGGGTAAAGCATCGTCAGGGTTTTACAAGCGATCTCACGCGGTTTTAGGACTGTCCTCTTGACATCCGGGTTGGTCTGTGTTCTAGTTACCGGCGGCTTCCGGGAAGCGAGTCGTTTGTACGGGGAACGGAAGGCCGCAGCGAAGCTGCGGAGGACAAAGGCATTTGGCCCGGCAGGGCTTGCGAGCTATCGTGAGCTCCGGGGGGGACGCTTGAAAGGGGAGAGGGAGAGGAACGTGAGACGCGAGTCGAAGGCACCGGCCTCCGGCACCGCCGTTCCCGCGTACGGCGACGCCCGCAGGCGACACCGCGGCGTCTACCTGGCTGCTTCGATTGCCTCGCTGCTCGTTTTCACCGTCTCGGCCACGCCAGCATCCGCCGACCGGGTCTACGAAAGCCAGCTCTCCGGCTTCAGCAACGCCAACGGCATCGCGATCGACGGCGCAGACAACGTCTGGATCGACGACCAGGGCAGCGGCGGCCACATCTCCGGGTACACCAGCGGCGGCGGGGTCCTGCTCGGGACCCAGACCGGGGGAGGCCACTACGGCGGAAACATCCAGAGTATCGCCATCGATGCTGTCAGCAACCGCCTCTACGTGGCGGACTCAGGCCCGGTAGTCCTCGATCTCTTCGAAAGTCCGCTTGGC
>DATBHH010000115.1:0-40452 GCA_036557525.1 Solirubrobacterales bacterium | reverse complement strand
GTCGGCGACGAGCTGGTCGAGATCGAGACCGACAAGGCGAACATGGCGTACGAGAGCGACGTTGCCGGCACCCTCACCGAGATCGTCGCCCAGGAGGGGGACACGCTGCCGATCGGGAGTGTGATCGCGGTGGTCGGCGATACCGGTGAGGGATCAACCGCCCCGGCCGCGGGTCCTGTCGCCGCAGGGGACCCCCCACCGCCTGCGGTAGCTAAAGCTTCCTCGGCGGCGAGCCCCCCTACGGCACCACCCGCGGCAGAGGCGGAGGAGACGGCACCCGAAGCGCCAACCGCGCCAGCAAACGCCCCGGCCGTCGAGTCCCCCTCCGCCGGAAAAGCGGATGGGCGACCCAAAGCTTCGCCGCTAGCGAGACGCTTGGCGAAAGAGCGTGGCCTGGAGCTTGGACAGATTGAGGGATCCGGTCCTGGTGGCCGAATCGTGAAGGCGGATGTGGAAGCCGCTGCTGTCTCCGCGGGTGGCGCCGCCGACGGCGCGGCCGGCATCGCGGACGCGGGAGCGAGGCCCGGTCCATCTCTGTCTCTTCCGGGCCGAGCGGGAGCAGAGCAGATGCCGGAATATTCAGGTCCTGAAACGGCCAAGGGCCAGGTCGCCTACGAGGATCCCTCCAAGCTCCAGGCCACGGTCGCGCGGCGCATGGCCGAGTCGAAGGCGACGGCGCCGCACTTCTACCTGCAGGCGGAGGTCGACATGAGCCGCGCTGTCGATGCCCGCGCGTTGCTGAAAGCGGCCGCGCGCGATGGCGATGTCGTCCCCTCGTTCAACGACATGGTGGTGAAGGGCTGCGCGCTCGCCCTACGCGAGCACCCGCGGGCCAACGGCGCCTATCGCGACGGCCGCTTCGAGCTCTACTCGCGGGTCAACGTCGGGATCGCCGTGGCCGCCCGGAACTCGCTCGTGGTGCCGACCGTGTTCGACGCCGACCGCAAGGGCCTGCGCCAGATCGCCGCCGACTCGCGGGCGCTCGCCGAGCGGGTTCGGGACGGATCGATCACCCCGCCCGAGCTCTCGGGCGCGACCTTCACCGTCTCCAACCTCGGGATGTACGGGATCGACAGCTTCTCGGCGGTGATCAACCCGCCGCAGGCGGCGATCCTCGCCGTCGGCGCGATTGCCGAGCGGGCCGTCGCCCGCGACGGGGAGGTCCGGACCGCGCACCTGATGTCGGTCAACCTCGCCTGCGACCACCGCATCCTCTATGGCGCCGAGGGAGCCGAGTTCCTGGCCCGGGTGCGAACCCTGCTCGAAGAGCCGCTGCTGCTCGCTCTCTGACGTCGTTGACGCCGCGGCTCAGCAGGTCTTGCGGGCCCCGGTGACGGCGTTCCAGGCACGCGCGAGAGAGAAGTCGGCGCCGACGTGGAAGATGCCCGGGCCGTCGGCCCGGGCCAGTGTCCACTCGCCGCGCCGCAGCAGGCAGCCGTTGCCGCGGCCGATCGACCAGTAGGGCGTGAAGCTGACGCGGACCAGGAAGTCGCCGGGCCGGATCACGTCGAGGGTGAACCCCTGGTGCCCGACCTGGAGCACGCGCGCCGCGGCGTCGCCCTCTGCCTGGACGAGCGGCGCATGGTCGCGGACCGCGTAGACGCGCCAGTGGGCGCTCTGCCAGAGCAGCCGCAGGTAGGGCGGGTCGCTCAGGATCAGCCGCCGCTCGGCGACCGACGAGTAGTCGAGCGGTGCGTCGGGGAGGGCGACGAACCTGACCGCGTTGTCGTGCAGCCACGCCCGGTACTCGGGGCCGCGCAGTTCGCCGTCGTCTTCGTAGAAGATGTCATCCCTGGTGGTGTCGATCTGGCGCAGCCAGCCGCGCGCGAGTTCGACCTCGGGCGAGAGGTAGGCCGACTCCCAGTGGTTGGCGGTCGGCGGCACCTCGATCCTCGCTCCCTCGCCGCCGTTTGCGCGCAGCCAGTGGGCCAGCGGTTCGAAGTAGGCGGCCTGGGTCGAGGGGTCGCCGACACTGCGGGCGATCTGGGTGACGCTGGCGTTGAACTGCCAGTAGAGGCTGCCGGCGAGGAAGATGGCGACCAACCAGATCGGGGCCCTGGGCCGGCGCGCGAGCAGGACCGCCGCCAGGACCGGCCCGCCGAACAGGGCGCCGAGCCGGACCGCGTTCCCCCCCATCGCGTTGGGGACGAGCCAGAGCGCGGTCGCCGCCAGCGCGTAGGCGATCAGGACCTGGCGCAGCTCGCGCTCCTCCTCGCGCAGGTTGCGGATCAGGAACAGCGCCGACCCGCACCAGAGCGGAACCGCGACGTAGGAGGAGAGGACGAACGGGAACTGACCCGCCCCCGGGAAGAGGAGGTTGGGGATGAGGACCAGGCCGAAGGCGACGCAGGCGACCTGGATCGCGTGCGGGTGCGCCCTGCCCCGCCGCGCCGGGCGCGGGAGCTCGACCGACCCGGCGACGAGGACGCCGGCGAGAAAGACGGCGGCGACCGGGCTCGAGAGCGCGCAGCCGGCCGCGAGCGCGAGCGCCAGCGCGGGACGGCCGCGCTGCATCGACCGCAGGGTCGCGAGGCCGAAGACGACGCCGAGCGCGAAGGTCAGCTGGCCGTCGGCGAGCAGGGTGACGACGCCCGCCGCGAACCAGAGTGTCGCCCAGCGGGCCGAGTCGCCCCAGCGATCGCGGACCAGGCGGTCGAAGAGGTAGGCCGAGGCGATCACCGCGAGAACGCCTACCGTGCGCGGGCCCAGCAGCGCCGCCAGGGGCGGGAAGAGGACGCTGTAGGTGAGCGTGTAGTGGCCGCCATACCAGGTTCCGTTCCAGATCCCGAGGCCGCCGTCCCGGAACAGCTCGGTGCGGAAGACCTGGGCCGCGAGATCTCCCACCTGCGGGTTCCAGGCGACCATCGCCGCGGCCAGCACCGAGGACAATGCGACGGCCGGGAGCCAGTCTGGTCTGATTAGTTTCGGCTGCTGCATTCGCGGCGAAGGAGGGATTCCAACTGCGGCCTGCAAGGATTTCAAGTGTGAGCGAGGAAATCCTGGTCGTCCAGTGCGGTTTGCTCCCCTACGAGGAGGCGGCGGTTGCCCAGCGCTGGCTGCTGGAGGCGCGCCAGGAGGGCGAGCTCGCCGACGTCCTGCTGCTGCTCGAGCACCCGCCGACCTACACCCGCGGCCGCCGCTCCGGCCCCGACGAGCTGCCGATGGCGCCCGAGTGGTACGAGGCGCAGGGGATCGAGGTCCACGACACGAACCGCGGCGGGCGCGTCACCTACCATGGCCCGGGTCAGCTCGTGGTCTATCCGATCGTCTCGCTGAGGCCCTACGGCGACGACGTCCACGAGTACGTCCGGCGCCTTGAGCGGGTCGCGATCGCGGCGCTCGCCGGGCACGGGGTCGAGACGCAGACGATCGAGGGCCTGACCGGGATCTGGACGAAGGGGACCAGCCCCGGCTCCGGCGGCGACCCCGGCGAGGAGGCCCGCAAGATCGGCTCGATCGGCGTCCACGTCAGCCGCGGCGTCACGACCCACGGCCTGGCGGTCAACGTCAACAACGACCTGCAGCCGTTCGAGTGGATCGTGCCGTGCGGGATCGAGGGATGCCGGGTCACGTCGCTCGGCCGCGAGCTCGGCGCCGAGCAGGATCTGGGCGCATTCGGCCGGTCGGTGATCGAGCGCTTCGCCGAGGTCTTCGACCGCAGCCCGGTCGCGACCGAGCCGGCGGCGCTCGGGCTCGACAGCGCCAGGTTGGGGATCCTGTGAGCGCGGAGCGGGCCAGCGTGCATGTCTGGTCATTCGCGCCGCGAGCGAAGCGCGAGGTATTGACATGAGCGAGTCGACCGCAGGCGCTGCGGAGCGGGTGCACGTGACCCGCTCGCGCGCACGCCCCGGTGGGACCGCGGGCGAGGGCGAGAGCGCGGTCCCGTTCCGGCGCGCCCGCAAGCCGCCCTGGTTGAAGGTGCCGGCGCCCGGTGGCCCGACCTACCGCCGGCTCAAGGCCGAGATCGGCGGACAGGGGCTCCACACGGTCTGCGAGGAGGCGAACTGCCCGAACGTCGGCGAGTGCTGGGAGCGCGGGACGGCCACCTTCATGATCCTCGGCGACGTCTGCACCCGGCGCTGCGGGTTCTGCAACGTGAAGACCGGGGTGCCCACCTGGAACGACGCGCTCGAGCCGCTCCGCGTCGCCAACCAGGTGCAACGGATGGGGCTGCGGCACGCGGTCGTAACCTCGGTCGACCGCGACGACCTGCCCGACTACGGGGCGAGCGCCTTCGTCGCCACGATCCGCTCGATCCGGATGCAGGCCCCCGGCTGCAGGGTCGAGGTCCTGACGCCCGACTTCCGCGGCCAGGAGATGCCGCTGGCGAAGGTCATTCACGAGCGCCCCGACGTCTTCAACCACAACGTCGAGACGGTCCCGCGGCTCTATCCGATGGCCCGCCGCGGCTCGCAGTTCATGCGCTCGGCCCGCGTCCTGCGACTGGCGAAGGAGATGGGCGGATCCGGCGTCGTCACCAAGTCGGGCCTGATGGTCGGCCTCGGCGAGTCGTTCGAGGAGATGGTCGAGGCGTTCGGGATCCTCCGCGAGCACGGCGTCCAGGTCCTGACCGTCGGCCAGTACCTGCGGCCGACCGAGAACCACCTCCCGGTCGAGCGCTACTGGCACCCCGACGAGTTCGGGGCGCTCGAGCGCGCCGCCCACGACCTCGGGTTCGAGTCGGTGGCCGCGGGGCCACTCGTCCGCAGCTCCTACCACGCCGACCGGAACCTGCCCGAGCGCGCGGCCGCCGGGTAGCGGCAGGAGGCGCGCCCGTCGCGCCTAAAATCACTCAGACGGGGCCATAGCTCAGTTGGAAGAGCGCTTGCTTTGCAAGCAAGAGGTCGCCGGTTCGATCCCGGCTGGCTCCATCGCCGCTAGTCGTCGAAGTCGAAGTCCTTCGGCGGTTTCTGCTCGAACCAGAGCTCGTCGTCCTCAGGGCTCTGCTCGAGGAACTCAGGGGTCTCCTCGAGGACGTCCTCATCCTCGGCCGCGGCCGCCTCCGCTTCGGGCTCCTCGTCGACGACCTCGTCGGCGAGCTCCTCATCCTCCTCGGCCTCGAGCGGCGCTTCGAGCGCCTGGTCGAGCTCGTCTGACAGGCGCTTCTCGTCCCAGAAGTCATCGTCCTCGTCCTGCTCGAGATCGACGACGTCGCCCTCGCTCTGATCCTGTTCGGAGAGTTCCTCCTCGACGTCGTGCATCTCGGTCGGCTGCTCGGCGATCACCTCGCGCTCCTCGGTGGTCGGGCCCGATGGCGCCGGCTCGGGGACGATCTCGTGTTCGGTCGCCGAGGGCTCCTCCTCGTCCACCGGCTGCCCGGCAGCGGGCGGCGCCTCCGGCGCCTCCTGGAGGTCGGCGATCCGCGCCGCCGACTCGCTCCGCGGCGAAGGCGCATCCGGGGCCTCCGCGGGCGCCTCCGGCTGGGCCATGAACTCGGTCGGGGCCTCGGCGAGGCTGTCGGAGCCCTCCTCGCCGGGCCGGCCGGGGGGGCCGAATGCCTCGTCCTCGAGCTGTTGCAGCTCCGACTGGTCGGCGCCGTGCTGGCGCTTCAGCTCCAGATGCTCGCGAATTGCATCGTCGAGAATGCCCATTCTGACCCCGAGAAGCTAAACACTATGGGGTTATCCTTGGCGTTGCGAGGGCTTTGGGACGATCCTCCCACCCTCCGGTCTCGGGGCTATAGCTCAGTTGGAAGAGCGCCTGGATCGCACCCAGGAGGTCGCCGGTTCGAGTCCGGCTAGCTCCACTCCGAGAGTCCCGGCAGGCTGGCCGCTTGTCGTCGCGAGGCGCCGAAGTGTCCACCCGCGTTGACAGCTTGTGGCCCGTAAGTAACACTGTCGCGCAGTTGGACTGGCTGACGAGACGCCGCCGCTCGGCGACCGCACGGGCTATATGTGGCGCGAGCCTGTCGCTGGCGATCGCGCCGATGATCTTCGCCTCGCCGGCGCATGCCGCGCATCCGCCTCGCGCGTGTGATCTCTTCACCCGGCACCTCGTCGAGGAATACCTCAACACCGACCTCGAACGAACCACGGACACGGCCGAATTCTGCGACTACCAGTCGCAGATCGCGGAACTCCACCGAGGCGGAGACCTTCACCTCGTGACCTGGCGGCTTGCCAGCAACGCACGATCCACCATCGCCGGGATCTGCGGAACCAAAGGTGTGACTCGACTCTCGATTCGGGGCGCAGCCAAGGCCTGCGGGCTCGAGGGGAAAAGTGGACTCTGCATCGACGTCACGCCCACCCGAGAAGAATGTCAGCGCATCGTGAAGATCTACTTCCGGCACGGCCGCACGACGGGAAGCGCCGAACTGGCGACGCTCGAACTTCCTGAGCTCAACAATATTCATCGCGCGGCAGCCCTCATGCGGCACGTGCTCGCGCGCTGGCATTGAGCTCCACCGCCCGCGACCGCTGAGGGATCAGCGCGTCGCGAGACGACGGGCCCGGTTCGGCGACAGCACACGGAAAAGCTTGATCGCCGCCGGCCCGCGCAGCCCGGTCGGGCCGATCGCGCGCACGCGCAGCGCGTGTCGCCCGTGCCCCACCCAGTAGCGCAACGGCGAGCGGCAGCGGCGGTAGCGGCCGCGGTCGCGCTTGCATTCGAACCCCCTGGTCCTCGTCGGCGAATAGAAGCGAAACCGGGCGCGGACCCGGCGGTGGCGGGTGAGGCTGCGCCCCCAGAAGTTTTCGGCGAAGACGATGATCGTTCGGGGCCGCCTGCGGGCCCTGCGGCCGGGAGGGTCGGGCGGGACCGAGAACGGTTCGGTCGCGGTGAATATGCGCCCGTTCAGGCCGACCAGCGCGCAGAGCGACGTCGAGGCGCAGGATGCCGCGAAGAGCGCGTTTCGCGGCGGCTGGCCCACCTGTTCCGCCGTGGGTCGGAAGGGGACGAGGTTTTCGAAGCGCCAGGAGGCCGCCCCGCCCGTCGGATCGGTCGAGGTGACGACGTCGCCGTTGTTGTCGACGGCGACACATCGACTCGGCGTCGGACAGGAGACGCCGGTGATCTGAACCGACCCGCCGGCGTTGGCCTCGCTCCAGCCGCCGCCCGCGGGGTCGGTGGAGGTGAGGATGTTGCCGGTCAGATTTCCGGCGGCACAGAGGAGGGTCGAGGCGCAGGAGACCCCTTCCAGGTCACCGGGCCCGCCGGGGGTGCCGATTTCGCGCCAGGCCGAGGCTCCCGCCGTCGGGTCGGTGGAGACGAAGATCCGGCCTTCGCGGGCGACGGCGACGCAGAGCGATGGTGTGCCGCACGAGACGCCCCGGAGATCGAGCGAGCTCCCGAGCCGGGCCACCTGCCACTGCCCCGCGGTCGGGTTGGTCGAGGTGAGCACCCTGCCGCCGTAGGAGTTGTTCGATCCGCCCGAGACGGCGACGCACAGGGAGGGGGATGGGCATGAGACGGCGGTCAGGTGCGTGGCGCCGGTGCCGTGCGGTTCGTTTACGACCGTCGGCGACCAGGCTGCGGCGCCGCCGGTCGGGTCGGTCGACGCGTAGATGAAGCCTTCATAGGTGACCGCGACACAGAGGGCTTCCGAGGCGCAGGAGACCGCCTGCAGCCTGCCTCCCAATTCGTAGCAGGGCGGTTCTTCTTCCGCGCAGTTCTTCGAAGGCCCGGCCGTGGGGTGCACCACATGCCATCTGGCGACGCCGCCGGTCGGCGCCTGCGAGAAGGCCAGTGTGTGTTCAGCCCCGACCGCGACGCAGAGCGACTGGGTCGGGCAGGAGACCCCGGAAAGCGGCGCCCAGGAATATCTGGTGCCGGCTTCGGTGTGTTCGACGGATGTGGGGGGGAGCTGCCGCAGCGTCCAGTTCGAATTTGCGCCGGCGGGCGCGGCGGGGGCCGCGAGCAGGGCCAGAGCGCAGGAGACGGCGATCAGAGTGAACCTGGGCAGCGGTCGTCTCATCTCATTCGCTCCAACAGGCCGCCGAATCAGGAGTCGCGGAGCTCTGCTTCCTCGCGCGCCAGCCAGCGCTCGACGTAGGCGTAGGTGTCGGCGCGCAGCCGGGCGACGAGCGCGGGGCCGCGGGTGCCGGCCGACTCCAGCGCTCTCGCCGCGGGCAGGATCTCCTCTCGGGTGCCCGCGGTGACGGCCGCGGCCCGCTCGCGCAGGCGGTGCAGGAGGGCGCGCTGGTCGCCGGTCGGGAGCGCGTCGGCGAAAAAGAGGCGGAGGACGCCCTCGTCGCGGAACTGGGTCGACTCGGCCTGCGAGGAACGCAGCCACTGGGCCAACGCCTCCGAACCGGCCTCGGTCAGCGCGTAGGAGTGGCGCTCGCGGCCGCCGCGCGGGTCCTGCTCGCGCCGCAGCAGCCCCGCGCTCTGCAGCCGCGCCAGCTCGGGATAGACCTGGGCCAGCGACATCGGCCAGAAGAACTGCGTCGACCCGTCGGCGGCGCGCTTGATCGCGTAGCCCGAGCGCGCCCCGAGGCCGACCATGCCGAGGATCAGGTAGGAGGCCGGCCGCAGCTTCATCGCCGGCCACCGGGTCGCAGGTACCGGTCCCGCGAGATCCGTTGCGGACTTCCCAGGTATCTGCTCAGATACATCAGGGATGTCATATCCCAGGGCAGAGCGGGAAGCAACCCCGAACTCGGCACGCCTGGGCCGTGGACTGCTGGGCCTGAACGCCGGGCTCCGACTTGCCTACGGGGTCGGCGCGGCCTTCTCACCGCAGAGGATGGAGGCGCTGCGCCTCGTGCCGGCGCTCGACGGGCGCCCCGAGGGCCGCCTCTTCGTGCGCGCGTTCGGCGGCCACATGATCCTCGTCGGCGCGCTCGGCCTCGCGCCGCTGCGCCGGCGGCGCGGCGAGCGGTTCGCCATCGCGGCAGCGGTGGCGATCGACCTCGCCGACATCGGCGTCGCGCTCGTCGAGGCGGAGCGCCGGGGAGGTCTCGAGCAGGACCTGAGCGGTGGCCTGGCGATCTCCGGGCTCGGCGCGGTCACGGCGGCGCTGGCGGGCGCAGCGTTCAGAGCAGCTCGATGACGCCGCGGGCGATCAGGATCGCGCCGAGCAGGCCGGCGCCGTACATCGCCGCGCGCCTGCCGTTGCGGGTCAGCCAGGTCCGGAACCTCTGGACCCGATCCTGGGTCTTCTCGGGTGCGAGGACGTAGCCGAGCAACGGGATCTCCAGGAGCAGCTGCTGGATCAGGCAGATCACCACCACCAGCGCGACGGTCGGCGCGACCGCCGCGTCGAGGCTCGAGATCCGATGCAGGGCGGAGAGGTAGGCGACGCCGGGGAAGCTCAGCGCGACACCGACCGCATAGGTGACCCGCGGCGAGCCGCGGCCGAGCATTCGCTGGGTCCAGGGCTCGCTCACCTCGGATGACTCCTGCTTCCGGTCCCTTCGCCGCCGCCGCTCGGCCAGCCGTTCGTCGTATCCACCGCTGAGCGCCCAGGCGACTGCCATGAGGATGAGCCCGATCGCGATGTCCTGGCCCGGGCCGACGGTGTGGTGAGAGACATGCTCGAAGCCCGAGTCCTGCAACGTGTAGACGATCACCAGCCCGAGGCCGATCCCCATCGTGTACGCGCCGAGCAGGTAGCCCAGCATCAGCGGACGCGGGTTCGGTAGGAACAGCATCACGGTCACCGCGACGAGTAGCGTCGGGTAGCAGGCGGCGACGAACGCCAGCAGGAAGATCTCGAGGACGTCGTTCACTGCCCGCGGGTGAGGCGTCCGACCAGGCTCATCAGCTCATCCGCCCGACAACCCGCGGGCGACACCGCAGAGCGCCGCCTCGGTCGCCTGGATCTGGGTCAGGACGTCGATTCAGTAAGGGTATTGACCGTCAACCAACGCGGAGGGCAGCCGATGGGCGATGTTCTGGGCAAGGTCTTGGAGGGTCTCGAACAGTCCCTGCTGATGGCCTACGAGGTTTGGTGGGCCCTGGTGCTGGGGTTCGCGATCTCTGCCGTGGTCCAGGCCTGGGTGCCGCGCGAGCGGATCGAGGCCGGCCTCTCGGGCAGCGGCCCCGGCCCGATCGCCAGGGCGACCGGCCTCGGCGCGGCCTCCTCCTCCTGCTCCTACGCGGCGATCGCGATCGCCAAGTCCCTCTTCCAGAAGGGCGCCTCGGCGGCGACCGCGCTCGCCTTCCAGTTCGCCTCGACGAACCTCGTCTGGGAGCTCGGCCTGGTTCTCTGGGTCCTGATCGGGTGGCAGTTCACCCTCGCCGAGTACGTCGGCGGGATCCTGATGATCGTCCTGATGGCGCTGCTGCTGCGGAGGTTCGTCTCGCCGCGGCTCGAGGAGGCGGCCCGCCTCCATGCCCGGGAGGCCGACGCCGGCCATCAGCACCACGCCTCCGGAGAGCGGATGGCCTGGCGCCGGCGGCTCGCCTCGGTCGACGCCTGGACCGACGTCGCCCACAACTTCCGCGGCGACTGGCAGATGCTCTGGAAGGAGATCTCGATCGGCTTCCTGCTCGCCGGCTTCATCGGCCTGCTCGGCGACGACTTCTTCAACGCCCTCTTCATCAAGGACGCGCCGCCGGCGATCGTCACGATCGAGAACGTGATCGTCGGCCCGATCATCGCCGTGCTCAGCTTCGTCTGCTCGGTCGGCAACGTCCCGCTCGCCGCCGTTCTCTGGTCGGGCGGAATCAGCTTCGCCGGGGTGATGGCGTTCATCTACGCAGACCTGATCGTGCTGCCGATCGTCGCCGCATATCGCAAGTACTACGGCACGGCCTTCGCCCTCCGGATCACCGCGCTGATGTTCGTGACGATGGTGATCGCGGCGCTGGCCGTCGACGGCCTGTTCAGCGCCCTCGGGCTGATCCCGACCGGGCCGCGGCCGACGCGGGAAGACATCTTCGGCTCGATCGAGCTCGACTACAAGCTCGTGCTCAACCTGCTCGCCCTCGCGATCTTCGCGGCCCTCTTCTCTCTCACCGCCCGGGGCGGCGGCGCCGAGGCGCCGGCAGCAGCCGGCGAAGCTCCTCGACCGTGATCACCTCGGCCTGGCGGGGGAAGATCTCGGTGGTCAGGAACTCGTGAACGCCCGGCTTCGGGTCGGCGCTCGCGTCCGCGAGCACGAGTACGCGGTAGTCGCGATCGTGGGCGTCGCGGACAGTCGAGAGGACGACGCCGCTGGTGCTGATCCCGGCGAGGACGATCGTGTCGATGCCCCGCGCCTCGAGCTGGTCGGCGAGATCGGTCGTCGAGAAGGCGCCGACCCGTGTCTTGCGGACGACGATGTCGCCCTCGTGCGGCGCAACCCGGGCGTGCACGGCCGTCAACGGCGACGCCGCGTCGAGCCGCTCGCCGGCCGCGGCCACGGCCGCCGCCATCCTGCTCGTCTCGGGCACGCCATCGAAGTCCTCGGGGGTGAAGGCGACGCGGACGTAGCCGACCGTTGCGCCGCGCTTGCGCGCGATCCCGATCGCCGCGGCGGCGCGGTCGAGCACGGCATCGGGATCGGGCAGGTTTCCGACGATCCCCGGCTGGAAGTCCATCACCAGGATCGCGGTCCGGCCCGGGTCGAGGGGTGTGGGGTTGTCGTTCATCACTCATTGCTCCTCGGTTGTGGGGTTGCTTGAACTGGGGACCGCCCCGGCCGGGCCGGCTGCGCGACCCCGTGGCGGTGATCGCCGCGCAGCACCGAGGCGAGCGCGGCGACCAGCGCCAGCGCGGCGGCGACGGCGAAGACGACGAAGAGGCCGTCGTGGAACGGCCCCGAGATCAGGTGAGGGAAGAACTCGCGCCCGGTGAGGACGGCCTGGCTCGACGCCGGCAGCGAGGGGAGGACGCCGTTGGCGGCGAGCAGGTGTCCCACCGGGTTGATGCCGAGGACCGCGGCGAACAGTGAGGAGACGGGCGGCAGCGAGGCGATCTGGTGGGCCGCTGCCGGTTTGACGCCGTGCTCCTGCAGCCCGCCGGCCATCGTCGCGGGGAGGGTGTGGGAAAGGCCGATGATCATCAGCGTGAAGAAGATCCCGATCGAGAGCGCTGTTCCGGTGTTCTGGAAGGTCGACCGCATTCCCGATACGGCGCCGCGCTGGTCGGCCGGGACGCTGCTCATGACCGAGGCCGCGTTCGGCGAGCTGAACATCCCGACCCCGATCCCGTTCGCAGCGATCAGGAGGGCGAAGGCGAGGTAGGGGAAATCGACCGGGAGGAACATCATCCCGATGAAGCTCGCCGCGAAGATCAGCATCCCAGCCGTCGCGAAGCCGCGGGCGCCATGGCGGTCGGAGAGGGTGCCCGAAATCGGGCCGGCGACCAGGAATCCGGCGGTCAGCGGCAGCATGTAGATGCCGGCCCAGAGCGGTGTGTCGGCGTAGCTGTAGCCGTGCAGCGGCAGCCAGATCCCCTGCAGCCAGATGACCAGCATGAACTGCAGTCCGCCGCGGCCGACGGCGGCGATGAAGCCGGCGATGCTGCCGGCGGTGAAGGCGCGGATCCGGAACAGGGCCAGCCGGAACATCGGCTCGGCGACGCGCGTCTCGATCAGGACGAATGCGACGAGCAGAAGGAGTCCGGCGGCGAGGGAGCCGTAGACGACGGGGTTCGTCCATCCCATCGGGTGGCCGCCGTGGGGATGCAGACCGGTCGTGATTCCGATCAGAATCGCGCTGAGGCCGGCCGTGAAGGTGAAGTTTCCCCACCAATCGATCCTTCCCCCGGACCGCCGGCCCGTGTCGCTTAGCCTGCGGTACGCCCAGACCGTGCCGAAGACTCCGACCGGCACGTTGACCCAGAAGACGGCGCGCCAGTCGATCGCGGCGAGGACGCCGCCGGCGATCAGGCCGATGAACTGGCCGGCCAGGGCCGCTACCTGGTTGACCCCGAGGGCGAAGCCGCGGCGGTCGGGTGGGAAGGCGTCGGTCAGGATCGCGGCCGAGTTCGCGGTCAGCATCGAGCCGCCGAGGGCCTGAACGCAGCGCCAGCCGATCAACCAGGACGCCCCTCGGCCGCCCATGAAGGGGTCGAAGGAGAGCAGCAGCGAGGAGACCGCGAACACCGCGAAGCCGGCGTTGTAGATGCGGACGCGGCCGTACATGTCGCCGATCCGGCCGACCGAGACCACCAGCACCGCCTGCACCAGGCGGTAGCCCATGATCATCCAGAGCAGGTAGCTGATGTTCGCCGGGGCGAGCGGATCGAGGTGGATCCCGCGGAAGATCGCCGGCAGCGAGATGATCACGATCGAGCCGTCGAGAGCCGACATGAAGACGGCCATCGTCGTGTTCGAGAGGGCATCCCACCGGTAGCGGTCGCCCACCGCCGCGGCCATCAAACGCTCTCGGCGAGGCGTTCGAGCAGCGGCGCCGCGGCCTCCAGCCGCTCGAGCTCGGCCTCGGTGAAGTTCTCGGCGAGCGCCCGCGCCAGCTGCTCGGTGCGCGCCGCGCGCCGGTCGCGCAGCGCCTGGCGCCCGGCGCCGCTCAGCGAGAGCACGACGCGGCGGCCGTCGTCGGGGTCGGGAGCGCGGGCGATCAGCCCCCGTGTCTCGAGTCCGGCCAGGGTCGCCCCCATCGATTGCGGCGAGATCTGCTCCTCCCGCGCCAGGGCGCTGGCGGTGCTCGGCCCGCCGCGGTCGAGCCGGGCGAGCGCGGCGGTCTCGGGCAGGGTCAGGTCTCCCTCGACCGGAGCCTGGCGGAGGCGGCGGCGCAGCAGCCCGACGGCGAGCCGCAGCTCGAGGGCTATCTTGGTTGGCTGCGGCATATTGTCAGGCCAAACTTAACAGTTTGGACTGAGAACCTGGCGGCCGCACTAGGCTCATTGGATGAGCACTCCGACCCGTGACGAGGCCTGGGAGCTGTTCTGCGAGTGGACCGAGTCCGACTCGCTGCGCAAGCACGTCCTCGGGGTCGAAGCCGCGATGCGAGCCTACGCCCGCAAGTACGGCGAGGACGAGGAGCTCTGGGCGGCGACCGCAATCCTCCACGACCTCGACTACGAGCGCCACCCCGACCTCGAGGCCGGCCATCCGCGGGTCGCCCTGAAGCTGTTCGAAGAAAGGGGCTACCCGCCGGAGCTGATCGACGCCGTTGCCGGCCACGCCCCCTTCCTCGGCGTCCCGCGCGAGACCAGGATGGCGAAGGCCCTGTTCGCAGTCGATGAGCTGACCGGATTCATCGCCGCCGTCGCGCTGGTGCGGCCGACCGGGATCGCCGGGATGACCCCGAAATCGGTGAAGAAGAAGCTGAAGCAGCCGAGCTTCGCCGCCGCCGTCGACCGCGAGGAGGTGCGACGGGGCGCCGAGGAGCTCGGCGAGGATTTCGACGAGCACCTCGCGTTCGTGATCGCCGCGCTCGAGCCGGAGGCCGAAAGCCTCGGCCTCACCGGCTCCTGAGCCCTAGCTCTGCTGCCGCCGCCGGCGCTCGTCCCGACGGTGCCGAAGAAGGACCGGGGCGGCGTACCCGATCAGGGCGCCGATCCCGACGGCGACGAGGAGGGTCACGATCAGCGGCGCGTTGACGTTGACGAACAGGACTTCGACCCGCACCTCCTGCGAGTTCTGCAGGGCGACGATGACGACCAGGCCGATCAGGATGCCGATCATCCAGGCGCGCCAATTCGACTGGTTGCCCTCCCTCTTCATCGAGCGGGCTCAAGATATCGCCGCGGCCCTGCGGGGGCGAATCAGGGGCGGTGAGGCCGAGCGCTCCGCGCCCGGCCCCCGACCATTGCGGCCATCAGGGCCACCGCGGCGGCTCGCGAGAGCCCCTGATCACGGACCAGCGACCGCCAGGTGCCGAAAGTGACGGCGTGGCCGAGAGCAGCCCGCGCCCGCCGACGCCGGGAGCCACGCTCGGGCCTCCCCTCCATCAGCGTCTCCGCCGCCGCCTCGGACCACCGGGCCGAGGCGGCGATCGGCTTCCCCAGGGCGGGGACGACCGCTGCGTCCCGGCTGGTCTTCTCGAGCATGTACTCGCCGCGCTCGAACCAGGCGTAGAGCTCGCCGAGGCCGACCCTCAGCCTCTCGTCGGGGTCGGCGATGGCCGCCCACTCGCCGAGGTCCGGACGTGGGTTGGCGCCGATCCAGTGCGCCGAGCAGGCGGCGAAGAGGGACTCCTCGTCCGGGAAGTGCCGATAGACGGTGGCCCGCTGGACTCCGGCCCGCTCGGCGATGGCGCTGATCGTGGTTTGCGCCGGGCCGATCGTTCCGTGCAGGCCGACCGTCGCCTCCGTGATCCGCCGCCGGGTCTCGTCCTCCTGCTGGGCCCGAAGGCGTTTGCGATAGCGCCGCCGTTTGGTCGCTTGGTCAGATTTCGTGGACATGTCTGTTCGATGAATATTGACGCACCGCGCTGATCTATGTTAATTTCGCCGAACACGACTGTATAGCGAATAAGGAGATGACGATGTCCACAGCCGAGATCACTCAGACGCTGCGCCGCTTCGATGCCGCTCAGGGGCCGCGCAGAATCACGCCCGAGGACGGCCATCTCGCCAAGCTCGGCGGCTGCGACGCGAGGATGCTGGTCTGGGGCGAGGAGTCGGGCGGCGGCTTCTCGCTGGTCGAACACCCCGTTCCGCCCCGCTCCCTCTGCGCGCCGCTGCACCGCCATACCGGCGTCGACGAGTACAGCTTCGTCCTCGAGGGGCGGATGGGCGCTTTGCTCGGGGACGACGTGATCTACGCCGAGGCCGGCGATCTCGCCTTCAAGCCACGCGACCAGTGGCACACCTTCTGGAACGCCGCCGATGAGCCGTGTCGGATCCTCGAGGTGATCTCTCCCGGCGGCTTCGAGCACTTCTTCCGCGAGTTCGACGAGACCACCAGGGACGGGAGCTTCGACCCGGTCGACCTGGGGCGCCGTTACAACATCGAGTTCGACATGGACAGCGTTCCGCGGCTCTGCGCCGAGCACGGTCTGGTCCACCCGCTGGTCGCCGCGCCGGGGGCGCCGACAGGCTCCTCCGCCTGATCAGCCGCCCGGTTTCGCCCTAGCCGCCGAGCCCATCGAGATCACCGACCATGAGGTCGAAGCGGTCGGCGAAGAGGTCGAGCAGCACCGGGTCGAACCGGGCCCCGCGCTGGGCGAGCATCTCCTCGAGGGCATCGCGCTCGGAGAGGGCAATGCGGTAGGGACGATCGCTGATCAGGGCGTCGAAGACATCGGCGATCGCGACGATGCGGCCGACCAGTGGGATCCGGTCGCCCGCCAGCCCGCGCGGGTAGCCGCTGCCGTCGAAATGCTCGTGGTGGCTGAGTGCGATCTCAGCGGCCAGGTCGAGGACGGACGAGCCGGTCCCGGCGAGGAGATCGTGGCCGATCTGGGCATGACGCTCCATGAACGTGCGCTCGGCCCCGGTCAGCGGGCTGGGCTTCATCAGAATCACGTCGGGCATCGCGATCTTGCCGATGTCGTGCATCGGCGCCGCGACCTGGATCCTCCGAACCATCTCCTCGCCGAGGCCGCACGCCTCCGCCAGCAGCCCGGAGAGGCGACCGACGGCGCGGGTGTGGATCCCGGTCTTCAGATCCCTCGATGCGATCACCTCGTTGAGGCGTTCGAGCATCTCCGCCTCGTGGCCGGACGCCTCGCTCCCGCTGCGGCGGCGTTTCCGCTCGGCGTGACCGAGGGCCAGCGCGACGTTGGTCCGCAGTTCGTCGTCGCTGAACGGGCGGATCATGTAGGCGCTGACGCCGCGGACGCCCGCGCGCTGCGCCAGCGAGGGGTCGCCGGAGACCATCAGCAGGGCGGTGTCGGCGGATCGGTGCTCGATCTCGTCGAGCAGCTCGAGCCCTTCCTCGGAGACCCGGAGGTCGCAGATCACAAGATCGAAGCCGTCGCCACTCAGCAATTCCCGGCCCTCGCCTGCGGTGCCCGCCTGCTCGCAGCGGTAGCCGCAGGCCGCGAGGATGCGCGACAGCGCTCCCCGCATCTGGGCCTCGTCGTCGATCAGGAGTATGCGGTCGCCCGTGGGCAGCCTGGACACGGCCCTCCCCGGCCCGAATGGCGGTTACCTAAAACTGGGGAGAAACCTTACCGATTGGGCCTATGCCCGGTCCGGAGCATCCTCACCCGGCCAGCTGCCGGTCAGACGGGCGAAGCCGCCACGGGCCCAGCGGTCGACCAGCCCTTTCGTCAGCCGGAAGACGGCACCCTCGACCACCAGCGCGGCCGCCAGTTTCGGTAGCGAGGCGTTCCGCTGGCCCGGCTCCGGGGCATCCTCGTCGTCGAAGATCGACCAGAGCCGCTCGAACGTCCTCTGCGCGACCCAGCCGGCCAGCAGGCCGGAGACGATCCCGATCGGAGCGAAGATCAGCTTCATCGCCTAGGCGAGCCGCTCGAGCTCCTCGGCGAGTTCGGAGAGGAATGGCAGCGAGGGCTCGGCCGCGCGCAGGTCGACGAGCGTCTGGCGATAGTGCTCGAGCCGCTCGCCCTCGGGCTGCTCGCCGCGTTCGTTCAGCCTTCGCACCTTGGCCAGCTTGTCGGCCGCGTAGATCGCGGCGACGCAGCTGTTCCCCGCGACCCGACCGCGATGCTCGGCCTTGCGCTCGCGGTAGGCGGCGATCGTCGCGTCCTCGGTCATCTCAGCGACCAGATCGGCCACCTCGCTTCCGAACTGAGCCTCGATCTCGCCGATCTCGGTGTCGGTGTCCTCGATCACGTCGTGGAGGAGGGCGGCCGCGACGACGACCTCCGGGAACTCGTTTTCGTGGAGCAGCCTGGCGACGGCGACGGGATGCTCGATCTCGGTATCGCCCCGGCGGCGCGGCCCATGATGCGCGCTGACGGCCATCGCGTATGCCCCTTCGAGCAGGGCGGACCCGGTTACGAAGTCCGGCGGCGAGTCGAACCCGCCGGGGGGAGCCATGAGGCCACCGTAGTGCGTTCCCATGCGCAAACTGTGACGGATCTGTCATCGCCGCGACGGCCGGTATAGGCTCCGCCGATGAGTGCTGATGGCTGAGATCGGACCGGTTCAGCTCGTCGCCATCGGCTTCGGGCCAGAGGCAAACTTCGAGGGACGGATCCTTGCCGAGCTTGCCGAGCTCGAGAAGGAGGGGACGGTGCGGGTCCTCGACCTTCTCTTCGTCGCCAAGGAGGAGGGCGGCGACCTGATCGCCCTCGAGCATCAGGGCGAGGACCTCGGGGCGATCATCGGCGCCCTGCTCGGCTTCGACTTCGAGGGCGACCAGGCCCCGGACGACCCCGGCCTCGAGCAGGTCGGAGGTCAATCCTTCGGCCTCTCGCGCGCGGACATCGAAGGAATCGGGGCTGCCCTGCCGGCCGGCCACTCGGCCGGGCTGCTGCTCGTCGAGCACGTCTGGGCACGGCGGTTCAAGAGCGCGGTCCGCGACGCCGGCGGCGTGCCGCTCGGAGAGGGGTTCCTGACGCCTGAGGTGATCGCCATGGTCGGCGCCGAGCTGGTTGCGATGTCGGAGGAGATCGAGGCAATCGAAAGAGAGGAGGCCTGATGGGTTTTGGCGGCGGTGGTCCTGGAGGCGGCGGGTTGATGGCCGCCAGGGCGGGAACCAGAATGCGGTCGCGCCAGCAGTACCGAACGATGGCCCGGATGCAGCGGCGCCGTTCGGCGATGGCCGATCGGATGGGAGTCCGCGGCGATTTCGAACGCCCCGGCGAAGGGCCGGCTGAAGAAGCGCCGCAGGCCGCGGCGCAGGCGCCGACCCCGCCGGCGCCCGCCCCCGAAGAGGATTACACCGCCCAGCTCGAAAAGCTGGCCGATCTCCGCGACAAGGGGGTCATCACCCCCGAGGACTTCGAGGCGAAGAAGAAGCAGCTGCTCGGGATTTAGGCGCCGCGACCTCGATCCTCCCTGGGAAGGCGCCGAGCCCGGGCGTGAAAGGATGCAGCATGTCGATCACCGAGCAGGAGCGAGCGCAGATCGAGAAGGCGAACTCCGGCGGCAGGACGCCGGTCGTTTTCATCCACGGGCTCTGGCTCTTGGCGAGCAGTTGGGACGCCTGGGTCGGGTTCTTCGAGGAGGCCGGCTACGCCGGAGTCACCCCGATCTGGCCCGACGACCCGCTGACGGTCGAGGAGGCGCGCGCCAACCCGGACGTCATCGCAGGGAAGTCGCTGGCCGAGATCGCCGATCACACCGCCGAGGTGATCGCCGAGCTGGAACGAAAGCCGGTGGTCATGGGCCACTCGACCGGCGGTCTCCTGGCGCAGATCATCGCCGGCCGCGGCCTCTCGACGGCGACGGTCGCGATCGACCCGGGCCCCTTCCGCGGGGTCCTTCCGCTCCCGCTCTCGACCCTGAAGGTGTCCTTGCCCGTTCTCGCCAACCCACTCAACAGAGGCCGGGCGGTGACGCTGACGCTCGATCAGTTCAGGTACGGCTGGGCCAACGCGCTTTCCGAGCAGGAGAGCAAGGAGCTCTACGAGCGATTCCACGTCGCCGGGGCGGGGAAGGTGCTGATGCAGATGGCCAACGCGAACCTCAACCCGCTCTCCGAGGCCAAGGTCGACACCGGGAACCCCGAGCGCGGGCCGCTGCTGGTCATCGACGGTGAGAAGGACCACACGGTGCCATGGGCGATCGCCAACGCCTCCTACAAGAGACAGAGCCGCAACCCCGGCGTCACCGAGATAACCAAAATGCCGAACCGCGGCCACGCGCTCACGATCGATTCCGGCTGGCGCGAGGTCGCGGAAACCGCGCTCGAGTTCCTCAAGCGGTCCGTGTCGAGCGGCTGATCCCCGGCCAGCGTTCGGGCGATGGCCGCAGAGGGTCTCAGCGTCCGACCGGCCCGGCCGGAGGACGCCGAGAACGTCGCCAGGCTTCTGCACGACTTCAACGTCGAGTACTCCGAACCGACGCCTCCGGTCGGGACCCTCGCCGACCGCGCCCGGCGGCTGCTCGCGACCGGGGAGATCCGGGTCCTGCTCGCCGGCGACCCCCCGTTCGGCCTGGCGATGGTTCGATTCCGGCCCTCGATCTGGACCGGCGGGCCCGACGCCTACCTCGAGGAGCTGTACATCGCCCCGGCGCGGCGCGGCGGCGGCGCCGGGCGGGCGCTGCTCGAGGCGGCGATCGACCTCGCCAGGCACGAAGGAGCCGGGCACTTCGACGTCGTGGCCGCCGAGCAGGACACCGCCGCGATGGGCCTCTACGAGAGCTTCGGCATGGTCAACCGCGAGCGCGGGCCGGAAGGCCCCCTGATGCTCTACTACGAGCTCGAGATCTGAGCCCGAGAGGAGTGGACCAGGACGGGGCCCGCCGCTCGACTCCGCCCAAGGACGCTAGGTCTCGGAGTAGGCGGGCTCGCCAGCCGGCTCGTGCGCGGGCGCCTCGGCGCCCTCCGGCGCCGGCTCGTAGCGGAGGACCGTGATCGCGATCGCGAGCGCAGCGGCGACCAGCGCCGCCCCGACCAGGTAGGCCAGGTGGAACCCCGAGTTGAGCGCCGAGAGGTGCGAGGCACCCGCTTCGAGCTGGGAATCGGTCCGTTGGCTGGCGAGGGTCGCGAGGACCGCAAGGCCGATCGCGCCGCCGACCTGGGCGCTGGTGTTGACCAGCCCCGAGGCCAGCCCGGCGTCCTCGGGGGTCGCGCCGGACATCGCCAGCGTCATCAGCGACGGGAACGAGGTGCCGACGCCGAGCCCGGTGAGGAGCAGCGGCGGAAGCAGGTCGGCCGCGTACTGCCCGTCGACCGGGGTTCGGGCAAACCCGAGCAGCCCGGCGCCGATCAGCGCCAGGCCGGCGATCAGGGTGCGTCGCGGCCCGAACCGCATGATCAGTTTTTCGGAGAAGCCGAGCGACATCGTCCCCATCACGATCGTCGTCGGCAGAAACGCGAGCCCGACCTCGAGCGGGTCGTAGCCGAGGATCCGCTGCAGGTAGAGGGCGCCGAGGAAGAACATCGAGAACATCCCGGCGACGAGCAGCGCCTGGATCACGTTGGCGCCGGAGACGTTGCGCGAGTGGAATAGCCGCAGCGGCATCAGCGGCGTCTCGATCCGTGCCTGGCGGGCGACGAACGCCGCCTCGAGCGCGATCGAGACCGCGCCGAGGACGAGCGTCTCGGTCGCCCCCCAGCCGACGTCGGCGACGTGGAGGATCGTGTACACGCCGAGCATCAGGCCGCTGACCAGGAGCACGGCGCCGGGGACGTCGGCCCCCTTGTCGAGGCCGATCCCGGGGACGTCGTCGACCAGCCGCAACGAGAGCACCGCGGTGACGATCCCGACCGGGATGTTGATGAAGAAGATCCAGTGCCAGCTGATCGCCTCGGTCAGGATGCCGCCGGCGAGGAGGCCGATCGAGCCGCCGGCCGAGGCGACGAACCCGTAGACGCCGATCGCTTTCGCCTGCTCGCGCGGCTCGGGGAACATCGTCACGATCATTCCCAGCACCACCGCCGAGGTGAGCGCGCCGGCGATCCCCTGGATGAAGCGCGCGGTGATCAGCATCCCCTGCGTCTGCGAGACGGCGCAGAGCAGGGAGGCGAGGACGAAGACCGTCAATCCGGTGAGGAAGACGCGCCGTTTGCCGATCAGATCGCCGAGCCTGCCGACCAGGAGCAGCAGGCCCCCGAACGGAATCAGGTAGGCGTTGACGACCCAGGCCAGGCTGCTCTGGCTGAACCCGAGGTCGTCCTGAATCGAGGGCAGGGCGACGTTCACGATCGTGATGTCGAGGACGATCATCAGGACGCCCGTGCAGAGCACGTAGAGGGCGAGCCAGCGGCGGCGGTCTTCTGCGGCGGCGGCCATGCGGGCACACTAGCAAATGCTCCTGAAAAAGGAGTACCGGGTTGCAAATTTGTACTAAGCGGCATAAACTCCAGCCGTGGCAACGACGCGCTCCTACGGCGATGCCTGCCGGTTCGCCTTCGCTCTCGACGTGGTCGGCGAGCGCTGGGCGCTGCTGGTCGTCCGCGAGCTCCTGCTGGGCCCGAAGCGCTTCACCGACATCAGGGCGGGACTACCGGGAGCCAGCCCCAACATACTCTCCGAGCGACTCCGCGAGCTCGAGGCCGCGGGGGTCATCCGCCGCCGCAAGCTGGCGCCGCCGGCGGGGTCGTGGGTCTATGAGCTGACCGAGTGGGGAGCCGAGCTCGAGCCGGTGATCACCGGGCTCGGATCCTGGGGCGCCCGCTCCCCGCTTCCCCCGGCGGGCACCCGGATCGGCGTCGACTCGATCGTCCTTGCCCTGCGCTCGCTGTTCGACCCCGATCTCGCCGGAGACCTGACCGCCGTCTACGTGCTGAGAATCGGCGGCACCAGCTTCACGGTGTCGGTCGATGCGGGTCGCATCGATCTCTCCCGCGGCGCCGCCGAGGAGCGGGTGCTGGCGGTCGAGGGCGAGCCCGCCGACCTCGCCGCGCTCCTCAGCGGCCAGATCTCGCTCGGTGCCGCGATCGAGACCGGCGCGGTGCGGATCGAGGGAGGTCGGCGCGAGGCCGCGCGCTTCCTGCGGCTGTTCCCGATGCCCGAGCCGTGCGCCTCGGCGGGTTGTCAGGACGCCGCGGCCGCGGAGAGCGGCGTCGCGGTCACCGTGTAGATCTCCCATTCGTCGGCGACGCCCTTGAGCGAGTGGCGGCCGCAGGGGTCGAACTCGATCCCCGAGCCGATCACGAGGTCGCGGACGGTTCGCGACACCAGCACGCTGCGGCCCTCGGCCAGGGCCGCGATTCGAGCGGCGACGTGGACGGCGATCCCGCCGACGTCGTCGCCGATCAGCTCGACCTCGCCGGTGTGGATCCCGGCCCTGACCTCGATTCCCAGCGACGGCGCCTCGCCGACGATCGCCTGCGCGCACTCGACGGCGCGGGTCGGTCCGTCGAAGGTCGCCAGGAACCCGTCGCCGGTCGTCTTGATCTCGTGCCCGCCGAAGCGCTCGAGCTGACGGCGGACCAGTTCCTGGTGCTGCTCGAGGACCTCGCGCCAGCGACTGTCGCCGATCTCGGTCGCGAGCCTGGTCGAGTCGACGATGTCGGTGAACAGGACCGTCGCCAGCACCCGGTCGACCTTCGGGCCCGGCCGCACTCCGGTCAGGAACTCCTCGATCTCGTCGAGCGCCTGGTCGCTGTTCGGCCCAGCCCAGGGAGCATGGTCACTGCCCTCCAGCTCGAGATAGCGGCTGCCTGGGATCTGCTCGGCGAGCCAGCGGCCGGCGCGGACATTGACGGCGCGGTCATAGCGGCGGTGCATCACCAGGGTCGGCGCCTGGATCAGCGGCAGCACGTCGCGCACATCGAGGTCGAGGAACATTTCGAAGAACCGCTGGACCCGGATCGGGCTCGCGGCCTGGCGCTCGTAGCGCGCCTGGAACTCGCGCGCCTGCGGGTCCTCGGCGTGGGTCGGGGCGAAGATGTCGATCGACGCCCCCTGGCCCCACATCGGCGCGAGCAGCTCATTCAGGGCCTGTTCGGCGGCATCCCGCTCGGGAGCCCAGGGATAGTCCTCCGCCCAGGTCGACCTCGCCATCGCCCCGCAGAGAATCAGCGCCGAGGTCCTCTCCGGGTAGGTGGCGGCGAAGAGCATGCACATCGTCCCGCCCTCGGAGACGCCGATCAGGGCCGCCCGCTCGGAGCCGGCGGCATCCATCACCGCGCGGACGTCGTCCATCCGTTCCTCCAGCGTCGCCGGGGCGTTGAGCGGGTCGGAGAGGCCGACGCCGCGGCGGTCGAAGAGGATCACCCGGGCGAACGACGCGAGCCGCTCGACGAAGTGCTTGATCGGGGGGCTCTCCCAGACCAGGTCGAGGTGGGAGACGAACGGAAACGCCAGCACCACGTCCATCCCGCCCTCGCCCACCACCTGATAGGCGATCCCGATCTCTCCGCTCTGGGCGTACTGGGTCTGCGGTGGCATGACGCGCCCCTGAGCCTATGTCACGTGTAACGGGACGGGTCCAGGCGGCAGTCGCGAAATTCGAAGCTGACAACGAGGGCGTTCGCCCGGCGCGCGCCATTCGACAGCTGGGTGACGAGAGCTCCCGCGCGGTGTCTGTCGCCCGCGATCAGCGCCTTCCCGGCGTTTCGCAGCAGATCGGCCTGCTTCGAGATCAGGGCGAGCCATTCTGAGAGGCGCTTCGCGTCCGCGGCCGGGCGCGGCACCTTCCTCAGTTCGGCCACCGCGCCCCGGAGGGCGGTCGAGGCCCTGGTCAACTGCCGGCCGGCCGGCTCGAGCTTTCCCTTGCGGACCTTCGTGCGGACCCCGCGCAGGATGTGCTCGTTGGCTTCGGTGTTCGCGCGGCAGATCGGCTCGACCTGTTCGCGGTATTCGGCCCGCGGCCCTTCCAGCGCCACCGCGATCGGCGGCAGCAGCGCGACGGCGAGCAGCGCGACGGCGATCGACGCCGCCCGCCTCATCCTCCGCCCAATTCGGCCCGCAGCGTCTCGAGCTGGGAGCGGAGCTCGGCGACCTCCCGTTCGATTCGCCCGAGGCGGTCCTCGGCAGGCGACCCGCCCGCCGCGATCGGCGGGGGGCCGCCGACGTCTCCGTCCTCAGCCGGCCTCTCGGCATCGCCGACCGCGCCCGCTCCGAGCAGCTGCTCGTAGCGGTCCTCCTTCTGGCCGGGGCGGCGCGGGTGGCGGGCGACAAGGCCGCGCTCGACCAATCGGTCGAGCGCCTCATGCACCGCGGGGAGGCTCTCGAAGTCGTAAAGCCGCTCGGCGCGCTGCTTGAGCTGCCCCGGCGTCTGTGCCCCGCGCAGCATCAGGACCGCGAGCAGCGAGACCTCGGCCGAGTCGACGTCGAGCGCCTCATCGAGCAGGTGGCGGTACTTGCGGGCGCGGCTGCCGGCGCCGCTCGCGAGCCTTGTCCAGCCGCGCAGGGCGAGCCGCCGCAGCGCCTCGACCACCGTCTCCTCGTCGTAGCCGACGACCGGGTCGCGGTTCGTCGACTGGTTGCAGGCGAGGCGCAGGGCGTTGACCGAGAGCGGGTAGACGTCCGGCGTCGTCCGCTGCTTCTCGATCAGGCAGCCGACCACTCTGATCTCGATCGCGTCGGGCTCCATCAGTCCCTGTCCGGCCGGTCGGGATAGAGCTCGTCGATCGTGACCAGGGCGCGGAAGGGCGCGCCGGCTGCGGATTCGACCGCCGCGCCGCCGCCGGCGAGGCGGTCGACAGCCGCGAGCACGCCGGCGATCTCGAGGCCCTCCTCGCGGATCCGCTCGAGCGCGGCGACGGTCGAGCCGCCGCTCGTCACCGTGTCCTCGACGACGAGGCAGCGGTCGCCGGCGCCGACCGGGCCCTCGACCCAGCGCTGGAGGCCGTGCTCCTTGCGCTGGCCGCGGACGAAGAAACCGGCGAGGCTCGAGCCCGCCTCAACCGCTATCGCGGCGCAGGCGAGCGGGATCGCGGCGGTCGCCGGGCCGCCGACGGCGACGGCGCCGGCGTCGGCGGCGGCGGCGGCGATCAGCTCACCCGCGGCGAGGAACCCGGGCGGGCGCAGCAGCGCCCGCCGGGCGTCGACGTAGTACTCGGCGACGGCGCCGCTCGACAGCGTCACCTCGCCGATCACCAGCGAGTGCTCGCGCAGCTCGGCGAGCAGCGTGCTCTTCGCGGCATCGAGGTCGACTGCGCTCATCGGCCGCGAATCCTACGGCGGAGGCTTCAGCCGAGCGCTTCGCGGAAGCCCTGGCGCCAGCTCGGGTAGCGCGGCTGCCAGCCCAGCTCGCGCTTCGCGCGGGCGTTCGAGGCGCCGCGGAGCTCGACCGCGGTGAGGGCGACCGGGCCGGCGATCAGCTTCGCCAGCCAGAGCGGCGCGCGGCGGGGCCTCTTCGCGCCGACCGCCTCGGCGTAGACGGGGGCCCACTCGCGCTGCCGCGCGGGGTCGTCGTCGACGACGTTGAAGACGCCGACGACATCGCCGTCGACCGCGGCGAGGGTCGCGTCGGCGACGTCCTCGACGTGGATGAACGAGAAGACGCCGGTGCCCCTGCCGACGATCGGGAATCGGCGGCGGCGGAAATCCTCGGCCTGGGCGCGGTCGCGGGCGTAGCTCGTGCCCGGACCGTAGAACCAGCCGAAGCGGAGGACCACGCCCTCGATCCCCTCGGCCTCCAGAACCTGGCCCTCGAGGTCGGCGAGGGCCGCGACCGCGTCTCCGGCCCGGCCGGGAGCATCGGTGAACAGCGGCGCGTCCTCGTCCTTGATCCACTCGCCGCTCGGCTCGTAGAGGAAGGCGACGCTCTCGCCGATCACCCGGCGCGCGCCGGCGGCCCGGGCGGCGCCGATCAGGTTCCGAGTCCCCTCTTCCCGCAGCCGGTTGGTCGCGGCGAGGGGGTCCTCCTTCGCCTTCCAGTCAATCCGGTCCGGCAGCGCGGTCAGGGCGTGGACGACGACCTCGGGGCTCGCCCCGGCCACCGCATCTGCGAGGGCATCGTCGTCGTAGACGTCGCAGACCGCGGCGGCGGCCCCCGCGGCGCGGATCCCCTCGGCGCGCTCCTCGCGCCGGGTCGTCCCCGTCACCTCGTGGCCGGCGGCGACCAGCCGGCGCACCAGCGGCCGGCCCATCGCCCCGCACGCCCCGGCGACGAACACCCTCATCGTGCTTCGGGCCGTTCGGCGACCCGCGCCAGCCGGCAGGCGCCGAGCGCGCCCGCCGCGATCAGGATCGTGTCGCTCCAACCGCGCGCCTCGCTCTTCGCTTCGCCGGTGTCGAACAGGTGGTTGATCGCGTGGAACCCATACCAGAGGCCGCCGAGCCAGAGCTGCGGCGCCCGCCATGCCGGCCGGACGATGGAGATCGCGAGGGCGACCCCGGCGGCGAGGTCGAGGGCGACGTGGAAGGCGGCCGTGAAGGCCAGGATCGCCTCCAGCGCACGCTCGGAAATCACCGCGCCAAGCCCACGTTCAGAAGATGAAGATGCTTTCGCCGAAGTTGATCCGGTCGTATATCTCCGGCTGGTCGGCGATGAAGGTGCGGATGCAGCCGTGGCTCGCCGGATAGTCCGGCACCGAGTCGTAGCCGTGCACCGCGTAGCCGCCGTAGAAGTAGAACGAGTAGTACATCCCCTCCGAGTTGTAGCCCGGTTCCTGCCTGATGAAGGTGAAGTGGCCGGTCACCGTCGGGGTCGACGGCTTCCCCGAGGAGACCGGGTAGACCGCGTACGGCCTGTCACCGTTGGCGAAGACCAGGACCTGCTTCGAGAGCGGGACCTCGAGGTGCATGCCGGCGCCCGGATGGCGGATCCTGTAGGAGCCGCGGCCGGCGAAGGCCCGCTTGACCAGGCCCCTGCCGGCCCTGAAGCTGCGCTCCATGCCGTTGACCTTGCGGTAGGCGAGAACTCCACGGCCCGTCTTGCCGCCGAAGCAGGGGCCGCTGTTGGCGATGTAGCCCATCTTCCGCATCGCCTTCTTGAAGCCGACCACGACGGTGCCGCACTGGCCCTGATGGAGGGAGGGGAAGCTGACCCGCCAGCCCTTGCGCTCGGTGCTGTCGCCGCCGAGCCGGGCGGTCGGCGCGTGGCGAGCGCTCGCCGCGTACTTGCCGGCGCCGTCGATCCTGATGCTCGCCCTGAACTCGCCCCTGCCCCCCTTCCCCTTCCTCACCCTGACCGTTCGGCGCTCAATCCGCTTGCCGTTGAGGAAGAAGGTCACCTGCACGCCCTGGCCGGGCGCGTACGGCCTTACCGTCCCGAACACCGGCACGGTGCTCATGATCCGCGCCCGGCCTCCGTGAAGGTGCCCGATCTCGATCTTCACGGTCGCCTTCGGAACGGCATCGACGGCGCCGTTCCCGGCCGCCGAGGCGACGGCCGGCAGCAGCAGGACAGCCGCGGCGACGGCTGTCGCGGAGATCACGCTTGCTCGCTCGGCGCTCATCGGGAGCGACATTCTGCCGCACCGCCCGGCCGGCGGACCCTCACTGGCCGATCAGCGCGAACGTGTTGTTGAGCATGTGAAGCAGGATCCCGGGCCAGATCGCGCCCGTTTTCTCGTAGAGCAGGCAGAGGACCACGCCGAACACCATCAGCGGCGGCACCGCGCTGAGCCCGGTCAGCGCGTGGAGGCCGCCGAAGATCAGGCCCCCGACCAGGGCCGCCGCGAACCGCGGCAGCCGCTCCCGGAGACCTCCGTAGAGCATCCCCCGGAAACAAACCTCCTCGCTGACCGGCGCCGCGACGACGATCAGGAGGACTTGGACCGGGAGCGTCCCGAACGATTCGGCGATGTCCTTCTGCTTCGGTTCTCCGATCAGGTTCGCATAGAGGACCGCGATCGCGAGATAGGAGACGACGGCCACGAACATCCAGAGCAGGGCCGAGCGGACGTTGAAGCTGCGCAGGCCGAGACGCCGCAGGGCCTCCTCGAGCGGCACGTCTCCCCTCGCCGCCATCGCGATCGGCACGATCAGGAAGCCGACCGCGGTCGCGAGCTGGACGAAGGCGTTGGCGGTGCTGCTGAGGTCCCCTTCGCTGTTGGGGTGGTCGATGATGATCACCGGGATCCCGAGGATGAGCCCGACCGCGAGCGCGAGAACGACCCCGAACAGCGCCGCCGCCGGCCCCCAGTTCGAGTAGGGGAAGCTCGGCTTTGGGGGTAGCTTTGCCTCCATGCCGCCGGCAGTCTCACAGGTCTCGCGCTCGACGCGGACGAGGCTCCGCTTTCTGCGCCGGATGCTGGTCCTGGTCGCCCTGATCGTCCTCGCGGCCCTCGCTCTCGCCCAGTTCACCGAGCTGAACCGGCTCGCCACCGGGATCCTCGCCTCGACCGCGGTCGCCGCCGCGATCATCGGCTTCGCCGCCCAGCACACCCTCGGCAACCTCGTGGCCGGCGTTCAGCTCGCGATCTCGCAGCCGATCAAAATCGGCGACCGGATCTCGTTCGAAGGGGTCGAAGGCCGGGTGATCGACATCACCCTCGGCTACACCTACGTCGACCCCGGCGACGCGAGCGCGGTCGTGATCCCCAACCAGCTGCTGGTCGAAGGGATCGTCCACAACCACTCGGTCGGCGACACGCAGGCCTGAGCCCTAGCGGCGTCGAAGTACCCTTTTCCGCATGACGCCGCGCCAACGCCGCCGCGCCCGCCGACGCAGCGGGGCCCGCGGCAAGATCATCTTCGTCCTCGCGGCGGCGCTCGCCCTGCTCGGGATCCTGACCGTCGGGATCGCCTCGTGGGTCCTCGACGTCGCCGCCAAGGCGCCGCCGCTCTCCGACTGCAAGCCGATCGACCGCGGCGGCAACTCGGTCCTCTTCTCCGGCGACGGCAACCGCCTCGGCTACATCTCCTCCGACGAGGCCCGGACCCCGGTCTCGATCAAGCGGGTTCCGGACGACCTCAAATACGCGACCGTCGCGATCGAGGACCAGCGCTTCTACGAACACGATGGGGTCGACGTCGAGGGCGGCCTGCGAGCGTTGGTCAAGAACCTCGAGGCGGGCAAGGTAGTCCAGGGCGGCTCGACGATCACGATGCAGCTGATGCGGAACCTCTGCATCACCGACCCGAAGCGCAACCTCGAACGCAAGATCCAGGAGGCCAAGCTCGCGCTCGAGTACGAGAAGAAGTACAGCAAGGAAAACATCCTCGGCAAGTACCTGAACGGGGCCTCCTACGGGACGATCAACGGCAGCACGGCGGTCGGCGTCCAGGCCGCCTCGCAGATCTACTTCTCGAAGCCGGTCTGGAAGCTGACCCTGGAGCAGGCGGCGCTGCTGGCCGGGCTGCCGCAGGCACCGTCGGAGTACAACCCGATCCTCAACCCGAAGGGCGCGCTCGAACGCCGCAACGAGGTGCTGGCGAAAATGGGCGAACTCGGCTACATCTCGGAACGCCGCGCGCTCGAGGGCGAGCAGCGGGGGCTTCAGCTGAAGCTCTCCGACACCTACTTCGAACGCCGCCAGCCGTACTTCTTCGACTACGTCGAGGACAAGCTGATCGAAAAGTACGGCGTCAACACCGTCCGCCAGGGCGGCCTCCGCGTCTACACGACGATCGACCCGAAGCTTCAGCGGGTGGGCCTGGAAGCGGTGCGATCGACCTTCCCGTACTCCGAAGATCCGGCCTCGGCGCTGGTCTCGATCGAACCCGCCACCGGCTACATCAGGGCGATGGTCTCGAGCTCGAGCTACAACGTCAGCCAGTTCAACCTCGCCGCCCAGGGCCATCGCCAGCCCGGGTCGACGTTCAAGACCTTCGTCCTGACGACGGCGATCAAGCAGGGCATCGACCCCTACTCGACCTACTACACGTCGAAGCCGCTCAACCTCGACCTGCCGAAGTGGGGCCACTGGGAAGTCCACACCGCCGACGAGGGCTACCTGGGGACGATCAACCTCGAGCAGGCGACGGTGGCGTCCGACAACACCGTCTTCGCCCAGCTCGACCTCGACGTCGGGCCCGCAAACGTCGCCGAAACGGCGAACTCGATGGGGATCGAAACGGAACTCGACGGGATCCCGGCCGAGGGCATCGGCGGCCTGCGGATCGGCGTCTCGCCGCTCGAGATGTCCGACGCCTACGCGACGCTCGCATCGGGTGGCATCCATCGCAACCCGATCGCGATCCGCAAGGTCGTGTTCCCCGACGGCCGCGTCGATCACCCCGAGCACGCCGAACCGAAGCGGGTCATCTCCGAAGCGGTCGCCTACGAGGTGACCCGGCTCCTGCACGACAACATCACCGGCGGCACCGGCACCGCGGCCTACACCGGCTGCCCGGGCCAGGCCGGCAAGACGGGAACGACCGACAACTACACCGACGCCTGGTTCGCCGGCTACCAGCCGAATCTCTCGACCGTGGTCTGGGTCGGGTACCCGCAGTCGAACGACATCGAAATGACGAGCGTCCACGGGATCACGGTGTTCGGCGGGACGTTCCCGGCGGAAATCTGGAACGCGGTCTACTCGAACGCAGAAATCCCCTGCGAGGAATACTCCGAACCGGAAACGCCGATCAGCTGGGCCCCGTTCTACGGCCACTACACGGCGTCTGGTCCCCGAGGCGGCGGCCTCTCGGGGCGGCGGGCCGGAGAAAAAGAAATCGGAGGCGGCGGCAGGAAGCTGCCCGGCCAGAACGCGGTCGGCGGCTACAACCCCAACGCATACGCGCCCGGCGTCGGTCAGCAACCGACCCCCGCCCCGCCCCCCGAACCGGCCCCCAGCCCCGGCGGTGGCGGCGGCGGAGGCGGCGGTCCGAGCACCGGGGTCGGCAGCGGCACCGCGACCGGGGGGGTCGGGGCTGGCTGACGGCTCGAGGGGCCTGCGGGCGATCGGCCTCGCGGGCCTGGCCATCCTCCTCATGGCCGCGGTCCCGCTGGCCGCGCCGGGACCGGGATTGGTGCCGGCGGCGAGTGGCGAAGCGCCGGGTTGGCTGCTCGGCATCTACGGCGAGGGCCTCGGGGTGGGCGCCGGGCCCTACTATGCGCTGCTCTGGGCGGCATTCGCCGGCTATCTCTGCGTGCTGGCGGCGGCGATGGCGATCGACCGCCGGGCGCTCCTGGGGGTCGCCGCGGTGCTGATCGCAGCCTTCGCCCTCTCCCCGCCACTCCTCTCGCAGGACGTCTTCAGCTACATCGGCTACGCCCGCCTCGGGGCCCTGCACGGGCTCAATCCCTACACGCACGCTCCGATCGACGCGGCCGCGGATCCCAGCTTCGCCCACGTCGGCTGGACCGAATCGGCCAGCTCCTACGGCCCCCTCTTCACGCTCGCGACCTACCCGCTCGCATACCTCTCGGTGCCCGCAGCGCTGTGGGCCCTGAAGGCGGTCGCGGCGGCGTCGGTGCTGGCGCTGGCCCTGCTCGCCGCCCGCATGGCCCCCGCCCGCGGCCTCGACCCGCGCCGCTGCTTCGCGATCGTCGCTCTCAACCCCCTGGTCCTCGTCCACGTCGTCGGTGGCGCCCACAACGACGCGACGGTCACGCTCGCCGCGCTCGCCGGATGCGCGGCGGTGCTCGCCCTGCGCGACGGGAGCGGTGGGGCGGCCGTGATCGCCGCGGTCGGCCTCAAGCTGAGCGCGGCCGTCGTCGCGCCGTTCTCCCTGCTCGGCTCGCTCCGTTCCAGGCGGTTCCTCGCCGGCGCCGCGACCGCCGGTCTCGCGATCGCCGCCGCTGCCCTGGCCGCGTTCGGCGGCCACGCCCTCGACTCGGCCGAGCTCGTCGGCGAGAACCAGGGCCGGGTCAGCAACTTCAGCGCCCCCAACCTCCTCTCCGAGCTGCTCGGGGTGGGGACCGGCCCGCTCCGGGCCCTGACCGCGGCTGCTCTCGCGGCGCTGGTGGTCCTGCTCTGCCGCTGGGTCCTTCGCGGCGGCGACTGGATTCGGGCCACGGGCTGGGCCACCCTCGGACTGCTGCTGGCCAGCGCCTGGCTGCTGCCGTGGTACGTGATCTGGGCCCTCCCCTTCGCCGCCCTCTCACGCGACAACTGGCTTCTCGGCGCCATCCTCGCCCTCACCGCCCTCCAGCTGGCTGCGCGGGTACCGCTCTAACCGCTCACGGAAAGAGATCGGGCTCCCTCCGGCTGCGGGAGACCGGCCGTTCGCGAGCGGCGAGACCCGGCCCGGATTTCCTCCCGAGCTGCTCGAGTGAGGCGGCTTGGGTGTCCCTCGAGCGGGCGGATACTCAAAATGACGGCCTGATTAGGCCGTCACTTGTCCGGGCGAGGACACCCAAACCGCCCCCCTGACCCTCAGAGGATTTCGGGCGTATGGATCTCCTGCTTGCCCCCAGCGGTCTCGTCCGCCTCCTCCACCGACGGATGGAGCACCCCGGTCGGAATCGACCACCCCTCGCGTTTGCCGAGCGCGGTGACGGCGGCGACGTAGATCACTTCGACCAGCGTCTGGACGCCGCGGACGGCGATCGCGATCAGCGAGCCGATCGCGAAGCTGTTGCCCGGGACCGCGACCTTGACCGCCCAGGCGAAGGCCGCGTCGCGGACGCCGAGGCCGGCCGGGGCGACCAGGGTCGCGAGCGCGGCGACGTATCCCACGGCCTGCGCCGAGCCGACGGTGAGCACTTCGTCGACCGGGACGTCGGAGACCGAGCGAGCAACGCAGTAGACGCCGATCGAGATCACGCCCCAGATCGCCGCGAAGACGACGATCAGGATGAGGATGCCCTGGAGCGATATCACCGCCGGGAGCGGCTCGCGGCCGAACGCCCGCAGAATGCGGTTGGCGAGCGGGCCGAAGACGCGAGGGTGCAGGACGACGATAGCCGCCGGGACCAGCAGCAGCACCGCCCAGCGCAGCGGCTGGCCCTGGAGGTCGGGATGGTTGATGAAGAAGTACGACGCGATCGCGATCGCCGAGGTCGCGGCCACCGCCTGTTCGTAGGCGATGCTCGCGAGGGTGATGCGGCGCGGAACGCCGGCGCGCTCCGAGAGCAGGACCCTGCCGAGCACGTAGAGGACGCTGCCGGGCACATAGCGGGCGAGGAGCGGCTGGCCCCACGCGACCTGGGCCCGGCCCATCCCGATCCGGTAGCCGAGGAAGCGGAGGATCAGGTCCCACCCGAGCGCGCTCAGCGCGTAGTAGATCGGCAGGACGATGAAGGCCGGGATCAGCCAGAGGACGTGGAAGTGGACCCCCTTGTCCTTGATCTCGGACCACTGGTCGACGACCGTCAGAACCAGGAAGCCGAAGATCAGCACGGCGAGGCCGAGCTGGATCGCGAACCGGACCCGCTTGCTCCGCGGCGGGCTGGTGCCGAACCTGGCGCCGGCTTCGCCGATCCGGTGGAGTATCGGCTGTCGTTGCTCCATCACCGGCTCTCGTACCCCGCGGTCATGGCGTCGCACCATAGACAGCGCGGAAGCCGCACCGCCGCCGGCCCGACGCCAGAATGGCTGGATGGGCGAGTTCGAGCTTCTGGCGCGCGTGCGGGAACGGCTGCCACAGCCGGGCCCGAGGGTGCTGCTCGGCAGCGGCGACGACGCGGCGGTGACCGCCCCCGCCGCGGCCACCGCGACCTCGGTGGACGCCCTCGTCGACGGTGTGCACTTCCGGCGCGAGCAGGCGAGCCTGGCGCAGATCGGCGCCAAGGCGCTGGCCGCCGGGCTATCCGACCTCGCCGCGATGGGGGCGGAGACGGGCGAGGCCTACGTCGTCCTCGGCGTCCCGACCGACCTCGACGAGGCCGGGTGCTTAGAGCTGCTCGACGGCCTCGCCGCGATCGCCGCCGAGACCGGGACGTCGCTGGCCGGTGGCGACGTGACCCGGGCGCCGGCGCTGACGCTGGCGATCACCGTCGTCGGCCACGCCGCCGACGCCGGCCGGCTCGTCGCCCGCTCCGGCGGGCGCCCGGGTGACGTCCTCGTGCTGACCGGCGAGCTCGGCGGCGCCGCGGCGGGCCTGTTCCTGCTCGAGCATCCGGACTCGGCCGAGAGCCTCAGCGCCGACCGGAAGGCGGCTCTGATCTCCCGCCAGCTCGAGCCGCGGCCGCGCATCGACGCCGGCCGCGCCCTGGCCGCGGCCGGGGCGACGGCGATGATCGACCTCAGCGACGGGCTCGCCGGCGACGCCCGCCGGCTGGCGGCAGCGAGCGGGGCCGGCGCCCGAATCGACGCCGCCGCGCTGCCGGTCGCGGCCGGGGTTGCGGAGGTCGCGACTGCGGCGGGACGCGACCCGCTGGAGCTCGCGGCCTCGGGCGGCGAGGACTACGAGCTGCTTGCCGCCCTGCCCCCCGACCGGGTCGAGGCGGCGCTCGCGGCAGCGGCGGACGCTCCGAACGGGGTCGGGCTCACCCGGATCGGCGAGCTGGTCGCCGGGGACGGGGTCGAGATCAGGCTGCCCGACGGCTCGCCAGTGCGCTCGGCCGGCTTCGATCAGCTTGCCTGAGCGGCTCACTCGCGGTGAGCAGCTCGCGCACGCTTCGCCGACTCAGCATCGCCTCCGCGACGAGCGCCGGATTGGGCCTGTACTGCCCGGCTTCGATCATGCTCTTCAACTGCTCGGTTGCCATGTCCCTCCTATCGGCGGAATCATCTCAGATCATTAGTTCTTGGTAGTCCGACATTTGTCCAGATCGCCCCGCACTGTGCGCGGATTACCCTTTGTCCGATGAGCGCGGAGCCAGCAGGCATCCATATCCGGTCCTTTGCGCAGCGAGCGAAGCGCGAGCCGTTCTGATGCCGAACGGCACCGCTCGGATACTCCTCGTCGACGATGAGCAATCGGTACAGACGCTGCTCAGCTATCCGTTGCGGAAAGACGGCTACCACGTCACCTCGGCGATCGACGGGCAGGAGGCGCTTCAGCGCTTCAGCGAGGCGCGCTTCGACCTCGTCATCCTCGATCTGATGCTGCCCAAGCTCGACGGCGTCGAGGTCTGCCGCCAGCTGCGCCGCAACAGCCAGGTGCCGATCATCATGCTGACCGCAAAGGGCAGCGAGACGGACAAGGTCGCCGGGCTCGAGGTCGGCGCCGACGACTACATCACCAAGCCGTTCTCGATGCGCGAGTTCCGCAGCCGGGTCAAGGCGGCGCTGCGGCGCTCGCGCATGATCGGCGAGTTCCGGGACGAGGGATCGATCGAGCACGGCGAGCTGACGATCGACTTCGGCCGCCGCATGGTCCTCCTGCGCGGCGTGGAGGTCAAGGTGACCTACGTCGAGTTCGAGATCCTCAGTGCGCTGGCGCGCTCCCCCGGCCGGGTCCTCAGCCGCCAGACGCTGCTGGAGTGCGTCTGGGGCGACTCCGAGTACCGCGACCCGCGCACCGTCGACGTCCATATCCGCCACCTCCGTGAAAAGCTCGAGCAGAACCCGAAGGAGCCCGAGTTCCTGTTCACCGTTCGCGGCGTCGGCTACCGCTTCCAGGAATGAGGCGCCTACAACTCACACCGCTGGGCAACCGGATCACGATGATCTCGTTGGGCATCGCCGTCGCGACCGCGGTCGTCATCTACGTCTACGCGGTTCACATCGCCGGCATCTCCGACGCCAAGGAGGCGATCACCGTCGGGGCGCTGATCGCGCTGATCCCGGCCCTCGCGACCGGGATCTACTTCGCGACGCTGGCGACCCAGCGGATCCGGAAGATCCAGGAGGCGGCGCACAAGGTCGCCGAAGGCGACTTCGGCGCCCGGATCCCGGTCGACTCCTCGGGCCAGCTCGGCCAACTCGCACGCAGCTTCAACGAGATGCAGCGCCGCCTGGCCGAGCTCGACAACGCCCGCAAGCAGTTCATCGCCAATGCCTCGCACGAGCTGCGGACCCCGATCTTCAGCCTCGGGGGTTTCGTCGAGCTGCTCGAGGAGGACGAACCGACGCCGGAGGAGCGCGAAGAGTTCGTCCGCACGATGCGCCAGCAGATCGACCGCCTGACGAAGCTCACCGCCGACCTCCTCAACCTCTCGCAGCTTGACGCGGGCGGCATCGTGATGGCCCCGAGCAGCGTCGACCTGACCGAGATCGCGCGCAGCGTCGCCCGCGAGTTCGGCCCGCGTGCCGACCTGCGTGGCTCGCGCCTCGAGCTGCGAACGCCCGATCACCAGGTGATGGCGACCGCCGATCCTGAACGGGCCCGGCAGATCGTCCGTATCCTGCTCGACAACGCCCTCACCCACACCCCCGAGGGCGCGAGCGTGACCGTGACCGTCTATTCAGTCAACCGCAGGGCCGAGCTGACCGTCTCCGACGACGGTGCCGGCATCCCGCAGCGCGTCCAGGGCCGGATCTTCGAGCGCTTCTACACGGCCAAGCCGTCGGGCGGGTCCGGGCTCGGGCTGGCGATCGCTCGCGAGCTGGCCCAGCGGATGAGCGGCCGGATCTCGATCACCTCGACCAGGCGGTTCACGGCGTTCACGCTCGACCTGCCCCCGGCCCCCGCCGAGGCGGCGCCGCTCGTCGTCAACGAGCCGACCGGGGCCGGAGTGTGAGGGCGGGAGCGCGGAGCGACCGAACGTGCATGTCTGATTCTTCGAGAGGGAGCGAGGCGCGACCCATTTTCGCGGCGGCGCGAGTCGCGATCGCGGCCCTGCTGCTGATCCCGGCGCTCGCAGGGTGCGGCTCGAGCGGCGGGGGTGGGGGCGGCGGTTCTGAATCGGCCGCGGCGGAAAAGACGATCACCCACGTCGCGGTCGAGACGAGCGCCCCCGGATTCAACGCCGCCACCGTCTTCCGCAGAGCCTCGCCGGGGGTTGTAACGATCCGTTCGATAACCGAAACCGGCGGCGCCGAAGGCTCCGGGTTCGTCCTCGACAAGAACGGAAGGATCGTCACCAACGCCCACGTCGTCACCGACGACACGAGCGGCGAACGGAAGGAGGCCGAAGCGGTCTACGTCGAGTTCCCGGATCGCAACGTCGTCTCGGCGAAGATCGTCGGGGTCGACCCCTTCGCCGACGTCGCCCTGCTCGAAGTCGATCCCGACGGGCTCGAACTCCACCCGCTTAGGCTCGGCGACGACCGCGACCTCGTCGTCGGCCAGCCGGTGGCGGCGATCGGCAGCCCGTTCGGCGAGCAGCAATCGCTCTCGGTGGGGATCGTCTCGGCGACCGAACGCTCGGTGCGCTCGCTGACCGAATTCCAGATCGAGGGCGCGATCCAGACCGACGCCTCGATCAACCCCGGCAACTCCGGCGGGCCGCTGCTCGACGCCGACGCCCGCGTGATCGGCATCAACCAGCAGATCGAGACCAACTCCGGCGCCAACGACGGAGTCGGCTTCGCGGTCCCGATATCGGCGGTCGAGCGCTCCGTCTCACAGCTCGAGAACGGCGGCAAGGCGGAATACGCCTACATCGGCGTCTCGACCCAGGCGCTGTACCCGCAGCTCGCCGACCGGCTCAACCTCGACACCGACTACGGCGGACTGCTGGCCGAAGTCGTGCCCGGCGGTCCCGCCGACGAAGCGGGCCTGCGCGGCGGCGACGGGAGGATCCGGTTCCAGGGCCTCCCGTACCGGACCGGCGGCGACGTGATCCTCTCGATCGACGGCCACAAGGTCGTCGAACCGGACGACCTCGCCAACCGGATCGCCGAATTCGAACCGGGCGACAGGGTGACCCTCGAGGTGCTTCACGAGGACGGGGAAACCGAGAAGGTCGAGGTCACCCTCGGCACCCGGCCGGAGCACAATCCCGGCGGCTGAGACCGGCCTGTCGGACGCTCCGTCCTCGCTGCGTGTAGAAATCCGCGGCGATGCTCCAGGAAGTCGCCCTCGGCAACAAGTCGCTTGCCGACTACACCCACATCGCCGGCAGGGAGCTGAGCGAACAGATCCGGGCGCTGGCCGAGCCGCTCCAGGGCCACCGGGTCCTCCACGTCAGCGCGACCGCGTTCGGCGGCGGCGTCTCGGAGATCCTCTACACAATCGTGCCGCTGATGCGCGACGCCGGGCTCGACGCGCACTGGCAGGTGATCTTCGGCAAGGAAGAGTTCTTCAACGCGACCAAGCTCCTGCACAATTCGCTTCAGGGCGCCGACGAGACGCTCAGCGACGAGCAGTGGGAGCTGTTCGACGAAATCAACGAGCTGAACGCCAGGGGGCTCGAAGGCGAGTGGGACACGATCGTCGTCCACGACCCGCAGCCGATCGGGTTGCGGCGCGGCGCCGCCGAGAAGAGCCGCAGCTGGATCTGGCGCTGCCACATCGACCTCTCCGAGCCCAACCCCGCCCCGATCGCCCGCCTGCAGCCGCTTATCGAGGAGTACGACGCGACGGTCTGGCACCTCCCCGACTACGTCCCCGACGGGATCGACGGCAACTCCGGGATCCGGATCATCCCGCCGGCGATCGACCCCCTGTCGCCGAAGAACATGGCGTTCTCCCCGGACGACGCCGCCTTCGTCTGCAACCAGTTCGGGATCGACGTCGACCGGCCGCTGATAACACAGGTCTCGCGCTTCGACCCCTGGAAGGACCCGATCGGCGTCATCGACGCCTATCGCTCGGTCACCGAGGAACTGCCCGACGTGCAGCTGGCCTTGGTCGGCTCGATGGCGACCGACGACCCCGAGGGATGGGAGTTCTTCCAGCACACCTTCGAGTACGCGGGCGGCGATCCCGACATCAAGATCCTCAACAACCTCAACAACGTCGGCGCGATCGAGGTCAACGCCTTTCAGTCGCAATCGGACGTCGTCCTTCAGAAGTCGATCCGGGAGGGCTTCGGGCTGACCGTCACCGAGGCGCTCTGGAAGGGGCGGCCGACGGTGGCCGGCAACGTCGGCGGCATCCCGCTGCAGATCGAGGATGGTGTCAGCGGCTACCTGGTCGACTCGTCCGAGGCCTGCGCTGAACGCACCGTCGACATCCTGCGCGACCCCGAGCTCGGCAAGCGCCTCGGCAAAGCCGGCAAGGAACGCGCACGCCAGCGGTTCCTCTCTCCGCGCCTGCTCCGCGACTGGCTGAATCTGTTCACCGAACTGAACACATAACCGCCGCCTCCTCTGCTCCCGCTCGGGCCCGGGGAAACAGAGATGGATGGGGCCCTCGCTCCCGCGTCCGGGGGCGGCGGACCTGGCACCAGGGGTAGGCTGATCGGGTGAGCGATCGGGACCCGTTGATCATCGTTTCCAATCGCGGCCCCGCCCAGTTCGACCGCGACGAGAACGGCGAGCGGGTGGTGCGGCGGGGCGGCGGCGGGCTGGTGACCGCGCTGTCGGGCCTGGTCTCGCATCGCGACGCGCTCTGGATCGCCTCGGCGATGACCGACGAGGACATCGCGGTCTCCGAAGAACGGGGAGGGCCCGTGGAGCTCTCGATCGACGGGATCGATTACCGGGTCCTGATGGTCGGCAGCGACGCCGAGGCCTACGACCAGTTCTACAACGTCATCGCCAACCCGATGCTGTGGTTCATCCAGCACTACCTCTGGGACCTCTCGAACGCCCCCGACGTCCGCCAGGAGGAGCTCGACGCCTGGGACTTCGGCTACCAGGCGGTCAACCGGGACATCGCCCAAGCCGTCCTCGGCCAGATCGATTCGCGGGAGCGGCCACTGGTGATGCTCCACGACTACCACCTCTACACGGCCCCCGGGATGATCCGCGACGAGCGCCCCGACGCCTTCCTTCACCACTTCGTCCACATCCCCTGGTCCCAGCCCGACAGCTGGCGGATCCTGCCGGGCCGGATCCGCGAGGCGATCTTCCGCGGGATGCTCGCCAACGACATCATCGGGTTCCACACCCACTCCTACTGCGTCAACTTCCTGCGCTGCTGCGACGAGCTGCTCGAGGCCGACGTCGACTACGAGGACGCGGTCGTGCGGCACGCCGGGGGCCAGACGCTGGCGCGCGCGTACCCGCTCTCGATCGACGCCGAGCGCCTGCTGCGGGCGGCCTCCTCGCCGGAGGTGATGGCGGCCGAGCGCGAGGTCCTCGAACGCCGCCGCGAGCACCTGATCATCCGGGTCGACCGCGCCGATCTTTCGAAGAACGTGCTGCGCGGCTTCACCGCCTTCGACACCTTCCTCCAGCAGCACCCCGAGTTCCGGGAGAAGGTGACCTTCATCGCCCACCTCCAGCCATCGCGCCAGGACGTCCCCGAGTACGCCGAGTACCTGGAGCGGATCGAGGCCCTCGTCGCCGTCGTCAACCACAGGCACGGCACGACGGACTGGATGCCGATCGACCTCAAGATCTACGAGAACTTCCCCGAGGCGGTCGCCCG